>JASFVN010000249.1:0-6800 GCA_050049805.1 Gemmatimonadota bacterium
ACGCGAGCCACTACACCCCGGTGGGGCCGACCCTGATCCCGACCGGTGAGATCGCCCCGGTCCAGGGCACTCCCTTCGACTTCCGGGCCTCCCACACCATCGGGGAGCGAATCGGCGCAGACCATGAGCAGATCGTCTTTGGCGGAGGGTATGATCACAACTTCGTCCTGGATCAGACCGTGGTGGAAGCCGGAGCTGAGGCCGGTCCTCTGTACCGGGCGGCGACGGTGGTGGAGCCCAACTCCGGAAGAACCCTGGAGATCGTCACCACGGAACCCGGAATCCAGTTCTACTCCGGGAACTTCCTGGACGGATCCATCACCGGGAAGGATGGAACGGTCTACCAACACAGAACCGGATTCTGCCTGGAGACCCAGCACTTCCCCGATTCACCGAACCAGGAGGCCTTCCCCTCCACCATCCTCAGGCCAGGCCAGGAATACCGGAGCCAAACGGTCTTCCGCTTCGGAGTGGACGGTTAGAGCACTGTGGCGGAGCCGACCTGGGTATCCCTGGTTCCGGCCCTTCTCGCCGTGGTCCTGGCGTTCCTCCTCAGGGACGCGCTGGTCAGCCTTCTTCTTGCTTGTCTGGTGGGGGTCCTCCTCATGGGGCAGGGACTCCAGGGGCTGCCGGGGCTCATCACCCGATCTCTGGGAAACGAGGATTTCATCTGGCTGTGCACCATCGAGCTCTGCATCGGGGTCCTGGTGGCTTTCCTTCAGCGGTCCGGTGCCATCGCACTCTTCCGCGAAAAAGCTTCGAGGGTCGTAACCGACCACAAGAGAGCCGGCGCCATGGGCTGGGGTCTCGGCCTGTCCGTATTCTTCAGCGACTACTTCAGCCCTCTCTTCGTCGGTGCCGTCATGCGAGACCTGACGGATCGATATCGGATGTCCAGGGAAAAATTGGCCTATATCTGCGATTCCACATCTGCGTCGGTCATCGTACTGGTTCCGATCTCGGCCTGGGCGGCGTATCTGAGCGGCCTCGCTGCCCAGGCAGGGGTAGGCAGTCTGGAGGACGGTCTGGAACTCTTCATCCGGAGTGTGCCCTTCAACCTCTACGGGATCCTGACCGTTGTCATGGTTGGCCTGATCGCATTCAAGGCGATCCCGGACTTCGGTCCCATGCGGAAGGCGGAGGAAAGAGCAGCCACGACGGGAAAGGTCCTCCGGGACGGGGCGATTCCCATGATGGGAAAGGAGCTGACGGGGATCGAAGCGTCGGACTCCCCCCGCCGGAGCATTCTGTTGAACTTCGCGTTGCCGGTGGTGATTGTCATCGGCACGAACGTGTGGACTTTCGCCGCCCTGGGAAGAGCGTCGGTTCTGGAAGCGTTCATGCTGGCTTGCGCCGTATTGGGCGTGACCATGTGGATCCAGAGGCTCGACTCCCTCCAGGGGCTGGTTCAGACGGCGCTGGCCGGCATAAAAGGAGTGATGGGAGCCGTGTTGATTCTGGCATTGGCCTATTGCATCAACACGGTGAGCAGGGAGATGCAGACCGCGGCCTTTGTGGTAGAGTTGACCCAGGACACCATGAGCCCAGCAGTCCTGCCCCTCCTTGCTTTCGTCATCAGCGGGTTCGTCGCCTTCTCCACCGGAACCTCCTTCGGCACCTATGCCATCATGATCCCCATCGTGATTCCCATGGCTATCCAGTTCGGTGGAGGGGAGATGGGAACGCTTGTGACAGCCTCCTTTGCGGCGGTGGCCGGGGGGGGTGTCTTCGGAGACCATTGCTCGCCCCTCTCAGACACCACCGTGCTATCGTCCCTCGGGGGTGCTTGCGATCACATCGACCACGTCAGAACCCAGCTTCCCTACGCCCTCGTCGTGGCAGGGGTGGTATCGGTGGCGTATCTGCTTTTGGGGTTCGTGTTCACCAGCTAGGGAAATCTCGATCGTTGACCCAAACGAGGATCCGAGATGAAAAGCTATGCTGTCGTCGGGGCCGGGATGATGGGGAGGGTAATCGCGAAAGACCTCCTGGAGACCGAGCCGGAATGCTCGGTTACAATCCTGGATTCGGATACCGGGAAGCTGGAGGATGTGGCAGGTTTGCTGGACTCGGATAGGGTACGGGCCGTGCCGGTGAATGTTCAGGATACCGCCTCTGCTGCCGCAGCCCTGCGGGGACACAGTGCGGCCATTGGAGCTCTCCCCCACGCGTACGCCCTGGATGCCTTGAAGGCGGGGGTGGCGGCCGGAGTCTCCATGGTGGACCTGGTGGGGAGCAAGCCCGAGCTGCGACGCGACCTGAACGCCACCGCCCTGGAGGCGGGGGTCCTGGTCATACCTGGCTTCGGGGTGGCTCCGGGCCTGAGCAATGTCCTGACCGCCAGGGGTTTAGAAGGCCTGGACGAGGCCCACTCGGGTGTCATCTACGTCGGCGGCCTTCCGGTGAAACGGACGCCGCCGCTGGAGTACCAGACAGTGTATTCGTTGGTGAGCATGTTCGGCGCGTACCTCCGGCCGGCCCAGGTCTGGAGGGGCGGAACCTGGGAGAAAGTCCCTCCCCTTACGGGCATCGAAATCCTGGAATTTCCGTCCATCGGCCCCCTCGAGGCGTTCTACACCGACGGCCTGGCCTCCCTCGTCCTGACCATGGGAGGGAAGTTTCGGGACACGTTGGAGGAAAAGACGCTCCGGTACCCGGGCTTCGCCGAAAAGGTCGCCTTCTTGAACGAGTGTGGCCTGCTGGAGGCCGAGCCCGTGCAGGTCGGGTCGGTGGAGGTGGCTCCGAGAGACGTGTTGATCAAGCAGGTGGCCCCTTTGTTCGAGCTGAGTCCGGAGGGAGACATTCTGGTCATGAGGGTGGTTGTGAGAGGTGAAACCGGGGGCCAGGTCGTTACTCATTCCTTCGAGTTACTGGACTACATGGATCCGGAGAGCGGCGATACTGCCATGGCAAGGACCACTGGTTTTCCGGCATCGGTGGCGGCTCGGATGATCTCGGCCGGGGACCTCACGGAGAAGGGGGTCCATTTTCCCGAGGAGCTTTTTGGCGGATCGAGGGGAGACCATCTCCTCTCGCAGTTGGCGGCCCGGAGCGTCGCCGTGAGACACAACGTGGAAAGCTCCTGAGCGAACACCAGCGTGCTCCTTGCTGAATACCGAATGCCCCCGGCATTTTCCATCTCTGGCACCACGTCGCGCACCCCATCTCTCATTGGAGGATCCATGTCTCGTCCTCTTCTTCGGCTGGCAGCCTGCCTCTCAGCCCTCGCCTTCGCTCTCCCCACTTCGAGTGCTCCCCTTGCCGGACAAGACGACCCGGTGGTCCAGAGGATCATCGAGCTCGGGACCACCGACAACCAGGTCATGAAGTGGGCGGACTACGCGACCAACCGGTTCGGCGGACGCATGACGGGTTCCGACGCCTACGTGAATGCAGCCGAATGGGCCTTGTGGCAGTTCGAGGAGTGGGGCGTGGAAGCCTACCTGGACGAGGTCGGGGAGGTACCCGTGGGATTCAATCGGGGACCGTGGTTCGGGAAGATGGTGGCTCCCGAAGAGAAGCCTCTTTACTTCGGGACCCCGTCCTTCACCGCCGGGACGAAAGGGGTCCAGCGTGGGCGAGTCGTGATTCTGAATGCCGATCCCTATTCGATCCCGGGCAGAGGGCCCACTCCGGAGCAGGTGGAAGCCAAACGAGTCGCGGTGGAAGAGGCCATCGCCGAGGTCCGGGCCGACCCGTCGAAGTTCGACGGCGCCTGGGTCCTCATCGGCGGGGAGAGCTCGGGGTTCGGCCGTGACGGCAGACGGAATACACCGGAATACTCCGATTCCCAGCTCATGCCGCCCCTCACCCAAACCCTGGTGGACGCAGGGGCCCTGGGCACCATCCAGAGTGGAACCCTTCCCCTGAAGATCCTGGACGGCCATGTGGTTTCCTGGGACCGGCTGCCGGAACTGCCGGACATCAAGTTGGTGGACAGCGAATACGATGAAATCCGCTCTATGGTGGAGGCCGGGGAGCCGGTTGAGCTGGAGTTCGACATTCGCAACTGGTTCAAGATGGGACCGGTCCCGTACCACAACATCGTCGGTGTGATCCCCGGAACGACCTACCCGGACGAGTATGTGATTCTCGGAGGCCACTTCGATTCATTCGACGGCGGCACGGGGGGAGTGGACGACGGATCCGGGTTCTCCCCCGGGATGGAGGCCCTTCGCCTCATCAAAGCGGCGGGCGGGACTCCGAAGAGATCCATTGCCATGATCCTGTTCGCCGCGGAGGAGATCGGGCTGGTCGGTTCCCAGGACTGGGTCGCCGACAACGTCGCCCTGCATGACAAGATCGTCACCATGATCAACCGGGACGGGAGCCCCAGCGCCATTACGGGGGCCGCTGTGCCTCCCGCCTGGGAGGAGGATCTGAGGACCATCACCGAACCTCTGACGGACCTGGACCCGCGCTGGCCCTTCGAGCTTTCCGTCAACCACTACCCCGGTACACGACCTACCTCCCTCGGGGGCTCAGACCATGCTTCCTTCGCCGTGGAGGGGATTCCTATTTTCCGATTCAGGACCGAGACGGACTACTCCTATGGCCGGGCCTGGCACACCCTCTACGACACCTACAGTGAGCTGGTCCCCTACACCGACCATCAGGAGCATTCGGCGCTGGTGACGGCCGTGGTGGCCTACGGCATCGCCAACCTCGACGAGCCCCTCACCCGGGAGGGTACATATCTTCCCGACGGGATCTTCGCCGACATTACCGTCTCGTCGGGTGCCCGGGTGATCGCCAGCCTGGACTTCGAGAATGCGCCGCTCCAGGTGGCCAACTTCATCCGACTCGCCGAGGGGGTGGGGGAGCAATCCGCGTCTGGCCGGGGCCGTCAGGGACCACCCTTGGGGGAGATCGGCGAGGTCGGATCCGGGTTGATCAACGCCGTCATCGACGCGGAGGTCCGCAGGCCTCTCGTGGTTCGGGACCTTCCCCTGACTCCCAACTCCGCCATGAGTCACGACGGAGCTGGAATTCTGGGGCTCTCCGGGCCCGACAGCTTCTACATCACCCTGGAGGCGGACTCCGGGCTGGACGATCGGTACACCGCCTTGGGCCGGATCGTAGCCGGGAGTCATGTGCTGGGGGACTTCGAGACGGGTGACCGGATCCTCAATATCCGAATCCTGAGGTCCGGCGATGCGGCCATGGCCTTCGCCACGGACAACGACGCATTTCAAAGGCTCCTACGGGGGCGGTAAGGTTCGCTGATGCGCATACTGATCGCCGAGGACGAGGGGGTATCGAGAGTCGTCCTCGGCACCAAGCTGAAGGAGCTCGGCCACGAGGTTCTGGAAGCACGGGACGGCACCGAAGCATGGTCCATCTTCGAGGAGGAACGCCCGAGAATCATCATCACCGACTGGATGATGCCGGGGATGGACGGCGGGGAGGTCACGCAAGCCATCCGTGCCCAGGTCGATCAGCCCTACACGTACATCATCGTTCTAACGTCCCTGTCCGGTAAAGGGAGCTACCTGGAGGCCATGGATGCCGGGGCCGACGACTTCCTCACCAAACCGGTGGACATGGACCAGCTGACGGCCCGTCTCAAGGTGGCGGAGCGTGTTCTGGCCCTGCAGACGGAAGTGCAGCTCATGCAGCGGCTTCTCCCCATCTGCATGTACTGCAAGAAGATCCGGGATAAAGAGGCCGACTGGGACGAGCAGGCCAACTGGCAGGATCTGGAAACCTATGTTGCAGAGCGGGGCGACATCCAGTTCTCCCACGGGATCTGCAAGGAGTGTTACGAGAAGCAGATGGCCTCGGAGGCCGGCCGTCCCTTTTCCTAGAACGAATCGAACAGCTCTTCCATTTGCTTCCGCATGGCCGGGTCCGGTAGGTGACCCCGGGCGGCACCCAGGTTGTCTTCCAGGTGCTCCACGTCGGTGGTACCTGGAATGGGACAGGTCACGGCCGGGTGGGAAATCAGGTACTTGAGGCAGAACTGAGCCCACGAGTTGCAGTCGAATTCGGCCGCCCATTCCGGAAGTTCCTTGTCGGCCAGGAGGCTGAAGACGTTCCCTCCCCTTCGACCACCGAAGGGCACGTTCAGCATCACGGCAATTCCCAACTCCTGGGCCAGGGGAAGGACCTGGTCGGCGGCTGCTCGGTCCGCGATGGAGTAGTTGACCTGGATGAAGTCCAGCTCCTCCTGGCGCATGATCTCCATGAGGGTTCCGTGGGCCTGGTTTCGGGACGTCGTCACCCCGATATACCGGATTCGCCCCTCCTGCTTCCATTCCCTCATCACGGGAAGGATGGCCTCTGTGCCGTTGAGGTTATGGACCTCCATGAGGTCGATGACGTCGGTTTTGAGAACCTCGAAGGAGTTCTCCATCTGGCGGATGCCTTCGTCGACGTTTCCGTCGGGAGCCGTGACTTTGGTGGAGAGGAAGAACTGATCCCGGTTTCCCAGCTCGGCCATGAGTTCCCCCAGGACCGTCTCCGAGCGACGGTAGGACGGAGCCGTGTCGATGACCTTCCCCCCCAGCTCGGGCATTGCCCGGAGGACCTCTCGCAGAGGAGCCATCTCTTCAGGAGTGCTGACTCCATACTGGTTGGTGCCCAGACCCACGGCGGGAATCTGCTCTCCTGTCGAAGGGATCGCCTTTGTGATGAGGGGAAGTTGGGTGTTGGAAAGATCCCGGGGCCTGACCGGCTCTGCAGCCACCAAGGGGAGCCGTCCGGCAGCGAGGCCGGCCCCGGCCAGGAAGCCGGCTTTGATGGCTTCTCTCCGCGTAGGATGTCGGTTTTTCACGGGCACACTCCTCCGTCTGATCAGG
>JASFVN010000034.1:0-24529 GCA_050049805.1 Gemmatimonadota bacterium
GGAGTAGACTTCCGTAACGTCTGGCGGGGACGCCCCTGGCCAGGACCCTGGCGTCGCAATCGCCCTCCACCGCCAGATGGAGGCGCCGGCCCATCCACCAGAGGGCGGGATTCCAGGGCATGAAGGCCACCATGGTCAGACCCAGGACCAGAAGGGCCGGATCCCTGGCTCCCTGATGTTCTATCTCATGAAGGAGGATCATCTCCTGCTTTTCCGGACTGAGCTCCAACACCCAGGGTGGAACTACAATCACCGGCCGGAGCAAACCGAGGACCGCCGGCCCGAGACCTTCTGATACCAGTACCTCCCAAGCTCCCACCCGTTGTTTCTTCCACCGCCTTCTGGCAAGGTGCAAGCGCCGCGCGGCCCAGAGAGTTGCCGCCAGGAGTGAGAGTGAAGAGAGAAGCCAGAGGAGGGTCAACGGCCCGTCCATGGTTTCGGGGGGAGTCGGAACCGCCGGGTCCAGAACGGGCCCCCAAGCCAAGAGATCGTAAAGGACGTCGACGGGTACCGCCCGCGCCGGCGCCGCTTCGCTCGGCGCAGCATCCCAAGCCGCCGTTTCCAGCACCACTCCCACCGAAGCAGCCATACCCAGGGCCCAAACCCAGCGGGTCGGTCGCCCCAAGGACCGCAGCCCACGGTCGAGGAAGTGGGTGGCAGCGGCCAGGAAGACCGTCAGGACAATCCCGTAGATCATGAGGGCTGACATCATTCGCCCTCCTCCTCGGAGAGGTCGTCCAGGAGCTTCCGCATGCGGGCCAGCTCTCCCGGAGAGATGTCCTGATCCGAGACCAACTGGGTGAGGAGGAGCTCGGCGGAGCCGCCGAAGATCTTTTCCTGGATCCGCGTCAGGGCGCTCCGGCCGGCTTCCCCGGGTTCCACCAAAGGGAAGTACCGGTATGCCCGGCCCTCGGATTCATGCCGGACTGCCCCTTTTTCCTCGAGGATCTGCAGAATCTTCAGCACCGTGGTGTAGGCGACAGTATCTCCCAGGGCCTTCCGTACCTCCGCCACCGATCCCGATCCCTGGCGCCAAAGGACACTCATGATGTCCAACTCTCTTCCTGTGAACACCGGTTCTTCCACGGTTTCGCCTCGAAGTCCCAGGAGTGTCTACGAATTCCTTCGTAGATGATAATGTACGCCATGGATGTTGTCAACGAAGACTTTCGTAGGAAGATTCCCAGGGACCTTTCAGTCCTTGCAGGGTTTCATCCCAAGAGCTATGAGCGATTCCCACGAGTCACCCCAGACCGGTACGCCGAGCATACAGGATTCGGGCGGCGTCGGGCCTTCTGCGGCGGCCAACGCCGACTCCGCCTATGCCGGGTTCCAGCGGGAGGATCTTCTCCGCTATGCCCGGCATTTCGTTTTGCCGCAGGTGGGCCCCCAGGGTCAACGAGCCCTCGCTGAGGCAAAGGTCCTCCTGGTGGGCGTCGGGGGATTGGGTTCGCCCGTCGCCATGTACCTGGCGGCGGCCGGTGTGGGAACCCTGGGTGTAGTGGATGCCGATCTCGTGGACCTCTCGAATCTTCAACGCCAGATCCTCCATGGAATCTCCTTCCTCGGCCAGCCCAAGGTCGATTCGGCCCGGGCCCGCCTCTGGGAGTTGAATCCGAACGTTGAAGTGGTTTTGCATCCAACTCGCCTCACCAGCGCCAACGCCCTCGAGATTCTCGGCCCCTACGACCTGGTGGTGGACGGGAGCGACAATTTCCCAACTCGGTATCTGGTGAACGATGCCTGTATCCGTCTGGGAAGACCCTTCGTCTACGGGGCCGTGGACAGGTGGGAGGGACAGGCTTCGGTCTTTGGCGTGGACGGAGGCCCCTGCTACCGGTGCCTTTTCCGGGAACCACCCCCCCCAGGCCTGATACCCAGCTGCGCCGAAGCCGGGGTTCTTGGCGTGTTGCCCGGTATCATGGGTTCGATCCAGGCGGCGGAAGTGATCAAGTTGGTCCTGGGGGTGGGTAGGTCTCTGGCCGGCAGGCTCCTGATCTTCAATGCCCTGGAACTCTCATTCCGGGAAGTCCGAATAAGGGCTAATCCCGAATGCGCCGTCTGCAGCAAGGACCCGTCCCTGGTGGAGTTGGTGGATTATGATCTTTTCTGTGGTACGGAAGCGGGGCCCGATGTCTCCCAGCGGCCTCCGGTCCCCCAGGTCACCCCCCTGGACCTCGAGAAGAGGTTGGAGGACATGCCCCGGCCCTTCCTGCTGGATGTCCGGGAACCCCACGAGTGGGAGATCGGGAACCTTTCCGCGGTGGGGGCGGTGCTCATTCCCTACGATGAGGTTCGGACCCGGGCAGCCGAGCTCCCAGACGACACGCCCATCGTCGTGTACTGCCGCGTCGGGGTGCGAAGCGCTTTGGTGGCGCAGGACCTCATGTCCTTGGGGTTCCAGGACGTCTTCAACCTGAAAGGGGGCTACCTTGGGTGGGTCTACGAGGTGGACCCGAGGCTTCCCCGGTACTGACATGAGTGGTTCGCTACGAGTTGTCCTCCTGGCGTTCCCCCTCCTCCTGGGCCTTCCAACGGCCCGTTCGGCGGCCCAGGTGCAGGGGAATCCGCGGGTCACGCACCAACGGGCGGCCGAGGCCTGGGAAAGAGGGGACACAGAGACCGCCGGTGAGCTGTATCGAGACCTCCTGGCCGCTGATTCCACCGACGGCCTGGCTCTTAATCGGCTGGCCCTCATTTCCGGTTGGAACGGTGAGTACGAGGAAGCGCTGAGACTCTTCCATCGACTCCTGGAGCTCGAGCCCACCAACTATGACGCCCGAGTCAGCCGGGCTCGGGTCCTGGCCTGGAAGGGGGACACCTCGGCGGCTCTTGAATCCCTGGACCGAATTTTGGAGTCCGATCCAGGTAACCTCCAGGCTCTGGAAGCCAGGGCCCAGATCCAAACCTGGGTCGGAGAACAGGACGCCGCTCTCTCCTCCTACCAGGAGCTTCTGGGGATTTCGGAGGACCCCACAGGGATCCTCCTCGCTCAGGCCCGGGTCCTGGGGAGTGCCTCGCAGGTCCGGGAAGCGCGTGAGGTCTACCAAGACATCCTCGCCCGTGATCCCGGAAACTTCGAGGCGCAGAAGGGCCTGGCCCGTACGCTCACCTGGGGAGGGTATTTGCCTGAGGGTGAGGAAGCCTGGCGCTTGGCGTTGGCCAGTTCACCCGGCGATCCCGCCTCGAGGGCGGGCCTGGTCCAGAACCTCCGCTGGCAGGGAAGGAACGCGGCTGCCCGGGAGGTCCTGAATGAAGCCGGCTCTGGGCCAACGGGAGCTCCGGAACTTGAGGAACAGCTGGCTTGGGTCGACGCGGCCCTATCCCCCAGGGCGTGGGTCACTCTCGTGAGGGAAGGGGATTCCGATGACAATCGCATGACGACGGCTCAATTCCGAGGGAGATGGAATCCGATCCCTCACCTCAGCGTTCACGGCGAGGCCTACACCCGCGAGCTGAAACAGACCGGAATCGACTTATCCAGGAGCTCCTGGGGTGTGAACATCAACGCGTCTCTCCAGCTCGAACCGGGCTGGAGCCTCACCGCCGGCGCCGGTGGGACGGAGACGGACGGATCCGGCAGGTCGTCCTTTACCTCCTTCAGAGCCGGTTTGACGACGCCGGTCCGGAACCGGCTCGGTGGATCCATCCAACTTTCCCGGCATCCCCTGGATGTCACGGCCCAGTTGGTGGAGCGGGGAGTCCGGGTGGAGACCGTGGATCTTTCCGGCCGCTGGACACCGGCTCCGGGCTGGCAGCTCTCGGGAACGGCCGGGGCCGGGACCTACCATGGGGGGGAGGAAAACCAACGGATCCACTTCAGGGTTCAGGCCACTCGAGGCATGAGGGGGGGGTGGACCCTGGGCGTGAGCCACCGGTATTTCGGCTTCGATGAGGACCTGGACGACTTCTATTTCGATCCCGATTATTTCGGCCTGACGGAGCTCATGGCCAAGGGTGCCTGGGAGACGGGCCGGTGGGGGCTCTTGCTGGAATTCTCGCCCGGAGCCCAGAAGATCCGGAGCGAAGGGGACTACAGTGCAGCCCTCCGGGCCTCGGCTCGAGTCTCGTACCGACTCGCTCCAGGGCGGGTACTATCCCTTTCCGGTGGATACTCCTCCGCGGGCCTGCAGAGCTTCAGCACCGGTGATTCGGACTACCGGTACCGGGCCCTGGTCCTTGGCGGCTCCTGGGTCTTCTGACGGCCTTGAACCTCGGTCCATCCCTCAACATGGCCCCTCAGAATCGAGCCAGATCCAGGACACCCTCCAGGACGTCCTTCGTTTGCGGCAGGATCGCGTTCTCCAGTTGCGGGGCGTAGGCCACCCAGGTATCCAGAGACGCTACCCGCCGTACCGGTCCATCCAGCCAGGGGAAAAGCTCGTCGGCGATGCGTGCCACGATTTCCGACCCCACTCCCCAGGACAGGGAATCTTCGTGGGCCACCAGGACCTTGTTGGTCTTCTTGACGGACGTGGCGATGGCATCCATGTCGAAGGGAGAAAGGCTCCGAAGATCGATGACCTCGACTTCTACGCCGTGCTCCTCCGAAGCGAGCCGAGCCGCATCGAGAGACCGTTTCACCAAAGCCCCGACGGTAACAACGGTGAGGTCGGAGCCCTCCCTCACCACTTTCGCTTTGCCGAACGGGATCATGTAGTCCGGGCCGGGATTCCTTCCCTTGTTGTAGACCTGGCGATAAAGGTGCTTGTGCTCCAGGAAGATGACCGGGTCGTCACAGCGGATAGCTGTCCGTAGCAGTCCGTTGGCGTCCTCCGCCGTCGAGGGAAGGGCCACCCGCAGCCCGGGCGTGTGTGTGAAGAGGGTCTCTCCCGTTTGGGAGTGATACGGCCCGCCTCCCTTCAGATAGCCCCCGTAGGTGACCCGAACCACCACAGGGGCAGAGAAGGTGCCATTGGACCGGTACCGCATCATGGCCAGCTCGTCCCTGAGCTGCATGAAGGCGGTCCAGATGTAGTCGAAGAACTGAATCTCCACAACCGGTTTCAGACCCCGGGCGGCCATCCCGATGGCCCGGCCGATGATGTTGGCCTCTGCCAGGGGCGAATTGAAGACCCTGGTACCACCAAAACGTCGCTGCAGGCCGTGTGTGACCTTGAATACGCCTCCCTTGCCCGACACCTCCTCCAGAGCCTCCTCCCGGGAAGCATCGGCAACATCCTCCCCGAAGACCACGATTCCCGGCTCCCGCTCCATCTCGTCCTGGAGGCAAGCGTTGAGGAGATCCACCATGGTCAGGAGTTTCCCGTCCTCGGGGTATGCCGGAGAATCTTCCGTATCGAAATCCGGTCCCGTGGGATCCACCTCCTCGGAGTAAAGGTGCTCGAGGGCGGTGTCGGGTTCGGGCTGAGGGTGCTGAACGGCTTCTTCGGCGGCTTGCGCCACCTCGCTAAGGACCGATTCCTCCAGAACGTCCAGGTCTTCACTTGAGGCGATGCCCAACCCCAGAATCGTCTGGCGAGCGCGGGTAAGGGGGTCTCTCCGCTCCTGTTCCTCCCGTTCTTCCCGCGTCCGGTACATACGTTCGTCGTCGGACATGGAGTGGGAATAAGGACGGGTCGTATGGGCGTGAAGGAGGGCCGGCCCCTGACCCCCTCGACAGTGGGCTACTGCATCTCCCGCGGCCCGGTAGCTGTCCAGGATGTCCGTCCCGTCGCACTCTCGTACCAGGAGGTTCGGCATGGCCGAAACCAGCTCTGAAATGCTTCCGCCCGGGGTCTGAACCTCCACCGGCACGGAAATGGCGTAGCCGTTGTCCTCCACCAGGAAGATCACCGGCAGCTTGAGGTTGCAGGCTGTATTCAAGGCCTCCCAGAACTCGCCCTGGGAGGTGGTTCCGTCTCCGGAACAGGCGATGGTCACTTCGTCATCCTGGGGGTTGGTGACCCTCTCTCGTAGGTCCGGATGGAGCGCGGCTCGAAAGCCGGCCTCGGATGTGCCGACGGCCTGGAGGAACTGGGTGCCGGTGGGAGAGGACGAACTCGGGATCTGCAACTCCACACTGGTGGGGTGCCCGGGCATCTGTCTCCCCCCGGTTTGCGGGCAATCGGCGGCTCCTACCGCCTGGAGGAGCTGATTCAGGGGAGACATGCCCAGGGCGAGGCTGAAAGCCCGGTCCCTGTAATAGAGATAGAACCAATCGTGGCCTGGTTTCATGTGAGCGGCCAAAGCTACCTGGATAGCTTCGTGGCCGGCGCCGGATATCTGGAAGAAGATCTTGTTCTGCCTTTTCAGGCTGATCTCACGGTCGTCCAGCCTCCGAGCGGTGACCATGGTTCGATACATGCGAACCAGATCCTCCGGCCCAAGTCCTTCTGGCAGGTTGTCAGGCCCCACGGTGTTCTCCTCGGGTGCAAAACTGCGAGCGTTCTTTGTACAAGGGCGATGAAAGGTAGCAAAAAGAAAAGACCAGATTCCCCCTTCCGCCACCCCTTCCAGGGCTCATCCCCTTCCGGTGCGCCGAATCGAAACCGTGCATTTCTATTCCTCCAGGGCCGAATTGCCGAGCTCCTCGGCGAGGGTTTGTGGATCCAGAATGGGCGGAGTACAGGTGAATTCCCGGCAAACGTAGGCGGTGGGCCTGTGATCTGCCGATGTTCGGCCCTCCAGAAGGGGGAGTGGCGGGAGCTTTTTCGAGTCCCCTCCTGCCACCAGGCGGGATGGCAGGAACCTCTGGTGGACGACCTTCAGGTACTCCGCTATGGCCCTCTCGCCTGGGTCTCCCAAGAGGGCGACCTCCACGGGAGGGGTCGACGCAAACGAAAGGGCGGAGAGGAAGTGGCCAAACGCCGACGGGAACTGCGTAGCTGCTCCGGTCTCGGAAAGGAGAGCCCTTACCGCCCGGTCGCGGAAGATCTTCTTGCCGAAAAGGGCCGAGCAGCGCAAGAGAAGCTCCAGGGCCAGAGAGTTTCCTGAAGGGGTGGCGCTGTCCATGGCCTCTCGGGGCCGGACCACCAGTTCTTCTCCATCCCGGGCAGAGTCGAAGAATAGCCCGAGCTCCTCATCCCAGAAGAGATCCAGGACCTGTTCGGCCAGCTCTCGGGCCTCCACCAACCATCGCGGTTCCAACGTCGCTTCGTAGAGAGCCAGGAGAGCATTCCCTAGACCGGCGTAGTCCTCCAGGAACCCGGGGATCTTGCTCTCTCCGGCCTTCCAGCTGCGATGGAGTCTCCTGTCCTGACGGAGGGATCCCAGGAGGAAATGGGCGTTCTCCCTGGCGGCGTCCAGGTAGTCTTCCCGGCCGAGGCAGGCCCCCGCTTCTGCCAGGGCTCGAAGGACAAAACTGTTCCAACTGGTCAGTACCTTTTCGTCGCGAAAGGGGGGGTCTCTCCTCTCTCTGGCAGCCAGGAGCCTTGCTCTTCCTTCTGCTAGACGCCGGGCCAGTTCACCCGGAGGACAGCCTTCCGACTGCGCCAGGGAGTCCATGCCCCTGGGCAGGTGAAGGATGTTTTTCCCCTCGAAATTCCCTGAAGGAGTGACGTCGTACGCTCGGAGGAAGAGGGCAGCCCCTTCCTCTCCAAGAACCGCCGTCACTTCCTCCGGAGTCCACAGATAGAACGTCCCTTCCTCTCCCTCGGAATCGGCGTCCCTGGCGGAGTAGAAACCTCCCTCCGGGCCCCTGAGGTCCTCCAGGACGTAGTCGAGGGTGGAGGTCACGATGTCTCTGAGTTCCTCCTCGCCAACCATCTGGTAAGCGTGTAGATAGACCCGGGCCAGGAGCCCGTTGTCGTAGAGCATCTTCTCGAAGTGGGGAACCAACCAGCGATTATCCACCGAGTAGCGGTGGAAGCCGCCTCCGAGGTGGTCCCGCATTCCGCCCCGGGCCATGGATCGAAGGGTGGTGAGAACCATCTCCAGCGCCTCCCGGTCCCCTGTTCCATGGGCGTGGCTCAGGAGGAACTCCAGGGTGACCGGCTGCGGGAACTTCGGTGCTGGGCTGAAACCGCCATGAGGGGGGTCGAACTGGCCTTTGAGGGAACGGGCGGCGGTGGAGAGGACTTCCGGAGCGAGACGCGAAAGCGTGACCCCCGGCCCGGCTGCTCCGGCACCCCCATGCGACGAACCCCGTTCCGAACCCGTACCGCCAGCAGGTGGTTGGTTCGGGGGGACCCCCCTTAGGGCCGTCAGTAGTCTGTCCGCTCCCTTTTCGATTTCCTCCCGGCGGTTCCCATAGGCGTCGAGCACCGAGGCCATGACCTGCCGGAAAGACGGCATCCCGAAGCGAGGCTCCGGTGGGAAGTATGTGCCGCCGAAGAAGAATCGGCCGTCGGAAGTCAGAAAGGCGGTGAGAGGCCACCCCCCCCGGCCGAAGCTGGCCTGGACGGCCCGCATGTAGATGGAATCGATGTCGGGCCGTTCCTCCCGGTCGACCTTGATGTTGACGAATCCGTCATTCATCATCGCCGCCGTGTCGGCGTCTTCGAACGATTCCCGCTCCATGACGTGGCACCAATGGCAGGCTGAGTACCCTATGGACAGGAGAATCGGTTTGTCCTCCCGCCGTGCCAGGGCCAGGGCATCTTCTCCCCACGGGTGCCAATCCACGGGGTTGTCGGCGTGTTGCAAGAGATAGGGGCTGGTTTCGTCGGCCAGTCGGTTCGGCACGGAGGCTCCTGATTCTGAGGTTGAACGCTTCCAAACCACTACTCCCCTGGCAATGCATGGATCCGTGCCGTGGGAACTCGAGGGCCAGGGCTCGGTTTTCGTGGACGTTGTTCGCGGATTGTGTCAGGTCTAGATTTAAAAAGATCGGCAGTAGTGGTGAAAACCTCCGTGATGGGGCGTTCCCGACCGCGCCTGGGTACCGAGTGGGAGGAAGCTCACTTGTTCAAAATCATCTTGATCCTCCTCGTCCTCTTCGGGGCGGCCCTTTATGCGCCTCAAACCCGGCCGGTGGTACTGGAGACCATAAGCCCCGTCGTGAATCCGGTTCTTGGCTGGCAAACCAAAGGTGAGATGGACCGAATCGTCCGGGAATTGCAGACCCGGGTCGAACAGGGCTCCAGCCTCCCCGAACCGGGGAACCCGTTCCAGGGCTGGATGAACCGCCACTTCTTCGGAGGTGCCAGCGTCGACGCCTGGGGGGTTGCCTACACTCTCCAGATCAAGAGAGACTCGGTTCAGTTGGTTTCGAACGGCCCCGATCAGGAGATCGGAACCGCGGACGACATGTCGCGGCTGGTCCTGATTCAGCCGAGGGAAAGAGGTCGTCAGCGATAATCGACCTTCGTCTCGCCTTATCTCCCGAGCCCTCTCCGTCTGGGGAGGGTTTTTCTGATTTCGGGCTCGAGGACCTCGGGGTTCTCCCACCTCCGGATTTTCCTACAAGGCGGCGTTCACCCCGAATATATAGAAGGCGTTCAGAACCCCTTCCCCCAGGAGCACTCCCAGGAGGCATTTCCACAGGGGGATCTTCAGGGTGCTGGCGACATAGATGATCAGGTCGGTTGGGACCGCCGGGAAGAAACTCCAGCCGACGATGATGGGAAGCTCCTTCCGATGGAGTGCTTCTTTTACCTTCTGGATCTTGTGGGGGTACCTGGAGTCGAACGCCGCCCGTAGACCCAGGAATCCGGCAAAATGGTAGACGATGGTGGAAGAGGTGATGATCCCCACCAGATTCAGGAAATAGGCCAGGGTCGGATCAAAGAGGGCGACCCCGGCGATGGCGAAGGGCGTCGAGGGGATGAATGTCAGCCCAAGGCCGGAGAGGAGGAGGAGATAGAAGGGGATGATGAGAGAGCGGTTGTCGTGGACCACGGCTCTGATCCATTCGACGTCGATCTGGTCCTTGTGCGTGAAGTAGAGCGAGAGGACCACTGCCACCGCCAGGATCCAGACGACAAAGGTCTTTCGTTTGAAGCTGGTCCTCTTTTCGGCCATCTGCTCTCCTTCTCCCTTGGCGAGGGTGCCCTCTCTTCGACAGCTCTCCCCTTCGGCAGCTCCGTGCTTTCGCGATCCCCTTCCTTCGGTCGCCCTTCCTCCTTGGCGCGAGGGCCTTTCTGCCCCAGCTTTTCATGGGCGGACGGGGAACTTCGCCAGGCTTCACACCGGTCACAATGTCGTGGATCTAGGAAGGGTGGAGAACCCCTGACAGGCTGTGGGCTCGACTCGCCCGAGGAGGAATCGAGAATGTTGAGCATCGCCCTCACAGGGAATGCCGCATCGGGGAAGACCACGGTGGCGAAACTATGGGCCGGTCGGGGAGTGCCCGTCGTCCTGGCCGACGAACTCGCCAGGGACGTGGTGGCTCCTGGGACGGAAGGCCTGGAACGAGTGGCCCGCGCGTTCGGAACCGAGGTCCTGGCACCAGACGGATCTCTCCATCGGGCGAGGCTCCGTGCCCGGGTTTTCAACGACGATGCGGAGAGGAAGCGCTTGGAAGGGATTCTCCATCCTCTCATCGAGATGCGCAGGAGGAAGTGGATGGCACGGCAGAAGTCCCAGGGGGCCCCTCTGGTGGTTGCCGAGGTGCCGCTCCTTTTTGAAGTGGGTCTCGAGGACACCTTCGACGGCGTGGTACTCGTTACGGCGCCGGTAGACGAATGTCTCCGTAGGCTGGTGGAGGACCGGGGGCTCGGCCGGGAGGAAGCCTCCCGGATCCTGGCGGCTCAGATGCCCGTGAAGGATAAGGTGGCCCGGGCCGACTATGTGCTGGAGAACGGAGGCTCGGAGGAAGACCTGAGGTCGAGGGCCCTCGCTCTGCTGGATCTTCTACAGGCCCGAGCCCGGAAGGGAGAAGGGAAGTGAGAGAGCCTTCCGATACCACCATCAAGGTGGACCTGCACAATCACACCCGAGGATCCTTCGATTGCCTCTCCGACCCGGACGCGCTCCTCGCCACGGCTCGGGCCAGGGGTATCCACCGCCTCGCCCTCACGGATCACAACCGTCTGGGGGTGGCTCTCGAGATGCACGAAAAGTACCCCGATGAGGTCATACCGGGAGAAGAAGTGAAAACCCGGGAGGGTTTCGACCTCATTGGCCTCTTCATCCAACGAGAGATCCCCAAAGGTGCCCGGGCACGGGACGTTTGTGATGCGGTCCGAGAGGAGGGTGGGATCCTTTATCTTCCCCATCCCTACGCTCCGGGGAAGGGTGGGGGCGGAGAGTTGGCCGAGGAGTTTGCACCTCTGGTGGACGTAGTGGAGGTGTTCAACGCCCGGTTGCATCCGGGCAGGCTGAACGGACCGGCGGCTGCCTTGGCGGAGCGACACGGAAAGCTCGAGGGGGCCGGGTCCGATGCCCACACCCTGAGAGAGGTTGGTGGAGCCTGGGTGGAGGTCCCCCCCCACCAGAATACACCGGATGCCCTTTTGCAGGCTCTGGCTCAGGGGAGAGTGGTGGGCCGGACCGCGCCTCTTTGGATCCATGTGGCCTCTTCATGGGCCAAACTACGGAAGGCTCTCCCCTGGTGAGGTTCATGTGGCGGCAAAGGGTTTGACGATCAGAACGACGAGGTTCTAAGCTTCTGTCGCCCATGTGCTACGAAACCCCCGCCTCCAGAAACGAATTGGTCCGGGAAGCCCTGGCGGCTCTCCGGGAAGCGGACCGAATTGTCTTCACAACACATGTCAATGCCGATGGCGACGGTGCCGGGAGCGAAGTGGCTCTGGCCGCCTGGCTGATGGCCACTGGAAAGAGGGTCTGGGTCGTCAACCCGACACCCTTTCCCCCGTCCTTGCGATTCCTGCTCCCGGTTGGCGTGACGTTGCTCGATCCCGGGAGCCCCGCGGCGAAAGAGGTGGCTGACCAGGTGGATCTCGCCGTGGTTCTGGACACGGGGGAGGTGCCCCGGATCGGGGCGGTGTCCGGCCTGATTGCCGAAGTGCCGTCTTTGATCATCGACCACCACCCCCCAGGCGACCAACCGTTGCCGGGCATTTCTCTGCGAGACCCTGGGGCCTGCGCAACCGGGGAATTGGTCTACGACATCCTTCAGGCGGCTGGTGGCCCTTGGCCACCCGAGACGGTCAAAGGGCTCTACGTGGCACTTCTGACCGACACGGGCTCCTTCCGGTTCAGCAACACATCCCCTGCCACCCACCAGATCGTGGCCGACCTCATCGGGAAGGGAGCCGAGCCAGAAGAACTCTTCCGGCAGGCATATGGAAATATCCCGTTGCGAAAGCTGAGACTTCTCCGAGCCGCTCTCGGGGAATTGGAAGTGGATCCCCGGGGAGATCTGGCCTGGATGACTGTACCGTCGAATGTCTTCCTGGAACTCGACGCCACCCCGGATGACATCGAGGGTCTCGTGGACTACCCGCGGGACATCGAGGGAGTCGAGGTGGGCCTGTTGTTCCGCGAGACGGTTCGAGGGGCTACCAAGGTCTCGTTCCGGTCCAATGGGCCGGTGGACGTGAATGCCCTGGCCCGAGCCTTCGGAGGAGGTGGGCACGAAAAAGCCTCGGGTGCCCTGGTCGATCGTCCCATCTCCGAGGTACGCTCCGAGGTGCTGGAGGCGGTACGAAAAGCCATTCGAACAGGGGTCAAAAATGCGTGACGGGGGTACCACGGGAGTGAGGGGCGACGCAGAATCTCCGGTGCCAGACGCAGTGGGTCGCCTCCTGGCCTTGTTGGTGAAGCGGCTCGGTGTGGAATCGATGGATCGCATCTGGATCTTCCCGCCGCTGATCAAAGGCCGCAGGGAGCTTGGTCTGGTTGCCGTCAGCTCCTTTTCTGAAGACCCCTCCCAAAGGAACCTTGTGACTGCCAGGTACGAGGCGGAGTTGACGGGAAGGGGCGTTGTCTTCGATTCGGAGTTCATCTCCGAAGGGACGACTCCGGACGATCGCCTTCCCCAGATCATGGACGGGGTGGTTCGCAGAAGCGATCTTCAGCTCGGGGTACCCAGGGAGGTGAGAATCGGCGGGGATATGAGCCGGTTCAAGATCCTGGCACGGGAGTCCGGTTGGGAGGACCCGCCGGAGAACTGAGTGGATCACATGGCGGAAACTTCCACATCACAACGCCTCTTTCGGCGGTATCTGAAGGAGCAGGGCCTTCCGGTCACACAACAGCGGGAGGCCGTGGCCGGCATGGTTTTCGCCTCCACGGGCCACCTCTCGGTCGAAGATATCGAAACGGGGCTCAGGTCTGCCGGGGACCGTATCGGGAAAGCCACCATCTATCGGACTCTCGATCTGCTGGTTCGAAGTCGGCTGGTGGTGGAACACGACTTCGGAGAGGGATTCAAGCGATACGAACATCGGTTTGCCCAGGAGACCGTTCACGAACACCTGATCTGCCTCGAGTGCGGTAAGGTGATCGAGTTCGAGAGCTGGGAAGTCCAGGACGTGAAGGCCCAGATTACCCAGAAACACGGCTTCCGGCCGGTCCGACACAAGCTGGAGATCTACGGCCTTTGCAGGCAGTGTCAGGAGGCGGGAGTCGAGCTCCCGGACGACGGACTGACCTGTCCCATCGAAATCGTATAGCCGATCTGGTCTGCGCTTATGCCGAATCGAAGATCGAAGGACGCTCCGGGGCGAGGTGGGGGACGGAAGGGGATCGACGCGCCTGAGAAACCCGGCGGACCGGTTCCTCCGGGAGGTTGGGGCGGCGCCGAGCCCGCCGGATCCCTGGCGCTTCCTTGGGAGCTTCCCCACACCTTCCTGGGTCTGGACGAGGAGGCCGGGCGCTTCGCCAATGCGAAAGCCCTTGTCGTGCCCGTTCCGTATGAGGCCACAACCAGCTGGGGCGGTGGCACTCAAGCGGGCCCGGCGGCGATCCTGGCCGCTTCCAGGTACGTGGAGCTCTGGGACCAGGAGCTGTCGACAGAGCCAGCATCCCTGGGAATTCACACCCTGCCGGCCCTGGAGCTGACGCGAGCCGGGCCGCAGCCGGCCATGGCCGAGCTGGAGGAGGCATACGGGCGGATTCTGGACGCTGGAGAAGGGCGTTTCCCGGTCATGCTGGGTGGAGAGCATTCCATTTCAGCGCCGGCCATCCGGGCGGTTGCCGCCCGGCAAGAAGAACGCCTGAGCGTCCTTCAACTCGATGCCCACGCCGATCTCCGGGCCAGCTATGAGGGGACTCCGGCTTCCCACGCATCGGCCATGCGCCGGGTCCTGGGTGAAGCCGACGTTGTGGGAGTGGGGATACGCGGAATCAGTCGGGAGGAGGTGGAGGTTGCCCAACGTGAGGCCGGGGTAACCCTGATCTATGCCGACGAGATGTGGGAGGACGACGAATGGATGGATCGGGCCCTCAACGCCCTGGGGGATCCGGTCTACCTCACCTTCGACGTCGATTTTCTGGATCCGGCGTTGATGCCGTCCACCGGAACCCCGGAGCCCGGAGGCGGTGACTGGTACCGCACCCTCCGATTCCTCCGGCGGGTGTTTCGGGAGCGGAGGGTGCTGGCCTGCGATGTAGTGGAACTCGCACCTATCCCAGGGATGCCGGCTCCGGACTTTCTGGCGGCGAAGCTGGTTTACAAGCTCATAGGTTATCGCTTCTTTCCCTGAGGCCTTCTGATTGCCGAGGATGCTATGAGACGGGCGGGCCCGCTGGGCTGGAAGCCGGAAGAAAGGTTGCCCGCAAGCCCCGTCGTGTCGAGCTTTGACAGGCAATGAGTCCAACCGACTTCCTTCCAGAGCGGAGTTCCGTTCCCGGACTCCGAAGGGGGCTCCCCGACTGGGTTCTCAAGCGAGCCACGGGAGCTTCCCGAGTGGGGGGGAACGCCCTTAGTCTGCAGTTCGATGGCCCCTACACCTTCGACGCCTGGATCGAAGCCATCGACGGCGCCCAGGAATTCGTACATTTCGAGAATTACATCCTGAGGGACGACCGCGTCGGCAGGGTCTTTCGAGATGCCCTGGTGAAGAAGGCCAATGAGGGGGTGGAGGTCAGGGTCCTTTACGACTGGATGGGGTCCTGGGCCACGGGGCGCCGGTACTGGAAGCCCTTCAAGGAAGCCGGAGTCGAAGTGCGGGCCTTCAACCCACCTTCCATTCGCAATCCGTTCGGGGTTCTTCAGCGAGATCATAGGAAGATGGTCTGCGTCGATGGCGCCGTGGCCTTTATCGGAGGCTTCTGTGTCGGGGAGGAGTGGGCTGGAGACGGAAGGAAGGCTCCCTGGCGAGACACCGGGGTTGAGATCCAAGGCCCGGCGGCGGCCGTGTGTGCCAGGGCATTCGAGCGGATCTGGGCCCAGATCGGAGAACCGGTGCCCGAGACGGCCATTCATGACCCCGAGGAAATCGAGGCCGTGGGCGAGACGCCGGTCTGGATCATCGAGGGAGAGCCCTGGAGGTCCCGGGTCTATCGGGAAACCCAACTTATTGCGGCCTCGGCCCGTGAACGGATCTGGATCACCGATCCCTATTTTGTGGCGCCCTTTCCCATGGCCGAGGCCCTGACCGCAGCCGCCCGAGACGGGGTGGATGTCCGGATCCTCCTTCCCGCACACAACAACTGGCCGTTGGTGGGCAGCCTCTCCCGGGGAGGGTACAGAGGGCTCCTGGAAGCCGGGGTTCGGCTCTTCGAGTGGCAGGGTCCCATGATCCACGCCAAGACCATGGTGGCCGATGGGATCTGGTCCCGTGTCGGATCCAGCAACATGAATTCGGCCAGCCTCCTGGGAAACTGGGAGATCGACGTTGGGATTCTGGACGAGAGGCTGGCGGGCCAGATGGAGGGACTTTACCTGGCAGACCTCGCCTCATCGGTTGAGATCGTTTTGCCCAGTTCCCGAGCGGTCCAGTTGGACCTGCCCATGCCTGGAGAAAGAGGCGTGCAGGGCCCGACCCAGACGACATTGGACCCAGGCCGGACCCTCCGGGAGCGATTGGAGCGTCTCAAGACAGGCGTCGGAGCTCCCTCCCCCTGGGCGGTCCCCGACCTGGTGAGGGCTGGATCCAGCCTGGGGGATGCCATCGCGGGCCATCGGGCACTGGGCAGGGAGGACCGCACCCTCCTGGGTACGGTGGCGGTGTTGGTTCTGATCATCGCTGCTTTCTCGGCCTTCTTCCCGTTCATTGTCGGGTGGTTCGTCGCCTTCGTGGCGGGTTGGTTCGGGATCGTCCTGGGGGTAAGGGTCCTTCTTCAGAAACGGCGGGCCCGGATGGCCCAGGAAGCGGAGGAAAACGAAGGGGACGGGACCGGGGATCCAGGGGACTGATGGAGTCGGTCGGCATAACCATCGCCTTCGGCGCCGGCGTCCTTTCCTTCCTCTCCCCCTGTGTCCTGCCCCTGGTGCCGAGCTACCTGAGCTTCGTTACCGGCATGTCGCTGGAGGACATCCAGGAAGGGCTGGATCGGCGGACCACCATGGTCCACTCCCTCCTCTTCGTCGCCGGATTCACCGGGATCTTCCTTCTTCTGGGTGCCTCGGCCTCCTTCCTCGGCCAGTTCCTTCGGCAGTACGAGGAATGGATCGCCCGGGTGGGAGGGGTGGTCATCATCCTTCTCGGGTTGCATCTCGCCGGAGTCTTCCGCCTCGCTCCTCTCCTGCGGGAAAAGCGGCTCCACCTCCGGGACAAACCAGCAGGGTATTTGGGGACGTTGGGTGTGGGGGCTGCCTTCGGAGCCGGCTGGACGCCGTGCATCGGACCGGTCCTGGGGGCGATTTTGACCTTCGCAGCATCTCAGGACCAGTTCTGGTCGGGCGTGGGGCTACTGTTTGTCTATTCGGTGGGCCTGGCCGTTCCCTTTCTCCTTGCGGCCCTGGCCCTGGACGCCTTCCTGACGGCGTTTGCCAAATTCCGCCGCTTCCTTCCGACAGTCCAGATCCTTTCGGGAATCCTGCTGGTGGTATTGGGCCTCTTCCTCCTCACGGGCACCTTCAGCGCTCTCAGCGGATTCCTGACCCGCTTCACTCCCGAGTTCATCCTGGACAGGATTTGACCGGGGGAGCCTCAGGAGGCTGCTGCCTCCTCCTCTTCGAGTTCCTCCTCCAGTAGCTGCCGCCTGAGCAGTGTGGCGTACGTTCCCCCCCGGGCCAGGAGAGTTTCGTGGGTTCCTCGCTCCACCACCCGACCCTCATCCAATACCAGGATCTGGTCTGCGTTCATCACAGCCGAGACCCGGTGGCTGATGACGAAAGAGGTTCGTCCGGATAGAACCGACCTGAGGTCCTGGAGGATTTTTGCTTCCGTGTGCGTGTCCACGGCGCTGAGGGCATCGTCCAGGATCAGGACATGGGGATCTCTCGCCAACGCTCGTGCCAGGGCCGTTCTTTGTTTCTGCCCGCCGGAGAGGTTGATTCCCCTTTCGCCCAGGAGGGTGGAGTAGCCTTCCGGAAACCCGAGAATGGACCGGTGGATCTGGGCGATCTCAGCTGAATTCCGGACCTTGGCCTCCACCACTTCTTCGAGCCCGAGGGCGATGTTGGCCTGGATGGTGTCGGAAAAGAGGAAAGTGTCCTGGGGCACCATCCCAATGAACCGGCGCAAGTCCCTCGCGTCTACCCGATCCAAGGGTGTACCGTCGAGAAGGATTTGACCCTCCGTGGGATCGTAGATGCGGGGGATCAGAGAAACGAGCGTGCTCTTCCCGGCTCCAGTGGGTCCGACGACGGCCACCGTCTCTCCGGGCTCGGCACGAAAGGAAACCTCATGCAGAACGTCTCGGTCGGTTCCGGGATAACGAAACCGAACATTCCGAAACTCGATGCCCCCCTTCACTCCCGACAGGAGGGCTGAAGCCTGGGGGGGACCCACGCTGGGCAGGGTCTCCAGAATTCGATTCAGCCTTCCCATGGACGCGGCCCCCCGCTGGAAGAGGTTCACGACCCAGCCCAAGGCGATCATGGGCCAGGTGAGGAGAGCCAGGTAAAAGGTGAAGGCTACGAAGTCACCTATGGTGATCCGGCCGTCCATGACCTGGAGGCCCCCGTACCAGAGGACCACAACCATGGCAACGCCGGCCACCAGCATGAGGAGAGGAAAGAAGAATCCGGACGCCTTCACCAGCGCCATGTTCCGGTCCATGTAGTCGTTGTTCAGCCCATCGAATTGCTCCGTTTGCTCCTCCTCCTGGACGTAGGCCCGGACGATGCGGAGACCGGTCAGGTTCTCCTGTACCATGGTGGAGAGGGACGCAAGCTGCTCCTGGATCTCCTCGAACCGACGATGGATCACCTTCCCGAAGCCGATGACAATGGGGGGAAGGATGAACATGGGGATGAGGGCCACGAGGGTCAGTGTAGGACTGATCCAGATCATGAGGGCCAGGGAAAACAAGAAACTCACGAGGGTGTTCACCGAGTACATGACGCCGGGACCTGTTGCCATGCGCACGGCCAGGGTGTCGTTCGTGGCCCGGCTCATGAGGTCTCCCGTCCGGGTCTTCCCGAAAAACGCAGCGTCCAGCCGGAGGAGATGGCGGAAGAAGTCTTGTCTCAGATCGCATTCGATACGCCGGCTGGTACCGTTCATGATCTCCCGCATGCCGTACTTTGCGGCCCCGCCCAGGAGCGCCGCCAGGACGATCATGCCGGCATAGGAGGCGATGCGGCGGCTGGTGATATCCGGATCACCCAACCCGTCCAGGGCAAGTTTCATCAGGTACGGGCCGGCGATGGTGAAGACATTGGAGATCAGCACCATGAGGAGCCCCAGCGCCATGGCCTTCCGATAGGGTCGGACGTAGGGGAGTACCGTTTTCAGCTCTTTCATGGGGCTCCGATTGAATCAGTGAGAATCCCAGGGGTGCCGATACGTGAAAAAGTCCAGGATGTTCCCTAGCTTCCTGAGTATGGAGGACAAGCGCCTTACAGAACAGCGGAACCCCCGCTCCTCGAGCATCGATCTGCTGAGCCCGCTGGAGATCACCGACCTGATCAACGCCGAGGATCGGACGGTGGCCGACGCCGTGGGTAGGGAGCGGGAGGCTATAGCCCGAGCCATGGAACTGGCTGTGGACGCCTTCCGGACGGGGGGGCGCCTCATCTACGTGGGGGCCGGGACCTCCGGAAGGTTGGGAGTTCTGGATTCTGCGGAGATGCCTCCCACCTTCGGAACCGATCCCGAGATGGTCCGGGGCGTGATCGCCGGAGGATACGCGGCGTTGGTAACAGCCCAGGAGGGTGCGGAGGACTCCCTCGAGAGTGGAGCCGAGGCTCTGAAGGAGCTGGGGGTGGACACCCGGGACTTCGTACTAGGAATCGCGACTTCCGGGACCACGCCTTTCGTACACGGAGCGCTGTCCTATGCCCGTGGGCAGAAGGCCCGGACAGGACTGCTGCTCTGCACCCATCCTGAGACTGATCATTACCGGTCCCATGACGTGGTCATCGCGCCGTTGGTGGGTCCGGAGATCATTACCGGTTCCACCAGGATGAAGGCGGGGACAGCGACGAAGATGGTGCTTAACACCATCACGACGGGAGCGATGGTGCGTCTGGGAAAGGTCTTCGGAAACCTGATGGTGGATCTCCAGGTCACCTGCGCGAAGCTCCAGGACCGAGGTGAAAGGATCCTCATGGCGACCCTCGGCGTGGATCGGGAGAAAGGAAAAGATCTCCTGGAAAGGGCGGGAGGCCGGGTGAAGGTCGCCATCGTCATGGGGAAGCTGGAGGTCGGAAAGGAAGAAGCGGAGAAGCTGCTGAACGAGGCCCGAGGACAGGTTGCGCGGGTCGTGGGAGATCTGACGTGAAGGTTCTGGGAATCATGTCCGGAACGTCCCTGGACGGCATCGACACCGCCCTCCTGGAGGTAAGCCCGGTAGGGGGACAGGGGGTTTCCACCGCCGGGAGCGTGCTCGAGGGAGTGGAATGGGAGCTATTGGCCTTCCAAACCAAACCCTTCCTTCCGAGCCAGAGAACGAGGATCCTGGAGGCTTTGGACACAGGTGGAGTCAGGGATTTGACGGCCCTCCACACCTCCCTTGGGGAATGGTTCGCCGATGCGGTCCTTTCTCTTCTGGAAGAGGTGGGAGTGCTTCCGGGGGAGGTCGCTGCCCTGGGATCCCATGGCCAGACCGTTTGGCACGAGCCCCCCGACTCCGGCACTAGGGGCAGCTCTCTCCAAATCGGCTGCCCGGCCACTCTGGCGGAACGGACCGGCATCGGGGTCGTGAGCGATTTCAGGGCACGGGACCTGGCGGCAGGAGGTCACGGCGCTCCCCTGGTGCCCTGGGCGGACCGGATCTTCTTCTCTTCGCCTCGAGGCCCCCGTGCCATCCAGAACCTGGGGGGGATCGCCAACGTGACCTGGCTTCCCAGGTCGGGAGATCCGGCACCCGTTCTGGCCTTCGACACGGGTCCTGGCGTTGCTTTGCTGGATGGAGCCGTGCGTCTGGCCACCGGCCAGCGCCTGAGCTTCGACGAAGACGGGGCCATGGCGAGGGAGGGTAAGGTCGTAAAGCCGGTTCTGGAGCGGATCCTGGCCCACCCCTTCTTTCGGAAACCGCCCCCCCGGTCGACTGGGCGGGAGCTGTTCGGAGAAGGAATGGTCCGGGAGGTGGTGGCCGCCGTGGAGAAGCGTCTGGACGACAAACTGGTTCCGGGTTCGGGCCAGGAGGGGTGGTGCCATGTCCTGGCTACGCTCACGGCACTCACTGCCCGATCGATTGGAGATGCTTATCGAAAGTGGGTAGTACCACGGGGCCTGGATGAGATCTTTCTGATGGGCGGCGGCTCCAGGAATCCCGTTCTCTTTCGGGCCATCGCCGACGACCTTTCGCCCGTTGCCGTCCGTCCCGGAGAGACTCTGGGCATGGATCCCGACGCCAGAGAAGCTGCGGCTTTTGCCCTCCTGGCCTGGGCCCACATCTCCGGGCTTCCGGCAAACGTTCCGGAGGCGACGGGGTCGATGGGGCCCAGGGTCCTGGGTTCGTGGACGCCCGGTGAGAGAGGTGGAGAGAGGTGAGCCGCCGATCTGTGCTGGTCCTGGCTGGGATCGTCCTGGTCCAGACCCTCATCGTAGCCGCGGTATTCACGCCCCAGCCCCATTCTGGAGGGGACAATGCCGGCTATGTCTCTCTTGCCCACTCCCTCCTCGAGAGGGGCGCCTACCTGGAGCTCTGGGCTCCGGAGGAGCCGCCCCACACCAAATATCCTCCCGTTTTCGCCGGCGTCCTGGCCCTGGCCATCCTTCTGGGGGCCAAGACCTGGGCAGCCCTGAAGGTGGTGCCAGCCTTCTCGGTGGTTCTGGCAGTGGCCTTCACCTTCCTGTGGGCCGGGGACCGGCGCAACCTGGCCACAGGGATGGTGGTGGCACTCCTCCTGGGCCTTTCCGAGAGTGTGGTCTACTACAGCCAGTGGATTCTGTCAGACCCCACTTTCCTCGCCTTTACCATGGCGGCCCTCTGGGCTCTCCATCGAAGCTCCCAGGCCGAAGAAGAAGCTCGGAGTGATGCCAGGGACGGGGAAGGGGCAGGGTCAGGGGCCGAAAAGGGAGGAATCGGGAACCTCTGGTTGTGGATCGGTGTGGCTTTCGTGGGTCTGGCCTACTTCACCCGATCGGCTGGCCTGCCGCTGGTGGCGGCAACGGCCCTGTGGCTCGGGCTGGGGAAGCGTTGGAAGCCGTTGGCGGCCTTTTCGGTGGTTGTCGGGGTGCCGGCCCTCCTCTGGTGGCTTCGGGGACGGACTCTGGGTGGGAGTGAATACGTGTCCGAGTTCTGGTTGATGGACCCGTATCAGCCCCATCTGGGGACCGTGGGAATCGCCGGCCTCTCGACCCGGGTGTCCGAGAATTTTATGGCCTATGTGGTGCAGATCATTCCCGAGGGCATCGTGGGAAGCAGCGCTCCCTTCCCGCCACACCTTCCTCTGGGCCTGGGGCTGGGCCTGATCACATTGGTTGGCTGGCTCCGAACCTCCAGGGAGAGGTTCGGCCCGGCAGAGATCTTCTTTCCCCTCTACCTGGCTCTCATCCTCTTATGGCCTCAGGCCTGGTCCGGGGACCGCTTCGCACTTCCTCTCCTCCCCCTGGCCTTCTTCTACTGCGGAACGGCCCTCAGGTGGCTGCTGACATCGTTCAAGGAGAGTGTGCGGCTCGGCGTGGTCGCTGTTCTGGTGGCGCTTCTGGCCCTCCCGGCAGCCTACCACTGGTCCCGAATGACGGAAGGGGCCGGGGCCTGCCGAGAGCTCACCCGGACGGGCCGGGCCATGGAGTGTCTTTCCCAGGGCCAGGGCGAGTATTTCGCCCTGGCAGAATGGAGCGGGAACAACCTGCCCGACGGGGTTTCTGTCACTACCCGGAAGCCCAGGATCTTCTTCCTCATGAGCGGCGTGAAATCCCACTCCATCCCCCTGGTTCCCGAGCCTGAGGGATTCCTCGGCCGGATCCGGGAATCCGGAAGCCGTTACTTGTCCGTGGATTTTCTGGACATGGTTTCGGGCTATTATGTTTATCCGGCCTTGCGAGCGAGGCTCTCCAGCTTCTGCGGCCTCGTGGAGGTGGGCCAACTGGGAACTCAACTCCTGGGGGTCCTCGAGGTTGGCCCCGATCAGCCTCAGGAGGCACTCCTGAGGCGGTGCCCTCCGGACATGTTTCGAGAAACGCCCCGGGAGAGGGAGCCGGTGAAGGGTTGGGAGATCCCGCTCCTGGTCTGGGGTTCTTGAGAGGCTGCCCCGAGCTCCGGTCCAGGGCCAGCCCTCCCGATTCCTCAGTGCGTGTAGAGAAGGGCCAGCGCCACGCCGTATGCTATCTGCTCCACGAGTTGCTCGTCGGCTCCACGGTCCTTCAGGAGCACCGCCAGAGCAGGGATCTTTCCTTGGGGAGAATGGGACCCCGCCAATTCGCTGAGGCCGCCCCAGGGGGTAAGGGCATACTCCAGCCCTCCGTAGATTACGCCTTGAAGAACGGGATGGCCTGGGACCCGGGGTTCCACCACGGCTGCGTAGAGCAAACCCCGGCCCGCTCCGGCCAGGAGGATATCGGTGATCTCTTCCTCCATGGCGGTCTCGGTCTTTCTGCCGGTGAGGGCCGGCCGCACCAACTCGGCCAAGAAGGCGGCGGCGGCGCCGGCGGCACCGGCGCGAAAGAGCCGAAAAATCCCCGGGGCCTTTCGGCTGGGCCAGAGGGAGAACGCCCTGGCCAAGAGAGACCCTGCTCCCACGGTGAGAAGGGTGTCCAGGATCTGATGAGAGACGTCCGGAGCGGCTTCCTTGATTGCTCGTCGGGCCTCGACAGCCTCACCTTCCTTGGGTGCGGGAAGGCGGCTGCGAAAGGTCTCTAGCGCGTACCCCACTTGGTACCAGAGATTCTCTTTAGTCGGCATCGTTCGGTGGCCTGGCAAATGGTATCCCCGATAGGGTGAGGCTCATGAATCGATTTGACAAGGTGGCCCTGGAATCCCGGATCGTCTCGGCGGTGCTGGGATCCCTCCTCCTCCTTGGCTCTCCTGCCTTCGGGAGTGGGCAGCTCCCCCCCGGGGAGGAGTGGATGACGTTGACGACAGAGCACTTCAGGATCACGTACCCCGCTGAGCTATTGGAGGTCGCACAGCGAGCAGGAAACCGGGCGGAGCGGGCCTGGGATGCCCTGGAGACGACTTTCGTGGAGGCACCCCGGAACACCGTAGACCTTGTCATCACCGACCACGCGGATATTTCCAACGGGTTTGCCCGTGTCTTCCCCTCCAATCGGATCGTGGTTTTTGCGCCCCCGCCCGTGGATGGATTCGGCCTTCCCTTCATGGATGAGTGGATGGAGCTGGTGGTGACCCACGAGCTGGTACACATCTTCCACCAGGATCGGGCCCGCAACCTTGGCGGTTTCCTCCGATCCGTCTTTGGACGGGTGCCGCTGGAGTGGCCCTTCTTCCCGGGCTCCGCCACTCCGGCTTGGGTGGAGGAGGGCATCGCTACCTACTACGAGTCGGAGCTCACGCAAGCTGGGCGGGTGAGGGGTTCCTTCCATGAGATGGTCGTCCGAACGGCGGTCCTGGAGGGTGCCTTCGAATCCATCGACCAGACCTCGGGAGATTCGCCCGTCTGGCCTGGGGGCCAACGCTACTACGTCTACGGTTCCCTCTTCCTCAAGCATATGATGGACCTCCACGGACCCGAGGCCATGGGGGCTTTCGTGGAAGCAGTGGCGGGACAGTGGGTGCCGTACCGCTTGAACGCCGCGGCCCGGGGGGCTTTCGGGATCTCTTTTTCCGAAGCCTGGAGTGATTGGCAGGATGGTCTGGAGCTTCGGTACCAGGCGTTGCAGGACTCTCTGGCTTCCTGGGCGCCTCTGACGCGGGGCGAGGTCCTGGTCAGGGGAGGGTACTACGCATGGAGTCCCGAACCCTCTCCGGATGGTCTGAGCCTCGCCTTCGCACGGAGCGACGGCCGAAGCGATCCCCAGCTTCGGCTGAAGGACCTGAGGAGCGGGCGAGAGAGGAAACTCGTTCGAACCAACAACCTCCCGCAGTTTTCCTGGCTCCCGTCGGGTGAGATCCTCTTTTCCCAGATTCACTACACCGACTCCTACCGCGCCAGAGGGGACATCTTCCTGGCGGATGCCGACGGGTCGGTCAGGGAGATTACCGCGGGGGCTCGTCTGGATCACCCCGACGTATCCTCTTCCGGGGATCGGATCGTGGCCGTGGAAGAAGGGAGAGGATC
>JASFVN010000251.1:0-6711 GCA_050049805.1 Gemmatimonadota bacterium
AGGTACACTGCGTTCTGCCCCTGGACGTTTCCCACGACGATATCGGCATCCCCGTCCCGGTCCATATCGGCAACCGCCGCCGCATACGTGTGTTCATCCGCGCCGAAGGGGATTCCCTCTTCGAACCGACCACTTCCAAGCCTCAGGTAGACGGCGTTCGGCTCCCCGATGTTGGCCGCCACGATGTCGAGGACACCATCCCCGTTCAGATCGGCCAGAACGACCGACCGGGTCTCGTCGGACCCGGTCCCGAACTCTCTCGCCTCAGGGAAGTTGAGGGAGCCGTCGTTCAGAAGAATCTGATTGGCCTGCCCGTCCCGGTTGGCAAGAACGAGATCGGGGTCTCCATCGGCGTCGATGTCCCCGACAGCGACGGCGATGGTCGAACCCTCGGGATCTCCGAAGGGGCGCTTGGGCCCGAACCGCCCACTTCCATCGTTCAGATAGAAACCGTTGGGAGCACCCCGGTTCGTGACGAGCACGTCCAGGCTCCCGTCCCCATTCAGGTCGAAGAGCTGGGCGGACCGGGTGGGCTCAATGTCGGGGGCCACGGCCCACACCCTCCGGAAGCCCCCCAGCCCGTCGTTGAGGTACACCCAGTTCTCCGCCATGTCGTTGCCGATCACCACGTCCAGGTCCCCATCGCCGTCCAGATCCCCGGCCGGCACCGCGTAGGTGGTCGCCTTCTCCGGGCCCAGGGGATAACCAACGGTGAACTGCCCGCGGCCGTTGTTCAAATACACCTCGTTCACCTGAGCCCAGTGTCGGCCATTCGCCACCAGCCCGTCCTGATCGCCATCCCCGTCCAGGTCAGCGAAGACGATGGAGGCGCTGAGGTCGGCCGGCGTCCCGAGAATCATCCGGTTCGTGGTGCGGAAGTCCCTCGTCTGCCCGAGAGCCACCGTCGGGGTCACCGAAAGGAGAAAAATGGGCAGCCATCTCATCAGTGGATCCTTATGATCTCGAGGTGCATAGGAGTCATGACGGTGGATCCCGGGGAGATGATCCGGGCGGCCTCGATGAAGGGCACGACGTTCCGCTGGAAATTCTCCTCCTGGGAGAACCCGTACGGATATCTGAAGTTGTCCCAGTGGCTCGGCACCACCACGGGAGGGAAACCGGTGGAGGTGAGGAGACGCCGATCATAATCGTAGATGCCGAGGCGCGATCCGTTGACCCCCGCAATCAGGACGTCGGGCTCGAGCCCCTCGAACTCCCGCTCGATGAAGTTCATCGACCCCATGGCCAGAACGGTGTGCCGTTGGAACCGGGCCAGGAAGTTCAGGGAGCCGCCCTCGATGAACTGGTTGATCCGAAGCGGTGCCTGAAGGTTCGTGCTCGCATCGTACCGGCGGGAGTCATAGTAGTGTTTCTCGTCCAGCGCAGAATGGATGCCGGGCACGACCCGGACGCTGAAGCTCTCGAACTGATAGTCCTCTCCACCCCTGACCGTATAGAGCTGCTCGTCGGGAATCCCGTATGCCCTCAGGATCGTCATCGCCGTTTCGTGTCCGATCACCTTCGCCCCCGTCTTCCGGGCGATGTAGGGCACATCCGCCAGGTGGTCGAAGTGAGAATGGGTACAGAGGATGAAATCCGCTTCGCTGATGTGGGAGTCGATCAAAATGGTGTCGGACCAGGCGAGGTCTTCCCTGGAGAAGTGAGGACGCTCATCGTCGGAGTGACCTCCCTCCCCGTAGTTCAGGCGAGAGAGGTACGGATCCACCAGGACCACCACTTTGCCGTCGGAGATCTGCCATCCGGCGGTGCCGAAGTAGGTGAGCTCCAAGGGGTCGTCCCCCGGAGGCGGTGGGGTTTCCGTGGCGGGTTCGACCTCCACCACCAGCTCGATCTCGACGGCTTGACCCCGGGGAAGAGAGGCCATCCCCACGGCGGCCCTGGCGTGCCGGCCCCGTTCTCCAAAGACCTCTACGATCAGGTCCGAGAATCCGTTGATGACCGCGGGCTGGTCCACGAAGTCGGGAGCGGAGTTGACCATGCCCAGGACCTTCACTACCCGTACCACCCGGGACAGGTCGCCGAGCATGGCCTTAAGGACCGCCAGCTGGTTCATGGCCGTGATGCGGGCAGCCTCGTACCCCTCCTCGATGGTGAGGTCCGCCCCCAGCTTACCCCGCACCTCACTTCCGTCCGGATTCCGGGGGCCTTTCCCCGCCAGGAAGATCAGATTCCCCGTCCGGACGCCATTCACATAGTTCGCAACCGGGCTCGGTGGCTCGGGAAGCTTGATACCGAGCTCCGCCAGACGGACCTCCGGATCGTAGAGCCTCTCCTGACCCGAGATCGGGGTGGCGCCAGCGAGGAGGCAAAGTGTGAAGGTGACAAGCCCGAGTCCAAGAGACCGCTTCATGAGAAGCCCTCCAAGGCTGGAAGTCCGTTTCGAAAAGAGGCTGCCCGTTTTGTGGCCCGGGCCCTTTGTTGGCGGAAGGTACTCCGTGGAAAACGAAAGAAAAACCCGCCTCCCCCCCGGTTTCTTGGTCAGGGGCAACTCTCGAGAAGCGATGCCCTCTTGCCTGCTTCTATGGGAAGAGTTTCAATACTCGGCACGTAAAGGAGGCAGACGACTCCGAAAGGAACCGGTCCATGCCCCACGCGATCCGCATCCCTTTGATTCTCCTGGCGTCCCTCTTTTCAGCGTGTGCCGACGAACCGCCCCGCCGCCAGGCAAGTAGGAACGAGGGGAGCCGGACTCCACCGCCTCCGGTAGCGACCCAGACACCCATCCGAACCTCAACCCAGGAAAGCCCCCAGACCCACCTGGCCATACCCGTCTCTGTCGACCCGGCCGTGGAGATCATCTGCACCATTTACCGCTTGGCCGGCCTCGACCAGTTCACCGCCGAGGATCTTCCTCCTTACACCGACCAGGTGGAGGAGCGGTTCGGTCCCTGGAGTGACCATCGGGCCGTGGCCCTCGCCCGGGACCTCTGGGAGAACCACCGCATCACCGGGAGCGCCCCCGTGGCCCTGGCCCTCTATTTGACGCCGCCCCCTGGATTGGAAGGGAGGATTCCCCTCTCCCCCCTGCCGGCGGACCTGGACCCCAGGTGGACTCCCGAAACCGTTTCGGCCTTCCTGGAGGCGGCCCGGGAGTTTGCCGTGGACACCGACTTCATGGAGTTCTTCTCCAGCCAGGCAGAGTACTACCGGCGGTCGGTGGAGAACCTCAACGACGCCGTGGTGGACCAGGACATCACCAACTGGCTCCAGGATTTCTTTGGTCAGGAGCCTGATGGCTACACCATCATCGTCGGCATGCAGACCGGCTACGGGAACTACGGGCTGAGTCGGATCCTCAGAGACGGGTCCCAGGAATTCGTATCCGTCATGGGGGCCAGTTCGCCCTCCTTCTTCGGAGGGGTCCCCCGGTTTACCGCCTGGTGGGTCATCCCCACCATCGTCCACGAGTTTGCCCATTCCTTCGTGAATCCCTTCGTCTTCGCAAACGAGGAAGCCCTCAAACCCGTCTCCGAGCGGATCTTTCCCTCCCATCGAGCCCAGATGATGTCCCAGGGCTATTCCACCTGGGCCCACCTGGCCTTCGAGTACCTGGTTCGGGCAAGCGTGAACCGGTACCTCCAGGACCAGGGGGATCGGGAAGGGCTGGCCGGGCGGTTCGAAGCCGATCTCGCTCAGGGGTTCCCCGGCATCCACCTCCTCACGGAGAGATTGGGCGAGTACCAGGCCAACCGGGATCGATATCCTACCCTGACCGAGTTCCTGCCTCGGATCGTGGATTGTTTTGAGGAGATCTACAGGACCTTTGCAGCCGGTTATGTGGCCAGTCCGAGCTCGGGGCAGACGCCGACACTTTCCCGGTCCGATCCTCTACCATTGTTGCATCTCCCGTCCCTCTAGGATGGGAGTCGGCCCTCAGTATGTCCGGTGGGATGAACCAAGGCCTAGTCACCGCTGAGGTCACTCTGGCTCCGGGTGCTGGAATCAGTAACATCCTCCGTCCCCCTTCCAAAGGCGGTCAACCCTCCCAAGGCCCCAAGGCCCATGGTTTCCACGGCCGTGGACGGCACGATGATCATGGAGCCTTTCTGCCTGAGCCCCTCGTAGACCATGTTCATGGCCCGAAGGTGGAGAGCGACGCTGTTGTTCTGATAGTGGTCCGATGCTTTCGCAAACTTCTCCGCGATCTCCGTCTCGGCCGTTCCCAGGATGATTCGGCTCTGGCGTTCCCGTTCGGCCTGGGCCTGCCGGGACATGGCATCCTCGAGACCCTTTGGGATGATGATATCCCGGATTTCCACGGCCTCGATGGTGATCCCCCAAGCGCTGGTCTTTTGCGCTAGTACCTCTTGGATTTCGTGGCCCAGACGGTCCCGCTCGGAGAGAAGGACAGACAAGTCGTTTTTCCCGATGGCATTTCTGAGGGCGGTCTGAGCGGCCATGACTACTGCGGCGTCGAAACGCTCTACCTCCAGCACGGCCTTCTCCGCATCCCAAACCATCCAGAAGGCGATTGCGTCCACGTTCACCGGGACGGTGTCTGCGGTGAGTGTGGTTTCGGCGCTGAAATCGGTAACCCGGATCCGCTGGTCCACAAACTGGGCCACCTTGTCGATGACCGGAATGATGACAAACAGACCGGATTTTCGAAGACCGCGGAACTTTCCAAACCGGAGAAGAACGGCCCGCTCCCACTGAAAGGCGATCTGAATCGCGGGCGCAACGAGCAGGGCAATGATCGTGGAGGCAAGCAGGATTTCACTGTCGGGACGAAGTTCGAGAAAGATGGCCAGGCACGCCGCGGTTCCTAGGATCACGACTGCCTCCCACACCTGGGCCAGACGCAGGAGGAGGGAGAGCCCCAGGGCCGACCCCAGAGAAAGAGCCACGGCGTTTATGGTGAACTCGTGGGTGCTGAGGTGAGCCACCAGACCTGCCACGACGATGCCTACCAACAACAAGGCATTCAGAGGGGCAAAGCGGAAATCGGCGCGACTGGACGCGGCGAATCGATCGAATGAGATACTGAAACGCGGCCCACCCACAGCTGTGTTTTTTGTAACGTGGGGCATCATCACTCCTCCTTGAGCTGGCGGAGTCCGTCCAGGACCTCATTCAGCGTGAAGCCGTATCCGGAAGCCCTCGCCAAGAGCTCGGTCAGGATTTGATCCAGCATGCGGCGGCGCTCCAACTCATCGACCTGGGGCCGCTCCCTGGTCACGAAGGTCCCGGAACCCTGTTGAGTGTCCAGGACGCCCCCGAGTTCCATCTCCCGGTAGGCCCGGATGACGGTGTTCGGATTAACTTGCAGATCCACGGCGAGTTGCCGAACGGTGGGCAATCGGTCCCCAGGACCCAGGTCTCCCCTGGCGATGGCAAACTGCACCGACTCGATGATCTGCCGATACAAGGGAACGCCGCTCTTCGGGTCGATTGAGATTTCCAATGCGTCGTAGTGGCAACAGTGAGAGTGCTAGAGTACTATTGTACTGGTTATATAGTACAATTTTCTTTCCGATGTCAAGAGGACGAAATGGTGGGGCTCTTTGCCAAAGGCTCAAAAGGAAGTTGGTGCCAGTCCGATAACTGCTGATCAGCCCCCGAAGAACCCGCGAAGCAGGTCATTGGTCCTCAGTGGCTCTTCAGCGGCAACGAGGTGCCCCGCGTCGAGAATCTCCACGGTGACGTCCGGAATATCCTTCACGCCGGCTTCGGCTCTCCGCGGATCCCCCACCAGATTGTCCCGCTCGCCAAAGATGAACAGCACGGGCACCCCGAGGCTGCGCCGCTCTTCCTGCGAAAACGGTAGAGGCGGCACCTTGATCGGCCTCGTGGAACCCATGACCAACCGAAACCATTCGCCCAAATCTTCCTGGAGGGCCGAGCTCCGGCTGAAAGCCCAGGCGAACGTGGACTCCTGCAAGGACCGGAGGGGGAAGAACTGCGTGATCATGATCCGGATGATGGCCCCGACGGCCCCCGAATAGCCCATGGGACCGATCAATGCCAACTTCTCGACCCGCTCGGAGTGATAGAGCGCATAGTTCGTGGCGATAAAGCCGCCCTCCGACGCACCTACGACAAATGCAGTCGAGATGCCCAGGGAGTCGGTGATCTCTGCGTAGAGGTCTGCCTGCTCCTTCCCGGACCGGAACACATGGCTCAAGCTTCTGAACTCGCTCTTTCCGGCGTCTCCCATCAGATCGATGGCGTAAAGCCGATACGCGTCGCTCAATCCTTCGACGTTGTATTTCCAGGACCAGCTGCTGACGCCGGAGGCGTGGAGAAGCAGGAGGGGAGGCATCCACTCACGGCCGCAGACGACAACATGGACCCGGCCATACTTCGTCTCGATCTCCAGGTCCTCGAACGGGACCGGCCACTCGAGCATCTTCTCGTCATAGATCCGATGCAGGCGAGACCGCACCTCTTCGGAGGCATAGATCGAATCCGGCTTCGATTTCCTCAGAATCCAACGGAGCATCAATCAGACCTCCGTCATTATTCGATCACCATCAGCCTGGATGGATGGTGTCTCTCTTTTCGGCCCTTTTTCCGAACCGGTGCACCCTAAACTCCATTCCCTGTTCCTGCAAACCGTTCGAGGGCCCTCCAGGCGAAGGCACCCACCAAATTCCTTCCGCAGACCCGGCGACGCTTCTATCCTTTAAAATAGGACCTTGTGTTTTCTTACGACTGTCCGTCGAGCCTATCTCGATAGGATTTCTTCCT
>JASFVN010000252.1:0-6684 GCA_050049805.1 Gemmatimonadota bacterium
CAACGTCAGTCCCGGCAACCCGGATGGACCGAGAGGGGCACCCCGGCAGGAGCGCTCTGATGCTTGCCGGTCTGGTGGCCGTGGCCCACGGTGTCAACGACGCGTATGCCGCCTTCCTGCCACCCCTTCTACCCAGGATCATGGACAAGCTGGGCCTGTCCATCGCCATGGCCGCCACCCTGGCCATGACCCTCTCCCTGGGGGCCTCGATCCTCCAGCCCCTGATGGGCTTTCTGTCGGACCGCTACGGCAGACGGACCTTCGTGGTGCTGGGGCCGGTCCTTTCGGCCCTTTTCCTTTCTCTTATCGGGGCCACCTCCTCGTTCTGGGTTCTCATCCTCTTCCTCCTCCTGGGGGGGCTGGGGAGCGCCGTCTTCCATCCTCCCGCAGCCTCCATGGCGGCTCAGGTGTCGGAAGGGAAGGGGAGCGGAGTCCGGATGTCGGTCTTCTCCCTCGGAGGAAGCCTGGGATGGGCACTGGGTCCCCTCGTCGCCGTTGGCCTGGTGGGCTGGATCGGGCTGGATGGACTGTGGATGGCCATGTTCCCCGGAATCCTCCTCGCCCTTCTTCTGTTTCCCCTGTTTCCCACCACAGGAGCTCACAGGGGAGCCCGGCTCCCCCCGTCTCCGGGGAAGGTCCTTCGTGAGCTGAGGGGGCCTTTGGGGCTGCTCTTCGGAATCAGCGTGGTGGGAGCGTTCGCCCAGCGGGTGTTCCTCACCATGGGGCCCATCATCGGCGCCCGGGCCGGGGCATCGGAAGCCTCAGGGGCTTTGGCTCTGAGTCTCTACCTGGGGACCCAAGCCGTAGGAACCCTGGCCGGCGGTTTCCTGGCCGACCGCGTGGATCGGGGCCGGCTCCTGGCGTGGCTCACATTCCTGGCTTTTCCCGCCCACTTTCTGGCCGTTTCCCTGCCTCCTGGCGAGCTTCCTGCGTTTGTCCTGGCTTCAGCGGCCGGCTTCTTCGGGATGGCCATGATGCCGTCCATCGTGGTCCGGGCCCAGGAACTCCTGCCACAGAGCGCCGCCGTGGGAACAGGGATCGTCATGGGCCTGGCCTGGGGCGTCGGATCCCTGGGTGTTCTGGTCACCGGAGCCCTGGGGGACTGGATCGGGCCCCGGGAGGCCGCTATGGTCTCCATGCCGGCCTTGCTTCTCGGTACTGTTCTGGCCCTGCAGCGGCCCCTGCGGGAGGGGAAAAGGGCCTGAGGGAGGCACCATGCCCATGAAAGTGGTCCCCAGGCGGGACCGAAAGCTTCACCGCCTTGTGAAAAAAGGGAAAACCCTGGGCCTCCGGAGGGGAGAAACCCTCTACTCGCCGGGAGAATCGGCCCAGACTCTGATTCTTGTCCGGACGGGCCATGTCCAACTCGTGGCGGAGCCAGGTACGGAGAAGGAGCGAGTCGTCTCGGTAGCCGGCCCGTGGGAGCTCACCGGCGAAGAAGGCTTGTTTCCCGGCGTATCTCGAAAGACTCTCGCCAGGGCCGGGGAACGGGCCCAGGTCACGCTGTTGGACGGTGAGGGCGTGGTTCGGGCCCTACGAACCGGATCGAAGACCTACGGAGCCTTCTTTCTGGCCAAGGAAGAGGAGTTGGCCCTGGCCCGGTCTCTGACGGGGCCCCGGAGGGAGGGAAGTGCCTCGTCCCACCTCGCCGCCCTTCTGCTCCACCTGGCCAGCCGCCTGGGAAGATCGGAGGAAAAGAAGGGTACGAGAATTCCTATCCGATTGACTCACAAGGTGTTAGCAGATCTGGCGGGATGTCATCGTTCTACGGTCACCACCGTCTTGAACGGCTGGATCTATGATGGTGTTCTGCGGCAAAGGGACGGACAACTCTGGATCCTTCGCCCAGCCGATCTCGAGTAGCTTCGCTCCACCGCGGAGGCATGGACCTCCGTTGACCGAAAAACCCCGTAAGGCTAGCTTTTTCAAACATTTTCCGAGTCTCACGACCGGTACAACGAGCATAGAATGAGCCAAAGTCGACATCCGTCCTCCCGACGACGCGCGTCGGAGGAAAAGAAAGAAGCCGAAGACGTCTTCGTTGAGAAGACGCTGGAGTTGATCCAATGGGCCAAGGACAATAGCCAGATCCTGATTCTGGCGGGAATCGTCCTGGTCGTAGTGGTCGCCGGGACCATCTACTACACGAACTATCGCACATCCTGGCAGGAACAGGCTGTGGCTCGCCTGGAGCAGGTCCAGAATTCCTTCGCTTTTGGAGATCGTGAGACGGCGGAAGCAGATCTCTACCAGTACCTGGAGCAGTTCGAGGGTACCGTCTACGCCCTGGAAGCCAGACTCGTCCTGGGCCAAGCCCTCCTGGAAGACGGGACCCCCGAGGAATCCATCGAGGTCCTGGCCCCGGCCGTTCGAGAAATGAGCTCTCAGCCCATCGGGATCCAGGCCGGATTTCTCCTTGCCGCGGCTTACGAGGAAGCCGGGAGGGACGAGGACGCCGAGGAGCTCTTCATCCGCATCGGCAACACCACCGACCTGAACTTCCAGGTCAGAGAAGCCCTGGCCGGGGCAGCCCGACTTCGCATGAAGGCCGGGGACACGGCCGGCGCTGCCGAGCTCTTCGAGGACATCATCGCCACCTACGAGGAGGGAGATCCGAACCTGGGCTTCTGGGAGATGCGTTTGGCCGAGGTTTCATCCCCCCAATAGGGAAAACCCCGACATAGCTGCGTTTTAAGGCCTTCTCGGCGTTTTCCCACAAAACCCAAGAACGTCGCATAATACATATTATGTTAAGTTGCTTCCTGACCACCTCTTCCCTCCGGGGTGAGTCGCGCCCTTGAAACGCCGGGCTGGAAAACGATTCCGGTGCGGAGGGCTGGGTGCGAAGAGCTGGGTGCGAAAAGCTGAAGGGTCAGGAAGGCCCGAGCCAGGACGGCAGGCTCTTCATGGCCGAGGGTCTTTCCGTCTCCAGGAGGTTCCAGGAGCTCAGCGCCGACAAGCGGGCTTTCAGTTCTGCCGCGGCCTGGGGCAGAAAGGCATTCCTCTCCTCCCTGCTGTTCATGGCCGGCCACCGGAAGGGTTCGCCGAATTCCACCCGGATCGTCCGGCGGCGCGTCGATTTGCTCCATCGGGGCCAGACGTCGTAGGCCCCGGCCAACCCACACGGAACGATGGGCACGCCAGCCTTCAGGAGGAGGCGGATGGTACCGCGGCGAAAGGGCTGCAGCTCGGCGTCCCAGGATCGCTCACCCTCCGGGTACACCCCCACGGCCTCCCCGGCGGCCAGGCGTCGAAGCACTACACGTACTGCTTGAGGTTCGATGCGATAACGTCTTGTTGGGATGGCATTTACGCGAGGCATTACCCAGGCCATCAACTTCCCGGTGAATTGGGTGCTCTTGGCCAGAGTATGGAGGGGCCTGGGACAGAGGACCTGCACGATGATGGGGTCCAGGTAGCTCTGGTGGTTGGCCACCATGATGAAGGGGCCTGAACTCGGGATGTTCTCCCGGCCCACCACCTGAAGACGGGAAACAGCGCGGATGTAGGGCGCCAATAGGGTCCGGAAGGCTCGATACCAGCTCATTCCGTCACGATCCTGGGTTGGAATTCCACGATCTCTCCCTTACCAGCGGCCCGGTAGACCCTCCGCAGGCACTCCCTGAGGATTCCTTCCCATCGGAAGGGCGAATCCTGGGGAAATTTGAATTCCACCAGGCCTCCGGACACCGGAGAGAACTGAAGTGAGCTGGAGCTGGTCTGGACAGCACGGATGTCGAGGAGGGGCCAGCGCTCCGAACCCCCACAATCCAGGCGCAGGACCAGCGCATCCTCACTGAGCTCCAGGGTCCCCTGGGCCCCAGGGCCCAGGGCCTCGGCAAAGCCGATGAGCTCCCCTTCCCACCGGACCGGCGCTTCCTTCCCTGACCGCCTCGCCCTCACCCGACTGCGGTGCACGATTCCCTCCTCCTCGTCCGGGACGGGTTTCGCCAGATCCTTGGCAGTCCATGTCTCGACGGCAGAGGCCAGGAGCTCGGCGGGAACCTGCCAAACCTCGCCGGAAGGGTCCTGAACCCGAATCAAACCCCCTTCCCTCCCGCGAGAAAAAGCATATCCGCATTCTGTGCAGACAGCACGGTCTTTCGCACCCTTCAGAGGGTCGTGGCCACAGCGGGGGCAGCGATAGAGGAGGAAGGTCAGAGGCATGAAAACCCGCTTCAGAGACGGCCAAAAAGGTCGAGAAACCGGAGCTTCCAGACTCTCCAGACAGCCTCGAGAACGATCTTCTTCGACATTTTGGAGGAGCCGGTTTCCCGCTCCGTGAATACGATGGGAATCTCCACCGGCCGGAACCCTTTCCTCCAGGCCCGAAGCTTCAATTCGATCTGGAAGGCGTAGCCGTTGCTCTGAACCCTGTCCAGGGCCACGGCCTCCAGCACCTCCCGCCTCCAGCAGTTGAAGCCCCCGGTGGCATCCATGACCGGAACCCGGGTCACCACGCGGGCGTAGATGCTCCCGAAAACACTGACGATGAGTCGTTGAAGAGGCCAGTTCACCACGTTCACGCGTCGCCCCACGTAGCGGGATCCCACCACCACCGGGTGTTTCCGGGCCATCTCGATCATGGCTGGGATCATCTCGGCCGGGTGGGAGAGGTCGGCGTCCATCTCGAAAAAGAGAGTATAGTCCCGCTCCATGCCCCACTTGAACCCGGCGATGTAGGCTCTGCCCAGACCTCCCTTCCCCTCCCTGTGGAGGGCGTACACTCGAGGGTTGTCCCGGGCCATGGAGGCGGCGAGGAGACCGGTGCCGTCGGGAGAGTTGTCGTCCACCACCAGCACATCCACATTCGGATGGGCGTCCAGAACCGCCGGCACGACCCTGGGCAGGTTGTCCCGTTCGTCATAGGTGGGAATCACCACGAGCACCCGGCCTTCAACCAACTCCCTTTCCTCCTTCGGCGTCTTCCGTTCGCGCCCCTCCAAGGTACCCTCCCGCCAGCAGAAGAGCAGGCAGGAGTTCTACAAAGGTAGCCCAAAGCCGGGCGATGACCGCCAGTACGGCAGCTCCTGCCCCCAGGATCGGGCCCAGGAGAACCACCAGGATACCCTCTCGAATCCCGGCTCCGGCCGGAGCGAAAAGAGCGATATACCCTGCAACGTATGCCGCAGGATAGGAGGGGACACCCTCCAGAACGCTCAACTCGAAGCCCAGGCCCCTTGCCAGCCACCAGAACGCCATGCCCTGCAGCACCCAGGAGATGGCGTAGAGACCCAGCCACCGCACGCCGAAAGCGGGATCCGGCCGGAATCCGCCGGGTGCCCTCTGACGGGCCAAGCGAAACCAGAGGGGGAGGAGAACCTTGAGGATTCCCGGGAACGTCGTCGCAACGAGGATCACCAGGCAAACCACACCGATCCACCCTCCACCCAGGCTCGGGAGCCTCCCCAACCCTAAGAGGACTCCAGCCCCGACCAAGGTTGCACCTGCCAGGGAGAATGCCTGACCCAGGATCGCTGCTCCGGTGGCGGTTCCCGGCGGCACCCCCTCCCCCCTTGCCAGATAAGCAAGGCCAGCGATCTGCCATACCTTTCCGGGGAGATACCGGCCCAGGTTGGCCGTAAAAAACACCCTCAGAGAGGCCACAAAGCCTACCTCGTAGGCACTCATTTCCCGAACCATCAGGCCCCAGAGAGAGGCGGAGTAGAGGAAAGCCACCAGCAAGACCAGGGAAGAACCGGCGATGGAAGCCCAGCTCACATCCATCTCGGAGAGATCGAAAGCCCTGAGCTCGGCGAGGCTGAACCCCACGGCTCGGAGGATGAACCAGGTCACCAACCCGGTCAGGACCAGCTGCGCAGCCACTTTGAGCAGGCGAGCCACGCCCGAGGCCCCTGGCGAAGGCTTGGCCCCCTCCGTCACGCGGCCTCCCCGACCTCCAGCACCTGGTTTTTGGGCCGAACGAAGATGACCCCGAACACGATGGCAAGAGAAGCCAGACTCAGGAGGAACGGCCCGGCCAGGGTTCTGGCGTCGAAAAACACCTCCACTTCGGTCTCTCCGGGGGGAACCGGGATGGCTCTCAGCGAGTGATTCGCTCTGAGGACCGGCACCTCGACCCCGTTCACCTCAGCCCGCCAGGCCGGGTACCAGTTCTCCGCAAGAACCAGGAGAGCCTCACCCCCGCTCTGTACCTGGAGCCGGATCCGGTTTGGCGACTTTTCAACCCACTGGATATCTCCGTCCACGGGCGCCCCGGAGAGGTCTCCCGAGTACTCGTCGACGAGCACGATCTCCCGATCGGGTCGAAACGAGTCGGAGAGAATATAAGGCACTGTCTCATCGTCACTTAGGACAACAGCCTCACCCACCAAACGGGCTCTTGGAAGTGTAGGTATTTCATACACTGCCTCGTAGACCTGATTTCCCCCCAGGCTGTTGGCCATGACCACTTCGCCGTGGGGAAGACCGCCGTATCGATAGACCGGCCAGATCACATAGCGGACGTTGAGGATGGAGAGGAGGGGGAGGTTCAGGCCACCGGTCTCCGCATCGAAAAAGTTCTGCGGCAGCCCGCTTCCCACCATCCCGATGAGCTCCCGGTACCGAGCCAGATCGTTGGGGTGATGACCGGAAGCCAGTTCGAGGCCGTACATGCCGGGTTTCACATCCTGCCCATCGTTGTTTCCGCCCATGGCCAGGACCCTGAATGGATCCTCGGTG
>JASFVN010000035.1:0-24086 GCA_050049805.1 Gemmatimonadota bacterium
TCTGCTCCTGCTTCCTACTCCCTCCGTTGAGGGTAATCTTCGATACCACTGCCGGGTCGAGAAACCGGGTGCTTGGGTTCCTCCTCTTGGGTCCGGCGGTCTCGTCGTCGGTGGGCGTCCAGCGGGTGGGCGTCGCTCTGGCGGCGGGGCCGTCTCGATACTCGTTCACAGCCCTTTATTGCGGATGATGGTTGATTCTGGGGTGAAATAGAGGGATGTGCAAGGTCATTTTTCCGCCTTTTCCGCCCCACCACAGCTGCCAACGCTTGACAAAAACCTGACCGCGGTCATATTTGACCCCGATCATCTTTTTTCGCTCACGGCAGCTCCGCCTTGGGTTCGGTTCTGCCGAAGCTCGAGCCGTCCATGCCCGACATGCCGGATCCCGATTCCCCAGCCTTCGGCTCACCAACCTTCGGCCTCCCGAAGCCCCATTCTCCCGCCCCCGGGCGCCGGGAACGGAAGAAGCTGGAGACCCGGAATCGGATCTTCTCCGAGGCCATCCGCCTCTTCATCGAGCAGGGATTCGACGCTACTACGGTGGAAGAGATCGCCGAGAGGGCCGACGTGGGGAAGGGGACGGTGTTCAACTACTTCCCCCAGAAGACCGCCTTTCTCATCGCAGCCTACTCGGAGTGGGTCAGGGTCATGCAGGAGCAGCTGGGTCCGGTGGAGTCCTGGACAGGGCCTATTCGAGACCAATTGGTTCGGGTCTTCGATTTTCTCATCGACCTGTCGGTGAGGCATCGGGCCCTGTCCCGGCAGATCATCTTCGAGAATATGCGGCAGAACCACCTTCGGATGGCCCAGTGGGAGGCCGAAAGGGCCGGGAAGGCGGAGGGGGCCGGCGGGTCTGAAGGCGCAGGGAAACCGGGAGCGGAACCCGGGGGCGAATCGGCGACCGGCGATCCCGAGCCGGAGGCCCTTCGTCTTCTGGAAACGATGGTCTGGGAGGTCATCCGCAACGGGAAAACTGGTGCCGAGATTCGGCCCAACGCCGATGAAGCCCAGGCGGCTTCCCTCATCGCCGCGGCGGTTTTCCACACGATGGTTCGGGGCCTGATCCGAAACACGTCGGCTCCCGAGATCAAAGACGCGCTGGCAGAAAAAATCGACATCATCTTCACGGGACTGAACCCGTGAGCCGAGGAGGAGCCATGGGCAGGAGGCTGATCCTGCTGACCTTCGCGCTACTACCGATGGGCATGGGACCTACTGTCGGGCTTTCGGCCCAGGCCCGGGGGGATCCTCCGGACCGCTGGCGCGCCGGCACGCCGCTCCCCGGTACGGTGCGTACCACCACGCCGCTGTCTGACGCCTGGCCTGCCGCCGCCCGCCGGACTGCCCAGGACACCCTCCTCCTCACACTGGAGGAAGCGGTGGATCGGGCTCTCCGGGACTCGGAGGAAATTGCCGCCGCCCGGGCCTCCCTGGCCCAGGCGGAAGCCCAGGTTATCCAGGCCAGATCCGGGGCCTTTCCCCAGCTGTCCTCGAACGTCATCTACACCCGGGCCATCAAGACCATCTTCGATGAGGCCCAGGGGCCGCCCCCCGTGTCCGACACCCTGATCCCTCCGGCCTTCGACCTGAACAAACCGCCGGAAGAACGCTTCGATCTCCTGAGCGATCTCCTCATCGACGACTTCATCGGCGAGCTCTTCCGAGGACTCCCCTTCGGCCGGAAGAACACCTACATCGCCACCTTCTCCCTGTCGCAGCCCCTCTACGTGGGGGGTAAAGTGGGAGCGGCTCTCAACGTAGCCCGTCACTTCCGGGCCGCGGCCCAGGATCAGATGGAGGAGGCCGAGGCCGAGATCGTTCTCCAGGTCCGGGGAGCCTACCTGACGGCTTCCCTTGCCCAGCGCCTCTACCGCATCGCCGTGGAGAGCCGGCGGGTGGCGGAAGACCACTTCCAGCAGGTGGAGGACTTCTACGAGGCCGGGACCGCCTCCCAGTTCGACCTCCTCAGGGCCCAGGTGGACCTGGAGAACCGGGATCCGGTGGTGACCCAGGCGGAAAACGGGGCCACGCTGGCCCTCCTGGAGTTGAAGCGGCTGGTGAACATTTCGGCCAGCCGCCCCCTTCGGCTGGTGACCGAGGTCCAGCCCACCCTTTCCCAGGTCAACGAGGCCCAACTCAAGCGGATGATCCTGGAGCGGCCGGCCCTCTCGGCAGCCCAGGAAGCGGTGTCCATGCGCCAGGAGGCCATCAAGATCGCCCGGGGAGACCGCCTCCCCACGGTGGCTCTTCAGGGGACCATGGGCTTCCAGGGGTTTCCCGACAACGCCCTCCCCCCTGGCTTCGATCAATGGCGGAAGGACTGGAGCGTCGCCCTGACCCTCTCGGTGCCCATCTTCGATGGCTTCCGTACCCGGGGCCAGGTGGACCAGGCCCAGGCGGATCTGAAAGTGGCCCAGCTGGAGGAATCCCAGCTCAAAGAGGCCCTGGAGCTCCAGCTGGAGGCGGCCCTGGCCGAGTACCGTTCGGTCCGGGCCCAGATCGAGGCCCGGCGTCAGACGGTGCTTCTGGCCGAAGAGACGCTGGAGCTGGCCGACACCCGCTTCGCCAACGGCCTCAGCACTCAGCTTGAAGTGAGCGATGCCGCTTTGCTCCTGGACCAAGCCCGCGTGAACGAGGTCCAGGCACTCTACGACTACGTCCAGGTCCTGGCTCAGCTCGAGCGCTTGAGCGGAGGAAGGGTGGACCTGATGGCAGGAGGCACCCAATGAAGGGGTTATTCTCGATGAAACGCATCGTCGTCGGCATCTTCATCCTGGCTCTGGTGGCGGTGGTGGTGACTCGGGTCATTCAGGCGTCCGCCCCCGTGGAGCCGACCCTCGACGTGGAAGAGATCCACCAGCAGGCGGGGATCCCGGTGGAGGTCCTGGAGGTGGCGGCGTCTCCCATGGAGGCCCGGCGCTCCTTCACGGGAAGCGTCCGTGGCGTGCGGAGCGCCACCGTCCGGGCCCGGACCGGCGACGAGATCCTGGAGATTCCCGTCCGGGTGGGCCAGCGGGTGCAGGAAGGGGAGGTGGTGGTCCGGCAGTCAAGCCAGGGATCCATGGCTTCGGTCCGGCAGGCCGAGGCGGCCTTCGAGCAGGCCCAGCGGGCGGCGGACCGTCTCCGGCCCCTCCACGAGAGGGGAGCCGTGAGCGACCAGGACTGGGACAATGCCCTGACGGCTCTCCGAGTGGCGGAAGCCAACCTGGAGGCGGCCCAGAGGAACATCGTCCTCACCTCCCCCATCACGGGTGTGGTGACCGACATCCTCGAGACGTCAGGCACCTTCCCGGGAAACGGCGACCCATTGGTGCGGATCTCGGACCTCTCGCAGGTCCAGCTCCTGCTCCAGGTGAGCCCGGAGCAGAAAGCCGAGCTGGCCCTGGGGCAGCCCGCCTTTCTGCCTGGCCGTGAGGTCCAGGGCCGGGTGACCCGTATTGCGCTGCAGGCCGATCCCGAGACCCGCCTGGTGGAAGTGGAGGTGACCTTTCCCGGAAGCGTAACCCGCGCGGGCCCGGCAGAGGGTTCAGGCGCCGCCGGGGGATCCGGCGCGGGAGAAGCATCCGGCGCTGTGGCCGTCCTTCCCGGCACCCTGGCCACGGTGGAGATCGTGGTGGGGACCCGGGAGTCGGCTCTCCAGATTCCTCCCGCGGCCCTCCACGGCGACGCCGTCTGGGTGGTGGATGCCGAAGGGTTGGCGCATCGGCGGCCGGTGACCGTGGGGCTTCGGGCCCGGGACCTCCTCGAGGTGCTGGAGGGTCTGGCGCCCGGAGATCGGGTGGTGACCAGCGGAGCCTCCCTCCTCTCGGAGGGGGTCCTGGCCCGGGTCGTCACAGGGTAAGGGGGGAGACGAATCCATGTTTCGCTTCTTCGCCCGTCTGGCCGTTCGCCGTCCCGTCCTCACCACCATGCTGGTGGCCATCCTGGTCTTCCTGGGGGCCTTCTCCTACTTCAACCTGGGGGTGGACCTGACGCCGGACGTGGAATTTCCCGTCGTCACCGTCACCACCGCTTATCCCGGGGCCGGTCCCGAAGATGTAGAGCTTCAGGTCACCGAGCCCATTGAAGACGCCGTTTCCACCCTGGCGGACCTGGAAACCCTCACCTCCTACTCCCGGGAAAACGTCTCCATCCTCATCATCGAGTTCGACTACGATGTCGACCCGGACCTGGCGGCCATCGACGTGAAGGACAAGGTGGACGCCATTCGCGGCGATCTCCCTGACGACGTGGAGCCTCCCACCATCCAGAAGCTGGACATCCGGTCCATGCCCATTCTGGAGCTGGCCCTCTCGGGCTCCCAGTCCCTGGACGCCCTTTACGATTTTGCCGACCAGGTTCTGGCCGAAGCCCTCTCCCGGGTAACGGGTGTGGCCAGCATCGAGATCACCGGGGGGCGGGAGCGGGAGGTTCAGGTGCGGGTGTATCCCGACCGGCTCCGGGCCTACGGCCTGGCCATCAACGACGTTGCCCAGCTCGTGGGGGCCGGGAACATGAACGTCCCGGCCGGAAGGGTCACCGAGCCTCAGGCCGAGTACGCCTTCCGGGTCAAGGGTGAATACGAGTCCCTGGACGAGATTGCCCGCCTGCCCCTCATGTTGCCGGAGGGAGGCCGGATCCGCCTGGCCGACGTGGCTACGGTGGAGATGGGCTTCGCCGACGTCCGGGAGCTGGCCCGCTACCAAGGACAGCCCACGGTGAATCTCTCCATCCAGAAGCGCTCCGACGCCAACACGGTGGCCACGGCGGCGGGTATTTTCGAGGTCCTGGAAGAGCTCCAGACCCAGGTTCCTCCCGGTGCGACCCTGGTGGTGGCCTCGGACCGAAGCGAGTTCATCCGGGATGCCATCCAGGACATCCTCAAGAACATCATCATCGGCATCGCCCTCACCGTGGGGGTCCTCTTCCTCTTCCTCCACTCCTGGCGGGGGACCGTGGTGGCCGCGGTAGCCATGCCGGCCACCATCGTGGCCACCTTCCTGGCCCTGGATCAGCTCGGGTTCACCATCAACATCATGACGTTGATGGCCCTGGGAATCACCGTGGGGATCCTGGTCACCAACACCATCGTGGTCCTGGAGAACATCTACCGGTACCTGGACCAGGGGGCCGATCCCAAGACCGCCGCCGAGGAGGGGACCACGGAAGTGGCCATCGCCGTGGCGGCCAGCGCTCTCACCAACCTGGTGGTCTTCACCCCCATCGCCTTCATGCAGGGAATCATCGGCCAGTTCTTCTTCGCCTTCGGCCTCACCGTGGTCTTCGCCACCCTGACCTCGGTTTTCATCTCCTTCACCCTGGCCCCCATGCTGGCAGCTCGCGTTCTGCGGACCTACGAGACCAAGAGGGAAGAGGAGGGGTGGCTGGGCTTCTTCTGGAAGCGTTTCGACGCAGGCTACCAGGGATTGGAAAACGACTATCGGCGGTTATTGGGATGGGTCCTGGCCCGACCCCGTAATGGGTGGGCCGTCATCGGCGGTACCGTGCTGGTCCTGGTCCTTACCGTCGGGGTCATGGCCAACTTCGTCGGGGGCGAGTTCTTCCCCCCGGACGACCAGGGAATTGCCCAGGTAGCCCTGGAACTTCCTCCGGGGACACCGGTGGAGCGGATGGAGGAGATCGTGAACCGGGCCGAGAACCTTCTGCGGGAGATTCCGGAGGTGACGGAGATCCTCTCCACCGTGGGTGCCGGCGGCGGAGGAATGTTCAGCGCGGGAGCCGACGTGAACCAGGCCTCCCTGGAGGTCACCATCGAGTCGGAACTCTTCACCGACACCTTCTTCCCGCAGATACGAGAACGGCTGGCTGCCATCCCCGACGCCGAGGTCACCCTGACCCTGGCTCAGACCATGGGAGGAGGATCGTCGGAAGCCCCCCTCCAGATTCTCATCAAGGGGCCGGATCAGGATCGCCTGGAAGAGGTAGCGGCCCGGGCCACGGAGATCGTGGCGGGGGTGGAGGGGTTGGTGGACGTCCGAAACTCCATTGAGGACCCCCGGGCCGAGGTCGTCTTCATCCCGAACCGGGAGGTCCTGAGTGAATACGGCCTCACGGTGGCTCAGGTGGGAGGCACGCTGCGCTCATCCGTGGATGGCGTGGTGCCCGGCGTGTACCGGGAGGAAGGGGAGGAGCGGGACATTCGGGTGCGGCTGGCCGAGGGATCCCGGGACCGGACGGCCGAGCTGGGGGACCTCCAGGTCCGAACCTTCGCCGGCATGATCCCGGTGAATGCCCTGGGGCAGCTGCAGGAAGAAGGGGGCGAGACCACCATCCTCCGGGACGACAAGCAGCGGACGGTGCAGATCGACGCCGAGATCGGGAGCGGCGCCCTCACCGCATTGGCCCAGCAGATCCAGTTGGGTCTGGATGCCATGGACTTTCCCCCGGGCTACAGCTACGAGATCACCGGGGAGTTCGAGTACTTCCAGGAATCCATCACCGAGATGCTGAAGGCTCTGTTGATGGCCATCATCCTCACCTACATCGCCCTGGCCATGATCCTGGAGTCCTTCGTGCATCCGGTGACCATCATGCTCACCCTTCCCCTGGGAGCTGTGGGGGCTGTCTTCGCCCTGTTCCTCACCGCATCCAACCTGAACATCTTCAGTATGATGGCGTTGATCATGCTGGTGGGGATCGTGGTGAACAACGCCATCCTGATCCTTGACTACGCCCACATCCTTCGGGGCCGGGGAATGGCTCTGACGGAAGCCCTCATGGAGGCGGCCCCCACCCGGCTCCGCCCCATCCTCATGACCAACGTGGCCATCGCCATCGCCCTGGCGCCCCAGGCCATCGGTTCCGGGGCCGGGTCCTTCTACCGGATTCCCATGGCGGTGGTGACCATCGGCGGCGTGCTGGTGGCCGCCGTCTTCACCCTCTTCCTGATTCCGGTCATGTACCAAAAGCTGGACCGCTTCGCCTTCGCGGCCCACGTCCATGAGCGGGAGGAGCGGGCGCGGCACGAGGACGAGGAGGGCGCCGACTAGCCCCCTACTCGATGAGAGCTTCCTCCTCGTCCTCCTCCAGGTCCTCCGCCAGGCCTTCCATCTCGGTTTCGGGGATATCTGCCGGGACCATGGCCACGGGAAGCTGGACTGTGAAGGTCGTGCCCAGGCCCGGCTCGCTCTCCACCAGGATGTCTCCGCCGTGCTGGCGGATGATCCCCTGGGAGACGGAGAGGCCCAGCCCCGTGCCCTTCGCCCCGGACTTCGTGGTGAAGAAGGGATCGAAGACGCTGGCCAGGACCTGCTCCGACATGCCGATCCCGGTGTCGGTGACGTCGATCTCGATCCGTTCCCTTCCCTGGGACGTGCGGATGGCGATGGTCAGGGTTCCTCCCTCGGGCATGGCATCCAGGGCGTTCAGGACCAGGTTCAGGAAGACCTGGGTTAGTTGTTGGAAGTCACCGTAGACGGGGGGGAGGTTGGGGTCGATCTCTCCCTGGACCTTCACCTTCGCATGTTTGATCTGGTTCGAGGCAAGGCGAAGGGTTTCTTCCACGAGGTGGAAAGGACTCAGTGGCTCCAGCTGGCTCGTGGATTCCCGGGCGAAGGACAGGAGATTTCGGACAATGCGCTGGGCTCGCTCTGACTCCGACACCAGGTCCTTCACCATGTCCAGCCGGTCCTCCTCCGTGAGGTCCGGGTAGTCTTCCTCCAGCGTCGCCGCCGTCAGCATGAGGTTGTTGATGGGGTTGTTCAGCTCGTGGGCGATTCCTGCAGTGAGGGTTCCGACGGCTTTGAGCTTGTGGGCCCTTACCAGAAGGTCCTGGCGGTGGGCGAGCTGGAACATCATGGTGTTCATGGCCACGGCCAGGTGGGAGAATTCGTCGTGGTATTTCCGGACCGGTGTGATAGGTGTGAAGTCTCCCTGGGCGATGCGGCGGGTGGTGGCCATCATCCGCTCCAACGGATCCAGCACCTGGGTCCGGGTCAGGTACCCCGTGAACACGATCACTCCGATCAGGACCAGGAGAATCGCCAGGGGAATCCGCTGGGAGATGGTCAAGATGGAGGCCACGGCTTGCCGCTCCCGGTCCACCAGCTGCTCCGCTTCCTGGACGATCAGGGCTCCGTTGTCCCGCAGCCCTGCTTCCAGGTCGCCGTACTCCTCTACGGAGCTGGGAACCTCCGACTGGTCGAGGATCTGCAGGCGTCCCAGCAAGGACTCGTACTGCTGCAGGTTCCCCGCCATGTTCTGAAGGCCCGCCTCGCCGATGACGGCCTCGATGTTGGGCCGTTCCCTATCCAGGACGGCCTGGGCGTTGTGAACATGGTCCAACGCGTCGGGGAGATTCGCCCGATAGAGGAAGTAGTTCTTCTCGAACCTTCGGGCTTGCTGAACCTCGAAGGTGTACCTGTCGATGGCCTCGGTGAACAGGAGCTTGTTGGCCATCTGCGACAGGTTGACCATGGAAACGACGGCCAGGACCAGCGTAAAGAGGAACCAGGCCAGGAAGCCCAGGACCAGCCGTTTTCGAAGCGACACGTGGGGACGCTTCTGAAACGCCCGTTCGACCTGTTCTGAATCGGCAACGATGTCGTCGGACACGATGGCCTTACCCGGTTTTTGTCATCGTCGTCGCGGCTAGGCGATTCCCTGATGGCCCAGTGAGAGAGCAGCCTTGTTGATGACGGCTCGCAGCTCTTTGGGTTTGAAGGGTTTGGCGATGAAGTCGAAGGCGCCTTTGACCAGGGCTTCCCGGGCGACCTCCACCGTGGCGTACCCGGTGATGAGGATCACCCTCGTGTCCGGGCAGGACTCCATCACGTGGGTCAGGACCTGGATCCCGTCCAGTTCCTCCATGCGGAAATCCGTGACCACGATGTCGAATTCCTGTTCCTGCAGCCGAGCCAGGGCCCGAGTCGGATCCAGGAAGGCTTCCACCTCGAATCCGTTCTTCTCCAGGGCCGGACCCAGCCGTTTGCCGACGATGGGTTCGTCGTCGACAATCATGACGCGGAGCTTCCGGCCCTTCGGGACTTTCCCGGTCACCTTCCCCCGCAGGGCTTCCCGGTCCGGTTCCGCCCCCCCTATTCCTGACTTCTCGGTTTCTTCTCTCATGACCATGATCTTGTCCAGGGCGAGTTTGGTCTTTCGTTCCGGGTCCACCCCTGTCTCGTTGAATCCCAAATCCGGTTCTCCTGCTTCGGCAAAGGCGATTCTCACCATCCAGTCGTCGATGCTGGTTCGTTTCGACTTCGGGTCGTCCGCCATGGCTCCTGCGCTCCTTCCTACCTCAGAAAAACTTCCTTCCCGCTTCCTTTATCCGATCTTCCCGGGAGGCACCTTTCCACGGATCAGGCGTCGTTCCGCCGATCAAGCGCCTTCGACAGATCATCCGCCCTTCCTCGGATCAGGCGCCTTCAGGCAATGCCCCCGCCTTTGCCAGGGTTCCGTGTATTTCCCTCCGCTGCCGATAGGCCCGGACCACGTTGTAGAGAATGATGACCACGCCGGAGCCCCCTGCTGCGAAGAGAAGGGCCTTGCTGGCCCCGTTCAGGGGACCGTCCCAGGCGGGATTCGTATCCACCCATCCCAGTTGCCGAAGGTAGATGGGCACTGCGATGGCCCTGCTGGCCACACAGAGGAGGATGATGATGGCGGTGACCATCCGGATCATGACTTCCTTTACCACCTTCACGCCGTAGGCTCCGACGAAGATTCCCACGAGGGATCCCAGGTAGAGAAGCATGGTGAGGCGAAGGTCCACCAATCCCTGGAATGCGTAGTTCAACGCACCCCAGGCTCCCATGTACATGGCCAGGTAGAGCTCGGATCCGGCGGCCACGGCGGTAGGAACGCCGAAGAGGTAGATCATGGCGGGAACGCCGATGAATCCGCCGACTCCGATGGTTCCGGCCAGGTAGCCCGTAGCCAATCCGGCAATCAGAACGATCCAGAGGGAAACCTTGACGTCGGCCACCTTGAAGTGGACGTACGGAGGCATGTGGATCTTCTCCAGGGCCTCGGCGATCTTGCGCGACGGCGCCTGGTCCTCCTCTCCCTTCTTCAGGGCGTCTCTGAGCATGGAGAGAGCCACCACGGAGAGAATACAGATGAAGACTCCGCTGATGTAGAGGTCCGAGGCTCCGGATCCGCCACCCCCGCCATGACCGTCTCCCTCCATGTGGAAGAGGGCGCTGTTGATCCAGACGGCGATGCGGATTCCAATGAAGGAGGTGGCCACCATGAAGAGGGAGAGTCGCTTGTCGACGTTTCCCATCTCGCCGTGGCGGCGGCTCCCCACCATGGCCTTTCCGAATTTGTGGGTGATGTTGCTGGCCACGGCCACCACCCCGGGAACCCCCAGGTTCATCATCCCGGGGGTCATGAAGAAGGCGCCCCCGCTCCCGATGAACCCGCTGAGGATTCCTCCGATGAACCCCAGGACCACCACCTGGACGGCGATGCCGGGATCAAGCTGGATGTATTGACCAAAGAGCAACGTTTCCATGCGTGAGCAGGCTCCTTTTGCCCGTTATTCCATCTTGATGAGCTTCATGAAGGCTCCGGTGACGCGGCCGTAGGAGTAGGCCACCAGCGGAATGAAGAGGACCAGGGCCAGGGAGACCACGATTTTCGGGAGCCAATCGAAGCGGGAGAGGAAGGTGTTCTGAACGGCGTCGGCATACCAGCCGGTGTTGGCCATGAAGGCCAGGACCCACTCCTGGTTCGAGAAGACCAGGAAGAACAGGAGGGCCGTGATGGCCAGGAAGATCACGGTCCGCAGAATGTCCCGTCGGCCGAAGAGGTACTGCTCGCCCAACTCGTCTGCCGTGACCACGGGAGCCCGGATCCTGTCGGCCAGGAAGCTCCGGAGGTCCCGGGTGGCTCTCACGCGGGCTGCGTGGGCTTTGGAGAGGAACGCCTCTCCGACGACCACGAGGGTATAGGGGAAGCCGCGGTCCAGGGCCTCGATGAGATCCTGCTGGCCGCCGTAGACCGATTTTCCGCCCCCTGCTCGTCCCGCTCCCGCAAGCTCGTCCAGGGTGGCGCCCACACCCCCGTCTTCGATCTCCCGATCGGGTTCGTCTTCTTCGATGCCTCCGTTGTGGGTCTGACGCTGGCCCAACGGGTTGCCGGCCGTGCCGGCCGCCGGCTCCGCGGCGGGAAGCTCGGTGGGTTTGGCCGACTCCGGCGCCAGGCGCACCAGTTCCACGGCGGCGTTCCACTTGGTGGCGATCTCCACGACCTTCTCATAGACGTCGGAATGGGCGTGGAACTGCTCCTGTATCCAGAGCAGAGTGGCCGTGGCCATGGTGATCCGGAGGTCGTCGAGGCCGGGGAGGCCTTCCAGCACTCTCCGGATGTGCGGAGCCGCATCGGAGTCCTGGGGAAGGTAGTTGACGGTCACCACCCCCCGGTCGGCCCGCACTTTGACCGCGGCCCGATAGGTGTTTTCGTCCCTTGCCAGGGCCATGCGGGCCCGAGCGCCCAGGTAAAGGTCCTCCAGCACCCTGATGGATGCCGGGGTGAGCTGGAAGTCGGGAAGCTGAGCCGACGCCATCAATGCACTGGCGGCGTTGGCCACGCCCAGCTGCTGGAGTGTGACGGTGAAGTCGTAGTTGACGGGCTCGTCCACCGCCACCCCGTACATGTTGCGGACCCATCGCTCCCGATCGGCGTCCACGTCCTGGATGTACCGGGTGGCAGCCTCCCTCTCCAACGTCAGCTCCTTCATGACCTGAGCGATTCGGGACTCCACGTCCTGAACGGCTCTGATCCGGAGAACGTTGCCGACTCCCGGTAGCAAAAGGTGACCGGTCCTTCCGTGGTAGACGACGCTCTCGCTCAGGGCCCGCTCGCAGAGGTAGGCCCGGGAAAAGGCCAGGTAGTGGTCCCGCTCCAGGGCCAGGCGCTGGCTGAAGCCTCTGCCTCGGACCATGGCCATCTCCAACTTTCCCACGGAGATGCCTTCGTTGGTGGCGGCTTCCACGAGCTCGCCCCGGGAGACGCAAAGGTGCCCGAGGTTCTTGGCCAGGTTCTGGGCCAGCTCTTGTCCGGCGCTGTAGGCGCCCTTGGACACACAGATGATTTGCATACAGACATCCCGCTCAGGGAGTCATAGAGGGCACATTACGTACAGGGACGGGGCAAGTCCCGAGCCACCGTCGCCGGGAGGATGGCCGGCCGGGCGTCGGCCGGAGTTTGGTGTGGAAACCTTGCGTTTCGAGGGTCCAGGAGGGCCCGTGGATCCACCTGGTGAAACCAACGAATCGTTTCTTATGAACCGTTTCGGCTGATATCAGCCACCACTCTCGGCGGTCCGCCTTGGCTGAAAACCCCTCGAGAGATCCATCCCGATTCCGCCTTTCTTCCCTTGCCGGGCTCCGGAGAAGCACGGGAGGAACGCCAGCGGAGTGCCGGAGCGCCACTATGGCCCTCGGGCCCCTCCCGTGTCGGCCCCGATGTTGCTTCCACCCCCCACTTCGGAGAAGGGAAGGCGGAGAACGGGCTGCGGAGAACGGACTTCGCCGCACGAAGGATACGGGCCTGAACACTCGGTCCCCCTGGCTTCGTGTCCACCGGACCGGAAGGGAGCGACCTCGGAACACCCATGATGCAACCGGCGGAGGGAGAGCGGGAAAGGAGGGACTTCTGGATTCTCTCCCTTACCGCCCTCGGTGTGGTCTTCGGAGATATCGGAACGAGCCCCATCTATGCCATCAGGGAATCCTTCCACCTTTCCCACGGCCTCGCTCCGGACCACGACAACACCCTTGGGATCCTCTCTCTGATCTTCTGGTCCCTGATCCTGGTCATCTCCATCAAGTATCTCCTCCTGGTCCTGCGTGCCGACAACCGGGGGGAAGGGGGCATCATCGCCCTCACCGCCCTCATCGCTCCCCCCGGGGACAGGAGCCGAGGGCGGAAGCGGGTCCTCGCCCTCCTGGGACTCTTCGGTGCCGCACTCCTCTACGGCGACAGCATGATTACGCCGGCGATCTCGGTTTTGAGTGCCATCGAAGGCCTGGAGGTGGTGACACCCTTTTTCCAGCCCTACGTGATTCCCATCACCATCGGGATTCTGGTAGCCCTGTTCCTTTTTCAGAGGAGGGGAACCGCCGGGGTGGGAGTGGTTTTTGGCCCGGTGACCCTGATCTGGTTCCTGACCCTGGCCGTCATTGGGGTGATCCACATCTTGGGGAATCCCTCGGTGGTTTTCGCCGTGAACCCTGCCTACGGATTCTCCTTCTTCATGAGGAACGGCCTCCGGGGCCTCCTGGTTCTGGGTTCGGTCTTCTTGGTCGTCACCGGCGGGGAGGCTCTCTATGCCGACATGGGGCATTTCGGGAAGGGCCCCATCAGGTTCACCTGGACGACGCTGGTCCTCCCCGCCCTGGTGTTGAACTACTTCGGCCAGGGTGCTCTGATTCTGCGAAACCCCGCCGCGGCCGAGCACCCCTTCTTCATGATGGTTCCTTCCTGGGGCCTGGTTCCGCTGGTGATTCTTGCCACCGCCGCCACGGTCATCGCATCCCAGGCGGTCATCTCCGGCGCTTTCTCCCTGACCCGGCAGGCCGTGCAGTTGGGGTACCTGCCGCGGATGCGAATCGAGCACACGTCCGAGGACCAGATTGGGCAGATCTTCATGCCTGCCGTGAACTGGGCCCTCATGTTCGCCTGCATCGGCCTGGTTCTGGGTTTCCGGTCTTCCGGCCGCCTGGCGGCGGCGTACGGGGTGGCCGTGACCACCGACATGGTCTTCACCACGGTCCTCTTCGCCGTCGTGGCGTGGCTGCGTTGGAAATGGAAGCCGTGGGTGGTGGGTCTCATGACCCTGTCACTTCTGGTGGTGGACCTGGCCTTCTGGAGTGGGAACCTGCCCAAGATCCCCCACGGCGGCTGGTTCCCCGTCGTGGTGGCCCTGGCCATGTTCACCCTCATGACGACGTGGAAGCGCGGTCGGGAGATCCTGGCTACACGCTTTGCTCATGAGAAGCTTTCGGTCCTGGACTTTTTGAAGTCCATCGAAGCCCATCCCCCTCAGAGGGTGCCCGGAACGGCGATCTTCATGAACTCCGAACCCGGAGGCGTGCCCCGGGCACTCCTGCACAACCTCAAGCACAACCGGATCCTCCACGAGCGGGTTCTTCTCATGACGGTGGAAACCGAGGAGATCCCCTACGTGCCCGAGGAGGCCAGGCTTCTGGTGGAGGATCTGGGGGAAGGGTTTTATTCGGTGGTGGTTCTCTACGGATTCGCCGAGGACCCCGATGTGCCGAAGATTCTCGAGCAGATCTCCATCGACGGATACCGGTACAAGCGGCTGGAGACCACCTTCTTCCTGGGCCAGAGAACGTTCATCATCCCCACGAAACCCCGAATGGCCCGGTGGCGTAGCCGCCTGTTCGACCGGATGGCCAGGAATGCCGAGCGGGCGTCCGAGTATTTCCGGATTCCCGTGGATCGGGTGGTGGAGTTGGGCGCCCACGTGGAGCTTTGAGGGTAGGGGCGGCCGGGTTCCAGGGGGGTCTTAGGAAGGCGGACCGGGCCTCACCGGGTGCGACCGGCGTGGGCAGGGCGTGGAAACGGCGGCTATCCCTGGAGGATCAGGTCTCCCTTCAGAGCAGCCTGATTCAACGCCCGGGCCAGGGCCTCCAGCGCGCGCTGCCCCTCGTCAGGACCTGACTCCACGGCCATGCGGGCATCGGCCAGCACCTCGGCCAGGGATTGGATCTCGTGAAGGCGCACACCCGAGGCGGTTTCAGCCATGGTTTCCAGGAGGTTCTCCACCAGCCGCAATTCCTCGGTTACTCTTCCTTCGTCCTGCAGGAAAAACGACCGGTAGGCGTTGTAGGCCCGCTCCCGAGCCTGGAGTAGAGGGAGGTAGTAGGCCAACAGGTGTTCCAGGGAAGTCTCAGCTTCCTGGAGGGTGCCTGCGGCCGCCTCCGGATCGACCCTAACCTCTTCCCGGGCGGCCCGGACACGCTCCAGGACCCGCTGGGTCTCCGCCTCGAGGAATACTGTCGAGGTCTCCTCCAGCACCGGGGTCCATCCTTCGGGACGATTCTGGCAGGCCGATGGGACAGTGGCGAGAATCAGGAGAATTGCGGCGAGGATCTTTTTGGTCCGTCTCATTGTGCGAAGCCTATTCCTGGGAGCCGCCCGGCCGGGGATCTCCGGCCCCTTGCGGCTCCCGTTCCATCACGGTTTTACCTCGATCCCGTGCTTTTCGATGCGATAGCGGAGCGTCTGCCGGCTGACCCCCAGCAGGCGAGCGGCGGCAGTCACGTTGAGCCCGCTGCGTTTCAGTGCTTCTCGAATCACCTCGGCCTCCATTCCGTCCAAGGAGAGGGACCCGTCCAGCGGGAAGGACACACCTTCCTCTTCACCCGGTAGGAAGATGCCCGGCTTCTCCTCTGTCTCTCTCGGTAGTTGAAGCCACTTGAGGGAGAGGGCATTGGAATTCGAGAGCAACACGGACCGCTCCAGGACGTTCCGCAGCTCCCGGACGTTCCCGGGCCAGGAGTAGGCCTTGAACCTGTCCCAGGCGGCGTCGGGGATCTGGGTAACACGCTTGCCCGACAGGGCGCTGAACTCGGCGACGAAGGCAGGCACGAGGTCTTCGAGATCCCGGAGGCGTTGCCGGAGAGGAGGAAGCTCCAGGCTGAACACACTCAGGCGATGGTAGAGGTCCTGGCGAAACTCGCCGGACTCCACCGTCTCCAAGAGGTCCCGGTTACTCGCGGCGAACACCTGAACATCCACCTCGATCTCCTTCTCTCCCCCAACCCGTCGAATCCGACGGTCCTCGACGGCCTTGAGAAGCTTGGACTGCAGCCCCAGGGGGAGTTCGGAGACCTCGTCGAGGAAGAGGGTGCCCCCATAGGCCTGTTCGAAGAGCCCCCGGTGTTTGCCCCGGGCCCCGGTGAACGCCCCTGCTTCATGACCGAAAAGCTCGGATTCCAGAAGGTCCCTCGGCAGGGCGGCGCAGTTGACTTCCACCAGGGGCCCGGAGCTGCGGACCCCGCTGTAGTGGAGGATCCTCGCGGCGAGACCCTTCCCGGTTCCGGTCTCACCCCCCAGGACCAGGGAGGTGAGGGGTACCTCCGAGAGACGCCACATCATGGCGCGAATCTCAATGCTGGCCTGGCTGGATCCGAGGAAGGCTCCCGGAGAATAGCGCCGGTTTTTCCGGTCCGCCTCGTCTCTCAGTCGGCCCTGGGCCCGAGCGCTTCGCATGGCTGCGCCCACCACTACGTCCAGGCGCTCCATGGGAAAGGGCTTCTCAAGGAAGTCGTGGGCGCCCAGGCGAAGGGCCCGAACGGAGTCCGGGACGGTTCCATACCCGGTGAGGAAAATCCATTCCCCTGCCGAACCGGCTTCCCGGATCTCCTGCAGGAGATCCAGAGCCATGCCGTCCGGGAGGCTGAGGTCGGAGAGAACCACATCGGGCGACTTGTTGTCGTCCACGAGGAGTTTCCTGGCCTCGGCGTAGGTAGCGACCCTGGTGGCCCTCCAACCGGACTTGTGGAAGTGATGCCGAAGCTCCTCCCCCAGGAGGTCTTCGTCTTCGATGATGAGGATTGATCTGTTCATGAGGCTGCCTTGAACCCTCCTGACCCTATTCGGCTGCCTTTTCAGTGGCCTTCGCTGCTTCTTCGTGATCGCTCTTGGGAACCGGGCATGGGAGGCTCAACACTACCGATGCCCCCCGGGGGTCGAGGTTTTCAAAGGTCAAAGACCCACCCAGGTCGGTGGCGGTCCGGTGAACCGTGGCCAGACCCAAGCCGGTACCTGACTCGCGGCCGGTCCGAAAGGGTTGGCCGGCGGTGGACAGGAGGTCTTCCGGAAAACCTGGTCCGTCGTCCCGGACTTCGAGGTGAAGCATCTCCTTTCTCCGCTTCGCCAGAACGGTCACCGTCCCGGGGGATCCCTCCAGCGCCTGGAAGGAGTTCACCACCAGGTTCAGCACGGCCTGCCGGATCCGGCCCGGCGGTAGCACGCATATCAAGCCCTTCTCCATTCGCTGGTCCAGATGGACCCGTGAAGGGGCCTGGTAGCGGAGCAGAGCCAGAAGGTTCTGGATCAGCCCCCCCAGGTCGGTGGCAACCGCCACCTCAGGAGCGTGATGGCTCCCTTCCAGATAGTCATTCAAAAGCCGTACCACTCTTTTCGCCTCATCTCCCAGCAGGCCCAGCCGTCGGGCCTGGGTCGGCTCCTCCACCTCTCTACTGAGATTCTCCAGGGCAGCAAGCATGCCAGCCAGGGGATTCCGCAACTCATGGGCCAGCCCGGCGGCTGTTTCCCCCACCGCGGCAAGGCGCTCGGCATCGCAGAGGATCCGGTGTTGTTCCAGGAGGGCCTTCGCGCTGGCCCTGACCTCACTCTCCAGCGTTTCGGCCCGTGCCTTCCGCTCTTCCTCCAGCTCGGAAAGGCGCTGAACCAGGGCGTTGTAGTTCTCGAAGAGGGGAACAAGCGTGCCATCCACCCCTTCCAATGAAACGGGCTGGAATCGTCCGGCTCCCAGGTCTGCGAATTGGGCCCGTAGCTCGGCCAAAGGATCCATAAGACGCTTGGGGAGGAACCAGACGGTCAGCCCTACCAGAGCGGCCAGGGCCAGGAGGCCGCCGAGACCTGCGTACAACTCCCGTCGCCCGTCCTCCCGCACTTCCCGAAGAAGATCCTCCTGAGAACGAGCCTCCAGCTCCAGGGCGGCTCCGGCCAGCTCCAGGGCATTGATGAGGGTTTCCCTGTTGACCATGCCCGGTCGGGTAAGGAGAGTCTCGATCCTCCTCAATCCGGCGGCTGTTTCCGGGTTCAGCCGGTTCTCCAGAGCCAGAACGCTCTCCACACGGAGGCGGACTTCCTCGGCCAGGAAAGAGCTGGTAGGCACCTCACCTCTGATCTCGTCCAGAAGGGAGATCTCCAGCTGCCCACGGAGGTCTCGGAGCCGCTCGAGATCGGTAATCCGCTCGTGAACGGCATCGACGCGTCGGACGGTCCGAAGGCTCAGGAATCCGACGGCCGACCCGCCTACAAGTATGAGGAGGATCCCCGCGAGCCCGATGGCGGTTCGGGGGAACCTCGTGATCCAGTTCATGAGGCGAGCCTCGTTGGAGTCGAGTCGGTTCGGGGGTGGTTGAAAAGAACCGATATGCATGAATTCCGCCACCTCGGGCAGCCGGTGTCACTCTCCGCAATTCCCATAACGCCATTACAACTAGCGACTTACGTTGCTGGCACATCCAATGCGAAGTGGAACACTGGACTGAGCCCGATAGCGGCAAGGAAGAGGCCAGAAAGAGCGGCCCGCCTTTGGGCGACGGACAGGATGTCCGAGAAGGGAGAAAAGAAAAATGTCGAAGAAGACAGCGCCGTGGAAAGCATCGGCATTGGGTGCAGGTTTGGTTCTGGTAATGGGGGTCGGGGTGATAGGGGGTGTGTTCAGAAGCTCGCACGCGGCAGAGGCGGGCCCTTTGGATTCCGGCGGAAACGTGCCGGCCCAGGTGGCCGGTGAGGACCAGGGTCCTGGTCCTGGTCAGAGCGCTCTTGGCGCGGACCCGGAAGACCTTCCCCAACGCCTGTCCAACGTCTTCGTGGACCTGGCGACGGGGGTCACACCGGCCGTGGTCCAGGTGGAGGTCCGCCGGCCGGCGACCCGAACGGCCGGCCCTATGCTGGAGATCCCCGAACCCTTCCGGGATTTCTTCGATCTACCGGACGGAATGGGGAGCAACGGTCGACCGCAGGAGGTGCCCGAGAGCATGGCGGGAGGGACGGGATTCGTCATCTCCCCCGACGGGTACGTTCTCACCAACGCCCACGTCGTCGACCAGGCTGACAAGATCGTCGTGAACCTGATGGACAGGACCAGCCATCGGGCAGAGCTCGTGGGGGCCGATCCCACCACTGACCTGGCCGTGATCAAGATCGACGAAGAGGGGCTCCCGACTCTCTCCTGGGGTTCGTCGAAAGACCTCCAGGTGGGTGAACCTGTGATGGCGGTGGGCAATCCCGGGTTTTCCGGAAGTCAATCGCTGGACTATACGGTGACCACCGGAATCGTGAGTGCTCTGGGACGTCCCCTCTCCATCATCCGAGCATCGTTGGCGGACAACCCCGATCTCGCCGGTTACGCCATCGAGAACTTCATCCAGACGGACGCGGTCATCAATCCGGGGAACTCCGGAGGTCCATTGGTGGATCTCTGGGGCCGGGTCGTGGGAGTGAATTCAGCCATCGCCAGCTCCGACGGTCACTATCAGGGCTACGGCTTCGCCATCCCTTCAGACCTGGCCAAGAAGGTCGCGGGTGACCTCATCGAGCATGGTAGAGTGCTGAGAGGTTGGCTCGGGGTCACCGTCACAGGAATCACCTCCGAGGACGCGGAGGTCTACCGGCTGCCCCGCGTGGGTGGGGTCCTGGTGCAAAGTGTCGTGGAGGATGGACCGGCTGAGAAAGCCGGGGTCCACATCGAGGACGTTTTGATGGCCGTCAACGGCACTCCGGTGCAGGACTCGGGGGATCTCCAGGAACTGGTGGCCGAGTTGGGCCCCGATGCCAGGGCTAACCTGGAAGTGTACCGGGAGGGAGCCAGACAGGTCCTTTCGGTTCGCCTGGGAGAAGCGCCCCTCTCCGCCCGGTCGGAGGCTCCGAAGGTGGATTCCCGGGATGATTCGGGAGCCATGCTGGGAATGACGGTCTCGAACCTCACGCCGGATCTGGCTGACCATTTAGGACTCCAGAGATCCGGGGGCGTCATCGTCACGGAGGTGATTCCGTGGAGCTCGGCCATGCGCAGAGGCGTGTCCCCCGGAATGAAGATCAAAGAAATCGACCACACCCCCATACGGAGCGAGCGGGATTTTCAGCAAGCCCTCAGCGGTCTGCATCCGGGGGACGTGGTGACCATGGAGCTGGAGAGCCCCGATGGCACGAGCCGAATCGTGAATCTCCGGGCAGACGGATGACGAGAGAAGAAACGCCCGACCTCGTCCGGCGGATGTCCGCACGCCGAGGGGCTAGGGGAAGGTCCGGGTTGGGAAGGGCAGGGTCGAGATGAAAGCTGGAACCAGAGTCGGTTACGGCAGGAGGGAACAATGAACAAGCAACAGATGCGAGCACTGGCATTCGCCGCCACCCTCGGGCTGGTATGGTGGACCGGAGGGTGTCATAGCGGAACGTTGGAGGGGCGGGAGCCTGGCCAGGCTGCCCTGGCTGAGGACGGGGCGGCCGAGGCTTCAACTCCCTCCACATTCGTGGAGCGGGAGTTCTGGCTCGCCCTGTCGGAGGAGCCCGGATGGCACCTGAACCAGGCCCGGGCTCGTTACCTGGATGGTGATGCCTGGGAATCCGCCGGAGAGCTGGAAAAGGTCGCCGCCATCCTCAACTTCGAGACGCGTCACAGCCACTCTCAAAAAGAGCGCGGGCTCCTGTTGGCCAGTGTCGCAGAGCTACGGGAAGTCTCCCGACAACTTCGACTGGGGACGGATCCGAATCGAGGTGGTCCGTCGCTGGCGGAGCTCGACCGGGTGTCGGCACTTGCGTTCCGGACCATCGCCGCTCAGGACGTCGCCCTGGGACGGGAGGCCCTGGAAGACGGGGATGCCCGCATGGCCGGCCGGTACATAGGGGAAACGGTCAAGGCCTTGCAGGACGGTTTTGAGCGAAGCGGAATTGTCCTGGGGCACGTGCTGAGCTCCGATCTCGAGAAGGCTCAGGGTGCGGCGTCGAGCTTGGAGACGGAAGGAGATGGGACCCGCGAGGAGGGTTTCCTGAACCTGGACCTCCTGGACGACGCCGTCCTGAAGCTCGGTGACATTCTCACCGAGCGAAGGAAGTAGGGGGGTGCCCTGCAGGCAGAGGAGGTAGGGAGCGTCGCCTGCGGGCGGGGAGGATCCTCAGCCTCCTCCCCCGAGGCGTTCCTCCAGTACCTTCTTCCAGTTCTGGATGAAGTTGATCCGCGTCGTCGTCCGCTCTGGAGGCCCTTCCAGCAAGAGGAGGCGCCGGCCGTCCGGGTGGACGCTCAGCTCAGGCCCCGGCACGTTCAGGAAGTTGCCTTGCAGGTAGAATTCGGGCTCCGTAAAAGGATTGTCCGGATCGCCGGTGAGGCCGATCCAGAAGAAGCTTTGGCCATTCCGGAAGTAAAGGCCGTCTCCTTGGGCCGTCCATCGGCCGATATCTGCACCATCCACAGAAAGCTTCACCGGATTCTCCGAACCGACGCGCTGGGCATAGAGTTCCCAACCGCCCTCCGGGTCGGAGTTGAAGATCACCCACTCGCCGTCCGGCGAGGGGCTGGGAAAAGCCTCTCCTCCGACCCGGTCTACCAAAGGTGGGAAAGCCTCCAGGACGTCAGCGGGGAGCCTTTCGAGGTCAGCCATAGAGACCCGGGACGGGTAGCTTCCATTGGGTCCGTAGACGGTGAAGAACCCGGTACCGTCCTCGTCGAACGTTTGGCCAGCCACCATTCCCCTCCCCTTCCATAGGGTGGTTCCTCCCGTGGCCGTGATGGCATCGATCTGCACGATCTCGCTGGTGTCTCCTCGAACGAAGGTGACCACAGCATTACGGGAGTCGGGAAGCCAGCCTCCGTAGTAGAGGATACCCTTCTCCTGAAGGCCTTCTCTTGCCCATCGCGTCCGGACTCCACGGTCAAGGTCCAGGAACCAGAGCTCAAAATCCCCCACTTCGGAAGTGATGAGTGCCGCGATCCTGGAAGCGTCGGGGCTGAGGTAGTAGGGGCCGTAGATTTGGGGTGGAAAGGGAAGGGTATCCCTGACTTCGCCCGGCTCGGCCCAGACCAGATGACCCTTTAGCCCATCCTCCCCAGGGGCGTAGACCATGTGGCCTGCCTCCGACACCGAAAGCTGAAAGGCTCCGTGCATGCTCTCCCGGCGGACGCCGGCAACCAGCTCGACGGGCTCGCTAAGGACCGCGAGCCGAGAGGCATCGAACCGAGCGCCCATCACCGTGTTGCTCCCGGGTGCGCTGAAGATCAGGTATGCGGGCTCCACGAAGCGGGGGTTCGTGCCCGCCAACGGGGTTCTATCCGGATCGCCGGCTTCCCCTCCAGCCACCAGGAAACGGACTTCCAGAGTCTCCGACGACACGGCACACAGCCTGAATGGGCTGTAACATGTGGCCAGAAACCACTCGCTCTCGGGAAGCCACCTGGGCTCGGCCAGATATGTTCCCAGAGTAGTACCGATGGGCCGGCGTGTGGCGTCGGCCCCAGAGGGGCCCATGGCCAGGAAGGTTCTGGCATCCTGTGTGACGCTGACAATGCGACCGTCGCCGCTCCAGGTCGTTCCGTACGGTTGGTAAGCTTCAGTGAGGGGCACGGGGCTTCCCCCCGCCATGGAGATCTTGCTCAGGCGGTTGTTCGCCGTGAACACCACCCATTCCCCGTCCGGGGAGAAAGATGGATCCTGTGCTCCGCCAGAACCTTCAATGGGCCGAGCTTCGAAACCATCCAACGAACGTCGATACAGGCGGGTGCTCTGGTTATCCTCGGCCACGTAGACCAGCGTCCTGCCATTGGGAGAAAGGGCCAAACCGGGTAGAGGGATTCCCATCCAGGCTTCGCCGATAAAGGAAAGCGGGGCCGAGTCTGGAAGAAGAAGGTTGAAGGAACTTACAGAAATATCTTCCCTCGGGACCCTGCGAGACACCGTAACTCCCAAAACGACCGCCAGAATAGCAACAAGGGCCCACGGCAACCCGCGCAGGATCGGGCCAGGTGTTTGGGCAGCTTCAGATGCAGCCTCGGGCGAGCTGTAGGTGCGGCCTGCCATCCTTCCTGCCAGCGCTTCGCCCATCTCCCCCGCCCCCCCGAACCGGTCGGCCGGGAGCTTGGCCAGGGCCCTGTGTACCGTGGCGGCAACGGGCGCCGGCACCGTCTCCCGGAGCTCCGTCACCGGCCTCGGCTTGTCCGTCAGGAGCTTGGCGATGATGGACTGCACCGTTGGGCCGCCATGGGGCGGCTCTCCCGTTAGCATCTCGTAGAGCACCGCCCCCAGGGAGTAGAGGTCGCTTCGCCCGTCCACCTCCCGGTCCCCCGAAGCCTGCTCCGGGCTCATGTACTGGGGCGTGCCCAGGGAGAGGCCTGTCTCCGTGAGCCGTTCCCCTCCCGCCGCCCGAACCGCCAGGGCGATCCCGAAGTCGGCTACCATGGGCTGGCCGTCGTGCAGCAGAATGTTGGCCGGCTTGATGTCCCGGTGGATGACGCCGTGGCGGTGGGCGTAGTCCAGGGCGCTGGCCACGGACTTCGCTATGCCCACCGCTTCCTCTACCGCCAGCTGCTTCTCCCGGTCCAGCCTGGCCCGGAGCGACTCTCCTTCCACGTAGGGCATGACGTAGAAGAGAAATCCGTCGGCTTCCCCGGAGTCGAAGAGGGGCAGGATATGGGGATGCTGGAGATTGGCGGTGGTCTTGATCTCGGATAGGAAGCGCTCGGCGCCCAGGACGGCCGCCAGCTCGGGCCGGAGGACCTTCACGGCTACCTTCCGGTCGTGCTTCAGGTCCTGGGCCAGATAGACCGTGGCCATCCCGCCTGATCCGATCTCCGCCTCCATGCGGTATCGGTCGGAGAGGGCGGCCTCTAAGGGCTCGGGCAGGCCGCCACCGGTTCCAGCGGCGCCAGACGGGTCGGTCATCTCATCGCTCTTTGGCTGGTTGGTCTGATGTCACGTGGATGGATCTGGTGAGAGTGGATTGCCCGTGCCGGCCCCGTCACCCGCCGGGAAGCATAATGATGATGTGGTTAAGATGTGGGCAAGGATGGAGGTGAGGCGGCTGCAGGTGACCCTTCCAAGCAACAGGGAGTGCCATGCCCCCGCTGGGGAACCGTGCGACCACCTCACCCGTGAGCCGGACAGATCCCGTCTTCCCAGTACCAATGAGGGCACCGGCGCAGATTCCCGTCGACTGTTGAATACAGAGGGCACCGAACCTTTCCGGGAGCCCACTGACCCTCCTTTCTCCATTTTTCCTGCTCTCGGTGGACCGCGCTGGCACTCCTACGCTGATTGACCAGGGGATCCAGATGTCTGTCTGTCCATTGGATCAGCTCCCGCGAAGCTGCCTCCGGATGAAAGCCTTCAGATGAAGCGGGCGTCAAAATATCAAGATCG
>JASFVN010000254.1:0-6648 GCA_050049805.1 Gemmatimonadota bacterium
TGCGGACCCTCTTGGTGTACATGACGGCCACGCCGGAGGAGTTCTCCTCGAAGCGATTTCCTTGGTAGACACAGCCATCGGAGAACATGAAGTGGAGACCGTAACGGAGGTGATGCCGGCTCACGTTCCCGACGATGCGGGAGTCTTCCACGAACTCCAGATAGATTCCATCCCTGTGGTTGGCCACAAGGTTGTTTTCGATCTCCACATCACGGGAATCCCAGAGGTGGATCCCATTCCCTGACGCCGTTTCCTTGATCGCTTCCCCGACAATCTCATTCCCCGCGATGCGGCAGGACCGGACCCGGGCCAGGTAGACGCCGAAGAAGGCGTTCTGGATCCGGTTCTTCAGGATTTGGCAACCGGCTGCCTCCTGAACTTTGATGGCGGCCCGATCCTCCACGTAGCTGACACCTACATCCTCGAAGGTCATGCCCTGGATGGTGACCCCGTCGGCCTCGATGCGGAGGATCTCTCGCTCTCCCTCTCCATCCAGGACTGGCCAACCCACCCCCATCAACTCCATGGGGCGATCCACCACAAGAGTCGACTCCCGATACGTGCCCCCGTGAACGATCACCTGCCCTCCCGAATCGACGACAGCGAGGGCTTCCGTGATGGTCCGAAAGGGACGATCCGGGCCGACGTGGAGGGTCTCCTGGCCGTAGGCCCGGAAAAGCGACAACCCGGTCGAAGCCAGGATCCACAGGGCAAGGCCGATGGTCCTCATCGCTCCCCGCCCGAACCCTCTCGAATCTCCATACCGTGCCCACCAGGCATAGCCCCCATCCCGGCTCCCGGAGGTCCTTCCGCCTCTACAAGGGACAGCACAGCGTCCCAGTCCAGGATCTCCCCCATGAAGGAGTTCAACACCGTCTCCGGATCGATGCCGCCACCAAATGCCGTAAGGTCCATCCCCATGGGGCTGCGGAGGTCTTTGCTCCGGAGAAAGAACGCCTCCCCCACCGGAATCAGGCGGGACGGGGTATGGAAATCGGTGACCCACATGGATGCCACCTCGGCCCGATCCTGCTGGAGATAGAAGTGGGCGAGGCACTCCACCGAGTCGAAGAAGTGGACCTTTCCTTTGGTGGTGATCAGTTCTGTGGCGTAGCGCTCGTCAGCTACGGTCATGAGGCAGTGGGAACAGGTAGCCTCTCCGATGGCCACGGGGACCGGTCCTTCGGGCTGACACCCGGCCATCCCTATGGCTGCCACCAAGAGGATCGGGACGCTCGACGCAGTCCTGGGCGTTGCTCCACCCCCGGCGCCGAGCTTTTGGGCGGCGCTTGGCCCGGGCCTCCGGCCGGGTGCCGGGGCAACTGATGGGGTGGCCGGCCCCTTCTTCCGGACCTCGAAGAATCCTACAATTGCGGTTGCCAGCCCCGCTCCAAGGATGATCAGCCCCCCAGCTGCCGGCCAGGAAGTCGCTATGAAGTTCAGAAGGGCCTTGGAACCGACCAGGGGAGGCTGGTAGGTCATGCCCGGGACCTTGATGGCCGCCGTAGGATCCAGGTTGTGCCCATAGTCGTGACCCCAGAGGAAGAAGTCCGCCATCCCGGCCACCCCGACGACAGCCAGAAGGCCGAGCCAGGCGAAGAGCATCCACTTTTTTCCAAACGCCGCAGCCGCAAGCCCACTCAGAACGAGGAATCCCAGGATCCACGGCATGATCTCAAGCTCCGGGATGGAATCAGGCTCGATGGCCTTCATCCCGATGTAGTGGTTGAGCTTGTTGATGTTGTCGAGATCGTGGGTCTTCACCCCGGTGATCGTATTGACCCTGATCAGCATTCCGATGCCTTCCGGGTACTGAGGCGCCTTAAGGTCGATTCGCCACAGGGGCAGAACGAACCCCGCTATCAGGGCCAGAGCCGATGCGGCCAGGATGATCCTGGATGATGGTTTCACGGTATTCTCCTCGACTTCCTGAGAAGGAGAAGGTGAGGGGGCCCGGCCGAACGCCGAGCGCCCCTGGTGGTGTCGGACCCCTAGGAGCCCGTCGAAAAGGAGATGGGGATCTCGGAGCCCCGGGCGGAGACCCGAACGTAGCCCTGCATCTCCTGGTGGAGGGCCGAGCAAAAGTCCGTGCAATAGAAGGGGTATACCCCCTCACGCTGCGGCACCCACCTCAGTGTTCTGGTCTCTCCGGGCATGACCAGGAGCTCTGCGTTCTGGGCGCCCATCATGGCGAAGCCGTGAGGCACGTCCCAATCCTGCTCTAGATTGGTGACGTGGAAGAAGACCTCGTCACCCACCTTGATCCCCTCGATGTTGTCCGGTGAGAAGTGGGTTCGGATGGTGGTCAGGTATACGTGGACCGTGTTCCCGTCCCGTTCCACCTTCGCGGCGCCCTCACCGGGAGTGGCGTAGGGGTTGGTGTTCTCCTCCAGGGGGAACATCTGGACCTGGTCATCCAGCAGAAGCTCGGCCGGAAGAGCCTGAGCGTAATGGGGCTCCCCCATGGTCGGGAAGTCCAGGAGGAGCTTCATCTTGTCGCCGGAGATATCGAAGAGCTGGGCCGCGTGGGCGAGCTCCGGGCCCGTGGGGAGGTACCGGTCCTTGGTGATTTTGTTCAGGGCCACGGCGTACTTGCCCCAGGGCTGCCCCGAGTCGCCGCCAGGGATCATGAGGTGGCCGGTGGAATAGTAGGCCGGGGCCCGATCCACTACCTGCCAGCTTCCAAGCTCCCATTTCACGATCTCCGACGAGATGAACATGGAGGTGTAGGCATAGCCCTGGCCGTCGAACTCGGTGTGGAGAGGGCCCAGGCCCGGTTCCTGTACCTCCCCCGCCAAAATCGATTCGTACCGAAGGACAGGAATGCCGTCCACCTGGTCCTCGTAGTCCCCGGCCTCGATGGCCTGAATCATCTTGGTGAAGGAGTGGACCGGTATGACGGCTGCCAGCTTTCCGCCGGCCACGATGTACTCACCAGAAGGGTCGACGTCCACTCCGTGGGGGGACTTGGGTGTGGGAAGGAAATAGACCATGTCCGAGCACTCGCTCGGCTCAAGGACACGAACCGATTCTCTGACTTCGCTGTGGGCGATTCGGTCATCGCCCATGTGGTTGTGGTAATACTCGGCTTCCATGACGGTGCCGGCCCCCTCGGCGATACACGCCTCGGCCCGACGCCAGTTCACAGCGGCAATGAAGTCCTTGTCCCGCTGCGAGGCGTTCACCTCCAGCAGGGTGTGAGCCTCTTCAGTGTTGTAGCTGGTGAGAAAAGCCCACCCGGCCGACTCTTTTCGGCCGGGGTTGGAAAGGTCGTAGTTGTAACCTGGGACTAGGATCTGAAAGGCCACCTCCATACCCCCCGGGTCATCGGCTTCGATGAATGATATGGTCCCCTGGAAGTTTCCTTCGTATTCGGCGATGGGAAGGTCCCGCTGGGGAATGGGCACGGAGAATCGGGTGGACGCCACCACGTACTCCGTGTTTTCCGTCACAAAGGGCGAAGCGTGGTTCCCGGCGGAATTGGGGATCTCGATAATCTCCTCGGTCTCGAACGATCTCAGGTCGATCCGGGCAACTCGCGGGGTGTTGTTTCCGTTGATGAAGAGCCACCGCCCATCCGTCACGCCGTCCGTTTGAGACAGCTCCGGGTGGTGACTGTCATCCCACGGGATGAACCCCCAGGAAGTCTCCAACATGCCCTTGGTTTCCTCGCTGTACCCGTAACCGTTCTCCGGGAACTGGGAAAACACGGGGATAGTCTTGAGCAACCTCCCGGAGGGAAGGCCATGGACGGTGACGTTGCCACTGAACCCTCCCGACATGAAGGCGTAGAACTCGTCGTACTCGCCGGGAGGCACATAGACCGCCGAGGCGGCATCATCCATCCCCGGGCCCGCCTGGCCCGCCTGGCAGGAGTACAGGGCTGCCATTCCGAGAAGGAGAGCCAGAAAACCTAAACTCCAACTCCTTGCGCCGTTCCGTTGCATTTCGTCATCCCCTGGTCATTGGTGTTTCGGTTTCCACCGACCTGTCTCTCTGAGGTCGGATGTATCTTCAGGCGGTTCCGCCGGGCCTCAGCTTCCGCCAGTCCCGTCGGCATGAGCTTTTCGTAGATAATCCAGCAGGGCCCGAGCCTCCTCCTCGGTGAGGCCCTGGGGAGTCATGGGCGTGAAGTACTCACCCAAGAGCTCTTTGGTCACAGGGTGTCTCTGGGTCATCTCCAACGGGTTCAAAACCATGTTCAGCACAAACTCCGGCGTCCTGCGGGAGACTACATTCCGGAGGGGCGGGGCCACGTACCGCTCGTCCAGTTTGTGGCAGGCTGAGCACTTCAGGTTGAAGATCTCCTCGCCCTGGCTCACAAGGGCGCGGTCGATCTCCCCCAGCTCGAGAGGTTCGGTGATGGGGCCGATTCCATTCTCGAGCTGCCAGTCGGTCAGCTCCGAACCGGATCCGGAGGAGGCCGCCTGTGGGGCCTCGTCGGCCTGGCTCGGTTCCTCCCCAGCGCAACCCAGGAGTCCCGCCGCTATACCTGCGGCCAGGATGAGTGAAGTCCCGTTCCGGAGCACTCCGCTCCTGATGGATCCATTCAGCGTTTTGGCGATCATGTTCTTCCCAATCGATGGAGCGATGCCAAGGAATTATGGAATTAATGGGAAAGGTGGCAGTTTCGGCTGGTGAAGGCTGTGATGGACGTCACAACCCTCGGGGGAGAGGTTGTTTCTAAAGAGCGTGGGAGATGTCGAAACGCTGGTCCGGGCGGCCGCCGAGGGTGGATCCGCGGACCCTTGGGAGGGGAGGGTAGTCCTGGGTGCTACTCCCCACCCAGAGGGGTGGGGGGATCTTCACCCCGGGCAACATCAACCAGCCCAGCGATAGAAAGGATGGTCACCCTACGACCCTGGGAGGCAATGATCTTCCCTCGGCGAAGGTCGCTCAGGGCCCGGGCGACGCTTTCCCTGGTTGTGGCCAGCTGGTGCGCCATGTCGGTCTGGGTCCCTGCCATGGAAAAGGAACCTCCGTCCTTCGCCGCGCCTCTCTCCTCGGCCCGCTCCAACAGAGCCTTTGCGACCCGGCTGGGGACGCTCCTGAGAGACACCGTCTCCACGACACACACCAGCTCCCTCAGGCGCTTTCCCAGGCTCCGAATCACTGCATCCGCCATCTCCGGGTGCTCACGGTAGAGGCGTTGGAAGTCGTCTATGGACAAGAAGTAGATCTCCGAATCTTCTACGGTTCGGCCCGACGCCGGATAAGGCCCGCCATCGAAAATGGGAAGCTCGGCCACACTCTGAACGGGTGTCTCGGTCAGAAGCACCTGCTCCCGGCCGTCCGGCGTGGACCGGTAGATCTCCACCCGCCCCTTTGTGAGGACGTACACCCCTCGAACCGGCTGATCTTTCCGGAACAAAACCGTGCCGGAGGGAACGGATCGGCGGATCATCCTTTCCGAAACGAGAGCCAAAACATCCGGCGAAAGATCCCGAAAAAAGGACACTCCTCTCAACTGTTCATGAAGTGCACTCATGGCCGTTCCCAGGCAAGTGTCTTTCGTGGAGAGGTCTCTAAACCTGTCGGTGAGGAGCTCTCCGAGCAACGCACGGGTTTCGCCTGATCCTCTCTGTGACGGTCGTCACATCCTTGAAGGGGTCGGACTCCTATGCTGAAAAGGAAATCGAAAACCAATGCCCGGAGATTGCTCTCATGGTCCAGATCTCGCCCAACACCTCGATTCACGACCTGCTGAAGGAGCACCCTTTCCTGGAGGATTTCCTCATCCAGTTCAACTCCAGATTCAGCCTCCTGAAGAACCCGGTCATGCGGGCCACGGCGGGTAGGATGGCGACATTGAAGACCGTTTCCGAAATGGGGGGGATGGAGCTGGGCGAACTCATGGGAGCCATCCAGGGCGAACTCAAGAGAAGGGAAAGCCCTTCGTCAGGTACGGACCCGGACACGGCGCCGGCCGTCGGCGACTCCGGAAAGGTGGTGGAGCTCCGCAGCATCATCCTGGACCTCCACGACGGTGTCGATCCGGACGTCGCCAGAGCCCGGTTCAATCGCGTGGTCACCGACGTCTCGCCCGAAGAGATCGGAGCAATGGAGGAGCAGCTGATTCGGGAGGGCATGCCGGTGGAGGAGATCCAACGCCTCTGTGACCTGCATGTAGCGCTGGTTCAGGACAGTCTCGACCGGCAGGAGTTGGTGGACGCCCGGCCAGGCCATCCGGTCCACACCTACCTCGCCGAGAACGAGATAATCACAGACCTGGCCAACCGATTGGGGGCTCTGTGCGCCGACGAGCGGAAGGACGGGCTCTCGGGGCCAGGATGGTCGCCCGATCTAGCTGAGGTCCTCGACAAGCTTTCCGGCATCGACAACCACTACCTCCGGAAGGAGAACGAGCTCTTCCCGGCCCTGGAACGGCACGGCATCACCGGTCCATCCCAGGTCATGTGGGGGGTCCATGACGAGATCCGGGGCCAGGCCCGGGAGGCCCGGGAATACTTGGAACGGGGCTCGTGGGCGAGCGCAGCCCGGGCCGGCGCGACTCTGGCACGCTCCATCATCGAGATGGTCTACAAGGAGAACAAGATCCTTCTGCCTCTGGCGCAGGAGACGCTGAACCAAACCGAGTGGATAGAGATCCGGAAGGGAGAAGACGAGCTCGGATATGCATTCCGGGAG
>JASFVN010000253.1:0-6648 GCA_050049805.1 Gemmatimonadota bacterium
ATGGTACCCGGGAGGTTCTCCGCAGATACCGTCGTAGCCTGCCCCTCAGGGTCTTTTCTTCCGAGGAGCGGTTGGGGTATGCCGGTGCATTGGAGCGTCTGGTCAGGGAGGCGGTGGAGCGGGCTCCGTACCCGAAGCGTGACGCCATCGTGACTCTCCAGGGGGACTTCACCGAGCATCCTGAAGATCTGGTTCCGTTGGTGAAGACCCTCGAAGGGGGAGCGGATGTGGTGGCAGGGAGTCTGAGTGAGGTTTCCGGTGGGACACCGTTCCCCGTTCGGCTGGCCCGCTGGGCTGCCCCCAAAGTCCTGGGCGCCTCTCTCAGGTCCTGCCCGGTCTCGGATCCGTTCAGCAGCTTCCGGATCTACCGGGTCATCGTCCTCAAGAAGGCCCTCCGTGCCCTGGGTGAAGCGCCGCTTCTTCGCAGCGGCGGATGGGCGGGAAACGTCGAACTCCTGGACTTGGCTGTCCACCATGCCCGACGGGTCGACGAAGTCGATCTCGGACTCCGCTACGATATCCGTACCCGCAGGTCCCGTTTCAGGACCATCGCGACCCTCAGGGAGTTGGGCCGGTTGAGAGGGAAGGTCACCTGGACCCCGGAGAAGGATTTGGCATGAAGCTCCGGGTCCTGTTCCTGGTGGTCCTTCTCACGAGCCCGGTGGGTTTTGGCCGGAAAGCCTTGTGGGGCCAGGTTCCCGATCTCATTGGCCCCGTGACCACCAAGCTCGAGCCGCCTATGGCGGTGCCCTTCGGCCCTGGAGAGCGCCTGGAGTATGACGTGAAGCTGGGCTGGGTGGGGAAGAGGGGTGAGGGGTTCATGCAGGTGGGAGATCTGGAGTCCGTTCGGGGCCGGACGACGTATCATGTCACCATGGCCTACGGAGGTGGATTCTTAGGCTTTCGCGTCAACGACCAATTCGACAGCTGGTTCGACGTTACCAACCTCGTGACCCTCCGGTCCATCGAGAACACGCAACAACTCAGCCGAAAACGTTACAAGCACTTCGAGTTCTACCCGGAGCGGCGTTTCTGGGAGAGGATCGACAACGGCAAGTCGGAGGAGATGCCCACCTCCGAGCCTCTGGACCAGATCTCATTCTTCTACTTCGCGCGAACCCTTCCCCTGGAAGTGGGTGAAGTGTACACGCTGAACCGGTACTTCAAGGAGAGCGGGAATCCTGTCATCCTCCGGGTGCTTCGCAAGGACACTGTGGAGGTCCCGGCAGGGACCTTCCCGACCATCGTGGTTCAGCCCATCATCCAGTCCAGTGGAGCCTTTGGTGAGGGGGGGAAGGCAGAACTGCACTTTTCGGATGACGAGAGACGCCTTCTGGTTCTGATGAACTCGGACGTTCCCATCATCGGGCGGCTTTCACTGCATCTGAAGAACATCAGGGAAGGATCCCGCATTGGACCCCTTGGCGAGGCTCGGCCCGAAGAGGACCCGGCTGAGCTCGAGCGTGACCCAGGGGTGGGCCCGTGAGCTCAGCTCCCGGGGCTCCGGATGAGAGTGGGGTACACCCGGAGATCGACCTCTCGAAGGTACGCACTGTGCCGTTCCACGGGCGTGCCAGCAGAGTCTCTTCCGAGGCCTTTGCCAAGCTTCCCAACCCGGAGGGGACCTTCGGCGATTTTCTCGCCTCCCTTCCTGATATCCTCGAAGCCGCTTCCTTCAAGGCGGTAGCCCGGGGTGTCGCCAGGGCTGTCAAGGACGGACGTGGCGTTCTATGGATGCTGGGAGGACATACCATCAAGACCGGGCTGGCTCCCCTGTTGATCCGCATGATGGAACGACGGGCTGCCACGGTCATTGCGGGCAATGGATCGGTGGCCATCCACGACTACGAGGTTGCACGTTGGGGAGTCACTTCGGAGGACGTCGAGGCGGGCCTCGGGGATGGCACCTTCGGGATGGCCGAGGAGACGGGGCGTGAAATGAATGAAGCCCTGGCCACCGGCGCCCGGAAAGGCATGGGGTTTGGTGAGGCCCTGGGAAGGGCCCTCTCACGAAGGGAGGATCTGGTGGCGCCCCATCGATCCATCCTGCTGCAGGCCTACCTCCGAGGGATCCCCGTGGACATCCACGCTGCCATAGGGTGCGAGATCATCCATCAGCATCCCACGGCCGACGGCGCCTCCATCGGAGAGTGCTCGATGAGGGATTTCCGTCGCCTTGCAGAGGCATTGCCTTCCCTGGACGGGGGTGGTGCCGTTCTGAACCTCGGCTCCGCGGTAATCATGCCCGAGGTATTTCTCAAGGCTCTGGCCCTGGCCCGGAACGTCCATGACGGGAAGCCCCGGAGGTTCCTGGCGGCGGATTTCGACATGATCCGCCACTATAGACCGGGGCTGAATGTGGTCCAGCGGCCGACTCGATCCGGTGGGGGGGAGGGATACCGCATCACCGGGCATCACGAGATCATGATTCCCCTTCTCGCCTGGGCCGTAGAAGAGTACCTGGCAGGGTAATACCAGGAAGGTGTCACTCCGAGCTCAGCGGTTGCGGTACGTCTGGATCCTGGCCCTTCCCTTTCTCTTTTTTTCCCGTCCGGACGCCTGGGGACTCCTGGTCGGAGCTTGCGTTTCCCTCCTGGGACTCTGCCTCAGGGCCTTCGCCTCAGGGTGCATTCACAAGGAAGAGGAGTTGGCCACCGGCGGTCCTTACGGGATCGTCCGGCACCCCCTTTATGTCGGGAGCTTCCTTGTGGGATTCGGCCTGAGTTTGGCCAGCGGCCGCGGCTGGCTCGTGGTTGCCTTCGCGGTCTCGTTCTTCTGGCTGTACGGAAGGACCGTCAGGGCCGAGGAGGAGAAGCTGGAAGCTCTTTTTGGAGAGTCGTTTCAACGGTATCGGCGGGATGTTCCGGCTTTCCTGCCAAGCCTTCGATGCCCGGCGGGGTTTCAGGATGGCCGTGGGTTCCAACCCTGGCTTTACTGGAGGAACAAGGAGTGGCAGGCCGCCGTCGGTACTCTGGCGGGTTACGGTCTTCTCTGGGCCAGGATGTGGTTGTCGGGCTGAGAGGGCCGGGCTTGAGCTTTCAAGCGGGCTCGTCTCGAGGAAGTGTCGGGGGCATTGCGGTGGACATCCTTCCTTGGGAGGTTGGTGGAATCCCAATGGTGACGGAGGAAAGGAGAATCCCATGTGGAAAAAGTTGACGGCTTTCGCAGTTGCCAGCGCTGTTGCGATGGGCTGCGATCCAGTCCAGGAGGGAGAGATGGCCGAGGGTGACACCTCTTCCGAGATCGAGGCCAAACTGGCCCAATATGACGAGGTCCGCCTGACGACGGATTTGAGTCAGTTGACGGATGCCGAAAAGGAGATGATTCCGTTGTTGATGGCGGCGGCGGACGCCATGACGGAGATTTTCTGGCAGGAGTCCTACGGGGACCGAGACGAGTTTCTCGCCTCCCTGGACGATCCGGCTCTGCGGGAGTACGGGATCATCAACTACGGGCCCTGGGACAGAATCGACGGAAATGCCCCGTTTGTTTCCGGAGTGGGGCCGAAACCTGCTGGGGCCCGCTTCTATCCTGAAGACATGACGATAGAGGAGTTCGAGGCCGCCGCCGCGGCAGCCCCCGATGGAGGCGAAGCCCTACGTAGCCTTTACACGATTATCCGCCGGGACGAGGCCGGAAACCTGGTTCCTCTGCTCTACTCTGAGGCCTTTTCCGAACCCACAAACCGGGCAGCCTCTCTCCTTGAGGACGCGGCGACTCTGGCCGAGGACCCTGGCCTGAGACGGTACCTGGAGCTTCGGGCCGAGGCCCTCCTGAGCGACGAGTACCAGGCCAGCGACTTCGCATGGATGGAGATGAAGGACAACGGCATCGACGTGGTCATAGGACCCATCGAAACCTATGAGGATCAGCTCTTCGGGTACAAGGCAAGTCACGAAGCCTTCGTATTGGTGAAGGATCGGGAGTGGAGTGAGCGTCTGGCCCGATATGCCGCCTTCCTCCCGGAGCTTCAGCGGAATCTCCCGGTGGGGCCGGAGTACAAGGCCGAAACCCCTGGCTCCGACGCCGATCTCAATGCATACGACGTAGTGTACGTCGGGGGTGACGCGAACGCTGGTTCGAAGACCATCGCCATCAACCTACCGAACGATCCGGAGGTTCAGCTGCAGCGCGGCGCTCGAAGGCTTCAGTTGAAGAACGCCATGAGGGCGAAATTCGACCGTATTCTGGTCCCCATCGTGAACGTCCTCATGGCCGAGGACCAGCGGGAGCTGGTGACCTTCGACGCGTTCTTCGAAAACACCATGTTCCACGAGGTGGCCCACGGGCTGGGAATCAAAAACACCATCGACGGAAGGGGTTCGGTCCGGGAAGCCATGCGAGATCAGGCATCGGGCCTGGAGGAAGGGAAAGCCGATGTCCTCGGTCTATGGATGATCTCGGCCCTTCAGGAGATGGGTGAGATGGCTCCGGGCCACGAGTTCCGGGAGAATCTCACCACCTTCGTCTCTTCCACCTTTCGATCCATTCGTTTTGGTGCTGCCAGTGCCCATGGTCGTGCCAACGTGGCCCGGTTCAACTTCTTCCAGGAGATGGGTGCCTTCGAAAGGGACGAGGCCTCGGGCACGTACCGAATCGACTTCGAGAAGACCGCGGTGGCCATGAAAGCCCTCTCGGAGAGGATCCTCACCTTCCAGGGTGACGGCGACTACGACGGAGTGGTTGCGTTCATGGAGGAGTATGGGAGCATTCGGCCCCAACTGCAGGCCGACCTGGATCGATTGGCCGAGGCCGGAATCCCCGTCGACATCGTATACCAGCAGGGAGTGGATGTCCTGGGGTTGGGTGGGTAGGAGGCCGGACGTGGGCTTCCGTCCATGGACGGCTCTGGGGCTCCTTCTTCTAGTGCTGGCGACCTCGACCTGTGGTGGAGGGAGGGACGAATCCGGTTCGACGGGGGGTTGGGATCATCTCCTGACACCGGGGGCCGGCCAGTTCTATCATTTGTCCTCCTTCGACACTACGGGAGGAAACCGGGACCGCTTCGAGATCGCGCCGGGGGACAGCGCCGTCCTCCTGGAGCTGGAGGGTGAAGGGGTGATTCGTAGGCTCTGGATCACCGTGGCCTCCGGGGATCCCCATTATTTGAGGCGGATAGCCCTGAAGATGTACTGGGACGGGGAGGTAGCTCCTTCGGTGGACGTCCCTTTGGGAGACTTCTTCGGAAACGGCTTTGATAAGGTCCACTATACGGCTCTTCCCATGGGTGTCTCCAGCGGTGGCTTCTACTGCTACCTGCCCATGCCCTTTTCCAACGGTGCCAGGATCGTGGCGGAAAACGGCACCGGGGAAGTGGTGGACGCTTTCTACTTCAACGCCAGTGTGGAACGTGACATCCAGATGCCACGGCCATTGGCGACTTTCCACGCTCGGTGGCACAGGGATTCAAGGACCACCAGGCCAGAGCCCCACGAGGTTTTGGATGCCCGTGGAGCCGGGCACCTGGTTGGGGTTTCACTCAACGCCGAAGGATACGACGACTCCTTCTGGTATCTGGAAGGGGACGAATCCTTCTGGATCGACGGAGAGTTCCGTGGACAGGGAACGGGCATAGAGGACTATTTCAACGGCGGGTGGTATTTCCAGGATGGGCCCTTCGCGGCGCCCTATCATGGCGTGATCCAGATGGAGCCGGAGAAAGGCCGGGTTGCTGCCTACCGATGGCATCTCCTCGACCCGGTCCGTTTCCAGGATTCCATCAGGGTCGAATTGGAACATGGGCATGGCAACGAAGTGGTGGCCGATTTTGCCACCGTAGCCTACTGGTATCAAACCGAACCCCATGATCCCTTCCCACCCCTCCCTCCTGCCCGCGCCCGCCGCCCTCTGGACGTCAAGGTTCCTGCGGGGGCCGTTCCCCGGGATTCCCTCGAGCTTCTGGAGGACGGGGGCGGGGTCACGGTCCGGGTCGCTGCACCGAGGCCCGACCTTTACGACATCTGGGTCTACCCCGAAGGTCCTGATGGGCGTCCTGCCCCTCCGACTCTTTTTCAGGGCGCCGTGGCGGTGTCGGATGGCCCCCTGGAGCTGCTTCTGGAACCCCGTACCGGCTCCCGGCCAGCCGAGAGTCTGCCGGCCGCCCTTCACCTGATCCCCCGCCCCAGGTGGGCTACAGAATGGCTGATGGTGGGCCCCTTCCCCAATCCGCAGAAGGTGGGATCCGAGTACAGCCCCGCCCTGGATAGCATCTTCGGGCCGGAACTGGATCCTGATCCGGCTCGGGAATACTCCCTTCCCGGCGGCGGGTCTGCGGCCTGGCGTTCGGCGGCAGGTGATACCACGGGCTACGTCCGGCTCAATCCCCACTTTCAGCCCAGTGACTGGGTGGCGGCCTACGCCCAGGCTTTCCTCTATTCTCCAGACTCACGGGAGGCCGTTCTCCTCCTGGGCGCGGACGACGCCCACCAGCTCTGGCTGAACGGCGAGCTGGTCTCCAAACGCCAGGGGCGGAACATCTCCGTACCCGATGACCTGGAGGTGCCGGTCCTTCTCCAGCCAGGGTGGAACCGGGTGTTGCTGAAGGTGGCCGACCTGGACGGAGGTTGGGCTTTTCAGCTGCGGGCGGCGGATCCCCGAGGGGACCTCCGTTGGGCCCCCTCGCCTCCGGGTCGTTGAATAGGGGCTGTC
>JASFVN010000036.1:0-23995 GCA_050049805.1 Gemmatimonadota bacterium
CGCGTCCTGGCCGGGGGATCCACCGGTGGATGGGAGGCCTTGGCAATTCAGGTCTTCAACCCCGACGAATTTGGTGGGACCTGGGGATGGTGCCCTGACCCCGTGGACTTTCACTACTACCAGATCGTGAACGTCTACGAGGACGAGAACGCCTACACCACAGGGAGTGAATGGGTGAAGGTGGAACGGCCCAACGCTCGTCGTCCCGACGGGAACGTTACCTCCACCGTCCGGCAGGAGAACAGCTACGAAAGAGCCGTGGGCCCAAACGGGCGATCGGGAGGTCAATGGGCCATATGGGAGGCCCTCTTCAGCCCCGTCGGCCCGGACGGGTATGCGGCTCCTATCTGGAACAGGGTCACCGGAGAGATCGACCATGAGGTGGCAGAGTATTGGAGGGAGAACTGGGACCTCACCCACCACCTTGTGGAAAACTGGTCCCGGATCGGAGTGAATTTGTCAGGGAAGATCCACGTGGCAGTCGGGGACATGGACTCCTACTACCTGAACAACGCCGTGGAGCTCATGGAGGAGGCAATGGAGGGTCTCTCCAATCCCGACCCCGAAGCCATCTTTGAATACGGGCGAAAAAAGCCGCATTGCTGGATAGGGGAAAGCCCCTGGCGACCGGGGGAGGACCTGACGAACTCCGAGTTCATCCGCGTGGTCGACGATTATCTGAGAGTACGTGGTGGGAGGTGGTAGGGAGAAGGCCGAAAGGTCGGCCGCTTTTCTTGGCCGTCAGGCGTCGTGTGAAACCTGCTCCCAAACCAATGTCAGCTGTTGGGAGACTTCCTCCATTGCGGCCACGGAGAGAGTGTCCAGCTTGGATCCGATTTCGTTCCCCACCAGGCCTCTGAGGAAGGCCAGGGGAAACTCCAGATCCCAGTCCAGGAAGGGCTCTGGGCCACGATCGAGGTTCTGGAGGATGCGCAAGACCAAGTAGGTATCGTCCAAGAGGCCAGCCAGACCCATGGTCATCTCTGGGATCAGGTCCATGGGCCGCAGGAAGTATTGCTCGGCATGGTTAAGGACCGGTTGAACCGTCCGAACCATCTTCCGGGTACGGGCTTCTTGTGAGGCCCTGGCCAGGAAGATCGGAATAGACTCTATGATCTCCAGGGCGACCTCGGCTGTCTCCTGGACCTTCGGCTCAGGCATCCCGGGGGCCCTTTGCCGTATGTAACTCTCGAGGTGATCCACACCTCGGGCTTTTGCACTCTCAATGACCGCCTGAACGTCTTCCAAGCTCATGATTGGAGAGTCTCCAGAGCTTCTGTGATCGAGTCCGGGTAGTATACGTCCCCACCCGTCGATTGGAAATCCGCCCGCCTTTCCCTAACGTCCACACCAGACCTGCACGCCCCGGCCACGGCCCGCCGCCGGGGTCTCCCGTGAAGGCTCTGCTTTTCCTCAGGCCCCTCTAGCGTGCCAGGCCCGAAGGATGTTCGCCTCCTTCTCCGGATCGATCCCGGTTCTCAGAGCTTGCCGATCTTCCGGAAGGCTCTTCCACCAGTCGAGGGTGTCCTTGGCGGTAGCTGCAAGGGGCCGGAAGGTCAGGCCAGCTTGAATGGCCTTCGTACAATCATAGGCGCTGAAGCCGGCGGTCTCCGGGCTGGGGTACACCCAACAGGGCATCTCCATCCAGGCGCCGACCTCGTGTTCTTGCAGAAAGTCGGCCGCCACCCAGGTGATGGTGACTGGGTTCGAAGTCACGGACCGGATCCCTGACAGCATTTCCGCCATGGTCATGGGAGACTCCGGTCCTGTGGCGTTGAAGGTCCCCGTCTGCTCCTGCTCCACGAGGTGGATCATGAACCGACCCAGGTCCCTGACGTCCACGATCTGGGTGAAGTCGGTGCCGTCTCCCGGGGCAAGGACCTCGCCCCCCCGGTCGATCCGCACCGGCCAGTAGGTAAACCGCCCACTGTTGTCCATGGGCCCGACGATGAGTCCGGGCCGGACCACGATTCCCCGGTCGCCGAAGGCTCGGAAGGTCAGGCGCTCCGCCTGAGCTTTGTTGGGGCCAAAAGCCTGGCCCATGCCCGCCCCAGAGGCGATGACCTCGTTGTAGTCCTCTTCTGAGAAGACGGGGCCATCCTCCGTTTGGCCGATTACGCTATTGTCCGAATGGGCCGAGATGCTGGACACGAAGAGGTATCGGCCCGCTTGCTCCTTCAGGATCTGAGTAGAGTCATCGAGCCACGATGCGACATTGGCCGAGTTGTCGATGACGGCGTCCCATTCCCGACCTTCCAGGGCGGAGTAATCTGGAGTGGCCCTGTCTCCTACCAGCTTCTCCACGTCCGGGAACAGGTGTGGATTGGTCCGACCCCGATTGAAGAGGGTAATGGTGTGGCCACGAGCCAGAGCGTGTTCGACTTGGGCGGGGCCAAGGAAAGCGGTGCCTCCGAGAATCAGGATCCTCAGGGACCGCTCGGCTCTGGCGATGGCTCCCTCCCCTCCGGACTCGTGGCCCTCTGCCCCCCCGCCCGCCGCCTCACCGTTGCCGCCGCCACAACCCAAGACCGAAAAGCCGCCCAACCCCAAGCCCAGTCCAGCGGTAGCCGACCCGGCCAGGAATTCTCTTCTGCTTGCCATCGCCCTTCCCTCCTGTGTCCGAATTTGAGAGGTCCTACTGAAGTTCTCGCGCTTTGTTTCCCTGCGCTACACCGAGGGCCAACCCGGTAATTAGCCATATCCCGGCCAGGGGAACGGCAATGAAGGCCATGGCGGCGAAGCTCATACCCAGAGCCATGAAACCCCTGTTGGACCAGGCACCGAGCTGGTCTCCCGTTCGGTAAACTGTCGTATCGATGAAGTTCTTAGCTTTGTACTTTTCTTCCCTGGGCACAACCGTGTAGAGGGTCTCCAAGGCCGGCTTCATGAGGCCGTAGTTCCAACCGCGACGAAACACCTGCACGACAAAGAGCACGCCAAGTGTCGGCGTGACTCCCAAACCGATCAGCCCCACCACGGTAATCAACGGGAGGATGGCCAGGGCAACTCCCAAGCCAAACCACTTGATGATCCTTCCGGTGAGAAGAGCTTGGGTCAGAACAGCCAGGATGTTGACGGACAGATCGATCCGAGCAAAGAAAGCCGCCGGGGCCCCGGGCGTGTCGAAGTTCCGGGTAGCAATGTCCGTTTGCTGGTAGTAAATGGCTGTCGAGGTGAAGGTGAAGAGGAACATGAAGGCGATGATGCCCAGAAGGTACGGAGACCGGAACGCGTCTCTGATTCCGGTCAGTATGCCCCCACCCATGGCCTCGTCCTCGTCCCCCTGGCTCCCTAAGCCCGACAGCGTCACCCTCTTTCCTAGCTGACGGACCAATCGCAGCGCTACCTCGAGAAGGGCTGCGGAAACCAGAAGAAGGTTCACCGGCCCCAGAACCTCCGCCAGACTCGCCGTGAGAGTCGCTCCCAGGATTCCCCCGAGGGTTCCACCGACCCCGATGAATCCAAAGAGCCTCTTCCCCTGATCCAGGCGGAAAATGTCGGCCATGAAGGCCCAGAAAACCGACACAACGAAGAGGTTGAAGACGCTCGTCCAGCTGAAAAACACCCTACCGACCCAGACGTAGGCGCCTGCCGGGGCCAGTCGCATCAGGAGAAAGAAGAGGAGGAGGTTGGCGATGAAGAAGCGGTAGGCGATGGGGATAAAGGTCTTCCTGGGGTACCTCGATACAGCCCACGTGAAAAGCGGGTGGACGAGGAGGGTGCCCGCCAGGGTCGCGGTGAACATCCAAGCCAGGTTTTCCACGCCTCCAACCACCGCCATTTCGTCCCGAATGGGCCGAATCACGTAGTAGCTGGCCAGGACAAAGAAAAAGTAGGCCCCTGAGAGAAGGAGTACCGTTACCTCCTCCTCTCTTACCTCCACAGCTCTCTGCAGGAGTCTCGTGAAGGCACCCGGCCCGTAACTGTCCGTTTCCTTGCGGGTCATTCCCGAACACGTTCTTCTGACAATGGATACCTGGCCCGCACATTATGGCACTAGCCGCCGCCGGGCCGGGGGAAGCTAGTTTGATCGGCTTCCGGAGGAAACTCGATCGATGGCTTCGACACAAAGAAGAAAGGCGGTTGGATGAAGAGAGAATCCATGCTTGCCGCGGCCAGGGAATCGGATCGTACCTGGGACTTCATCGTAGTGGGTGGAGGCGCCACGGGAGTGGGAGTGGCCGTGGATGCCGCCTCACGTGGGTATTCAGTGCTCCTTCTCGAACAGAACGATTTCGGAAAAGGCACGTCCAGCCGAAGTACGAAGCTCGTCCATGGCGGCGTACGGTACCTCCAACAGGGGAACATCCCCCTGGTGATGGAAGCCCTCCGGGAGCGGGGGCGTCTGAGGAGAAACGCTCCGCACCTTGTGCGCGACCTGGAGTTCGTCGTTCCCAACTACGAATGGTGGGAAGCCCCCTTTTACGGTATCGGCATGAAGGTCTACGATGCCCTGGCCGGAAAGTACGGATTCGGAAAGTCGAAGAACCTCTCGAAGGAAGAGACGGTGCTGCGCCTTCCGACCATCGAAAGAGACGGGCTCAGGGGAGGCGTCGTATACCACGACGGGCAGTTCGACGACGCGCGGTTGCTCCTGGACCTGGTTCAGACCGCAGCCGGCCAGGGGGCGAAACTGGTCAATTACTGCCGGGTGGTGGAGGTGGCCAAGGACAGGGACGGTTATGTGGCCGGTGTCGCGGCGGTGGACGGGGAGACTGGTGACAGCTTCACCGCCGGCGCCAGGGTCGTGGTGAATGCCACCGGCGTCTTCACCGACGAGATTCGACGGATGGACGATGCGGAAGCCCCCACCATGATCCAGCCCAGTCAAGGGGTCCACCTGGTTCTTCCCCGCCGATTCCTGGGCGGAAACTCGGCCATCATGGTTCCCCACACCGACGATGGCCGGGTCCTCTTCGCCATCCCCTGGCACGACGTGGTCGTGGTCGGTACGACCGACACACCCATGGACGAAACCCACCTGGAGCCGGTCCCGCTGGAGGAGGAGGTGGAGTTCCTGCTCTCTCATGCGGCACGGTATCTAACCGAGGACCCGACCCGGGCCGACGTCCTTTCGTGTTTCGCCGGTCTGCGACCTCTGGTTTCCCAGGGGGACGGAGAGGACACCGCGGCGCTATCCCGGGATCACACTCTTCACGTGTCCAGCTCCGGACTCCTGACCCTCACGGGAGGAAAATGGACCACTTACAGGAAGATGGCGGAGGATGCCATCGATCACGGGATCGTCCTCGGCGGGCTCGAACCCCGAGATTGCATCACCAAAGACCTCAACATCCACGGGTTTCACACCCATCCGGAACGGTTCGGAAAGCTGGAGGCCTACGGGTCGGACGCTCCTGCAGTAGAGGCCCTGATTCGATCGAATCCGGCCCTGGCCAAGCCTCTCCACGACAGGCTACGACCCCTGGCCGGGGAAGTGGTCTGGGCCGTCCGGGAGGAGATGGCTCGGACGGTTGACGATGTCCTGGCGCGGAGGACGCGATCTCTCATCCTGGACGCCCGGGCTGCCCGGGAATCGGCCCCCAAAGTTGCCGAATTGATGGCGGAGGAGCTGGGTCGAGATCGGAGCTGGATGGAGAAACAGGTCCAGGAGTTCACGGAGCTGGCGGAGAGGTATTTCCTGGAGTGAGGCAGCGATGGTCCCCACCCAATCGGATGTCCTGGAGGAGTCCCTCCATATCAGAGCCGATCTTGAATCCAGCTCAGGATCAGCTTGGCGATGCGCTTCAAAATCGTAACCATGGGAACCTCTTCCGTTCAGGGTTCGGGCTAAGGACCCTACGGGCGGGAGGCGGTGGAGGTTTCCTCCTACTACTCCGCGGAAGGCACTGCCTGGGTAGAGAGCCCGGTGAGGTCCGTGCTGAGCTTCCAAAGGCTTCGGGCCAGGGCCTTGTCCCGGGCAGGGGGCGCCGGCCACGCCTCCCTCTTCTTGTTGAAATAACGCCCGTGGACAAACTCGGCCGGTTGTCCGGCGAGGTGGGCCACGGACTTCCCGCCTGTCGAAGGCCTTCCCATGGTTGGCTTCAAAAGCACCATGAGGAAGCTCAGGAGATTCCGGTTCTGATTCCAGATACGGGTGGCTAGCACGCCGGGGTGAACGGAACAAGTCGACAACTCCCCCGCCGTGTGACGACGGGCCAACTCCGAGGTGAAGAGAATGTTGGCGAGCTTCGAATGGGAGTAGGCCTGCATCCCGTTGTATCGGGCTGGACCCAGAAGGGCATCCTCCAAGGTATCGGGACTGAGGCGTGAACGCCGGTGAGCTTCAGAACTGACATTGATGACCCGGCCCCCGGAATCGATCATCTTCGAAAGGAGAAGGTGAGTGAGGAGGAAATGGGAGAGGTGATTCACCGCCATGGTCTTTTCGAAGCCGTCCTCGGTCTTCTCATGTTCGGCACGAACGACGCCGGCGTTGTTCACAAGGAGGTCCAGCGAAGGAAGGGCCTGCAATAGTCTTGCGCTGAGGTCCCGGACCTGGGCCAGGGAGGCGAGGTCCGCCACCTCCAGGCTGACCCGAGCCGACGGCACATCCCCCTTGATCCGGGTCATTGCCATCTGCCCCCGCTCCTGATCCCGACAGACCAGAACCACCCTGGCACCCGATTCTGCCAGGAGACGAGAGGTTTCAAAACCAACCCCGGAGTTCCCGCCTGTTACCACACAGATCTTCTCGACCACCGTTTCCTCGCATCTTCAGGAGACGACCCTGACTACCCAGGAGGGAGCCAGAGGAGCCAAGGTCCGGCCACACCTCGCCAATTGCCCTGGAAGGCCTGGGCCCCTCCCACTCTCTCGTCCCCATGAACCCTCGCAGCACCCCACGCGTACTATGAAATAGGACTCTATACGGAGGTAAAGAACCATGGCACGCTGCGAGGGAACGACCCGAGACGGTGACCGATGCAAAAGGAACGCCCGACCCGGTTCCCGCTATTGCTATGTTCATGACCCGGAGCGGGAGGAAGTCGGCGAGAACGGCGGAGACGCCGGGACCGAAGAAATGGAGATCCAGGACCTGGCCCCCCTCCTGTTGGCGGGGGTTCTGGCGGCAGGTCTGGTCTTTCTACTCAAAGGCTTCGGGAAGTGGATTCCCCGCTTTTGACCTCCTAGGGCTTCGGCTACGTCAGACAGCCCCGGAAACCCCGCTACACCGAGGGATTGGACCTTGATCACCGCCCACACCCTCCCTCCTTGACGGAGGAATCGGAAGACGGGCAGAATGGTCTATTCTAGCCGTGTTCCCGTTGGCGGCGGCCCGAGTCCGAGGCGGGCCCCGGAGTGGATCATCATGATACAACTGCCTTTCCTTCTCCCCACTCTTCTCCTCCTTCCATTCCTCCCCATGGAAGGCCCCTCGATTCCAGCCGAACTGGAGGAGTGTACCGCGGGAGTTGCCAGCGGAAGGGCAACGGCGGACGGGCGACCTCTTCTCTGGAAGACGCGGGATGCTGGCGCTATCAACAACGAGGTGATCTGGAACACCTCAGGGGCCTATCCCTTCGTTTCGGTGATCTCTGCCGGAGCGGAATCGTCCTCCTGGATGGGTGTGAACGAAAAGGGGTTTGCAATCATCAACACCGCTTCCTCAGACCTCCCGGCAGCACCCTCCGGTCTCTCCAACGGACAGTTTATGGCCTATGCCCTCCAGCGGTGCGCCACGGTGGAGGAATTTGAGGATCTTCTCCAGGAAACGAACCAGTCGGGGAGACGCACCAACACGAACTTCGGTGTGATCGACGCCACCGGGGCGGCAGCCTTCTTCGAGACGGCTGGACATCAGTACTGGCGCTATGACGCTGCCGACACGGAGAAGGGCTACATCCTACGCACCAATTTCGCCGTAAACGGAGACCGGTCCCGGGGCGACCCGCCCGGGAGCATGGACCGGTACCTCCAGACCGAACAGCTGATGATCGACTTCTACCGGACCGACAAGATCGACTTCAAGGAGATCGTCAAAGTCCAGGTCCGGTCCTTCGGGACCCCAGAAGGGGAGTTGATCCAGCTCCCCTTCACGGGTTCCATCGACGGACACCCCGCCGGGTACTTTCCCCACAACTCGAGCATCAACCGGAACACCTCCGTTTCCTTTGCCGTGATACAGGGCGTCCTGGAAGGCGAAGACCCGAGGCTAAGCACCATGTGGACCATCCTGGGCCAGCCCTCCACGGGAGTGCTGGTCCCCTATTGGCCCGTGGGGGAGACGCCCCCTGAGGCCAATGGCCCCGAGACCGCGCCCATGGCCGACGCATCGAATCAGATCCGGAAGGAGCTGTACGAGGAGTTCGAGGACCCATCGGCCGACCCTGCCAGGATCCGCCCTCTCTACATCGACACCTCCGAGCTGAAGGACGAGGACGGCGGGGGCATCTGGAAGATGCTGATGCCCCTGGAGGACAGCATCATTACGGCATCGGAAGCCCGCCTCGAAAGCTGGCGCGCTTCGGGACCGGATATCGAGGAGATGCTGCAGGTCGAGGGAACCATGGCTGCCCGGGCCCTGGCAGGGATCAAGAAGGCCTACGAATACCTGATACGGCTCAATTGAATCGCGGTTGGGCGTGTCGGGCCAGGATGCCCAGAGGTTACCTGTAACGACTCAAGAGGTCGATCGGTGACAATACCATGCAGGCAGGGCTTCACCTACCTCGTAGAATGAGGGCGGCCCCAGCAAAGGGGCCGCCCATTCCTACCGCGACTTTTTGTGAGGTAAGAGCATTCGGCCAGGTTTGACTACCGACCCCCCTCTCCACCTCTCCCCTCACCCCTCTCCTCCTTCTTCGGCCTCACCAGGTGGATCCTCTCCTTGATGTGGTCGTCCATCTCCAGGTACGGAACGCCGTCGGTCCACCATTCCGGAGCCGGCTCGCCCTTCAAATAGTGGTTGAAGAACTCCCGCATTCGGACTGTGTAGTCCTTCAGGTTCGCCTCGTCCCGGAGGCCGTGGTTCTCGCCGACATACTGGAGCATGACGATGGGCTTCTGGAGCCGCCGGACCGTGTTGTAGAACTCGATCCCTTGGTTCCAGTCCACGGCTCCATCCTGGTCGTTGTGGAGGAGGAGGATGGGGGTGTTGATATTCTTGGCGTGGTACACCGGGGAGTTCCTCTCGTAGGCCTCTTTGTGGTCCCATGGGCCCCCGTAGAACCGACCCTGGCTGCTCTCGAAGATGGCTCCATCGGCGGATCCGCTATTCCAGTAGATGGATCCGTACATGGAGATCATGTTGGTGAGGGGTGCTCCCGTGGCCACAGCGGCGAAGGCGTCGGTCTGGGTCACCAGGAAGGAGCTTTGATACCCTCCCCATGAATGGCCGTGGACCCCCACTCTTTCGGGGTCCACAACCCCCGTCTCGATGGCTGCCTGGAGTCCCGGCAGGACGCACCAGACCGCTGACATGCCCGGATCGTTGATCTGGTATACGATGTCGGGCATGAACACGGCGTATCCGTTGCTCGTATAAACGCTCTTGTTGAAGCCGTTGGCCGAGGGAAATTCGTATCTATTGAGCCTATTGGAACTCAACTCATAGAAGTACACGAGGGTCGGGTAACTCTGCCCTTCCTTGTAGTCGGCCGGCAGGAAGAGGGCGCCCTGGAGCCGGTCCCCCTTGTCGCTCTCGTAGTCCACCAGGATGGTCCCGTCGGACCAGAGGAACTCCGACTGTTCAGGAAAGGCGTCAGTGATCTGAGTCGGATTTCTGAGCCGGGCGTCGGTTACGTGGTAGTTCGGGTACACCTCGTTGGTCGACCAGGAGACGACGTAGGTATCGGCGTCCTCAGCCTTCATGAAAGCTCCATAGGACCTGTCTTCCCAGACCAGGACCTCCGGGCCCGGGCGTCCCCGGGTCATGAGGCTGAAGCCTGCCTTCTTCGTCCATTCTCCGTAGGTTGGAAAATAGACGGGCTCCGAAAGATCGATTCCCGGTTCATTGTCCGGGTCGAATTGAATGGCACTCTGATATCTGATCTGATCCGCCTTCCCATTCACGGTGAGGTTGACGGCCTCACCCCCCCGGGCAGGAACCTGCCAGATGTCCCAATTGTCAGACAGGAGGACGTAGTCCCCGTCTTCCGTCCATCCCCGGGGTCGGATAGGGGGATCCACCCGGTTGTGGTCGTCCTCGGTGTCGATGAAAGAGGTGGGAACATCGGCGGTGATGTTCCGGTGCTCCCCCGTGGCGAACTCGTAGGTGTAGTAGTGGCCGTCCTGATAGTACAGGAAGTGCTCTCCGTCGGGAGAGATGTCATTGGACCACATGGACCCCTCCAGGATCATCTCCCGGTCCCCGGTCCTCATGTCAAGGGCGTAGACGTCATTGCGTTGGCGACCATCCAGGCTCGCCATGAGCTCGTAGGCCCGGTCGTCCCGTCCGACGGCCCAGTGACCCACCCGAGCAGGAATGACGCTTTCGATTTCATCGTCGGCCAGCCGAACGAAACGCTTCGGCCCGACCCAGTAGGCCGAGGCGTAGCTGAAGTTTCTGTCCCGGCTCGCCTGCAGCTCCTGGGCACGTTGGAGGCGTGGGTCTTTCCAATGCCACAGGACGAGGTCGGGCTTTTCATCGTCCGAGACCTCATCCGACCCCGGTCGGGAGGGGCGTTCCTCTTCCTCACCTTCCTCCTCGGTCTCTTCCCCCGTTTCAGCTCCCCCTTCCTCCTCGCCCCCCGCATCCTCTTTCATCTCGACCTCGTGGATACCGAAATGGAAGGCGTCCAAGGCTTCAGACCAGCTGGGAGCCCTGTTCGGCGACACGGTCATCCCGTCCGGAAAGCCTTCGGTGGCCATGGGGTCGAACACGACCTTCGTGGGCCCACTCCGACCTCCGAAACCGGTCCACCCGATGACGGAGTGGAGCGGGTCTTCGTAGTCATCATGCTCCACGGCCTTCAGGGTGATGAGGGCATCGCCGTCGTCGGTCCATGCCAGACGGCTATAACGAGCCTCGTCACTCTCCAGCACCTGGATCACTCCGGTTTCCATGTCCCGGAGCTGGATGCCGTTCCCGAGCTTCCCCTGGGCGTCCACCACCCATACCAGCCAACGCCCTGATTCATCGAAACTGAACTCGGACACGTTCCCTATGTTCAGGTTGGCACCGGTGGAAAGCTCATGCAGCACCACGTCCACGCCCTGAGGACGATCATCGCTGCCGTTTTCCCCGCCTCCCCTCTGGGCTCCAGGGCCTCCCGTCCCGGGGCCTGCCGAGGCTCCAGCACCGTTCCCTGAGGCGCCATACTTCCGGAGGGCGATCCACCCTCCTCGTTCACCGGCAAAGGAGAACGACTGCACGTCCTCGACCTCCGACATTTCGCCCGAGGCGAGCTCCAGGATTCCCACCTTGTTACGGGCAGGAGGGCCGTTGCCCCTGGGGCGCTCCGAGTCCTCGTGGTCAGGAGCGATGGTGAAGGCCAACCAGCGGGAGTCCTCGGAGAAGGTTACCGGCCCGCCCCCATCCCCCACCGGGAAGCGGTGTTCGGCATCGGTCGAGGTGCTCCGGACTACCAGCTCGCTGTTCCCCTCCCCGGGGCTGACGCGATAGGCAAACCACGAGCCGTCGTTGGAAAGACTGGACCCCTGGATTCGCTTCCAGTCAGAAATGTCCTGGAGTTCGATGGGTCGCGGACCCTGGGCCTCTTCCTGGCCCTGGGCAGCGGCACCCGCCGGCCCGGCCAGAAGGGTCGTTGCCAGGAGTGCCAGACACCAATAGAGGATCCGGGGCGATGACGATTTCATGTACATCTCTCCTTCTGGAGGGAATCGGGGTGCTCCGACTCGGGTCAGCTGTGTGGTTGAGCGGTCGAAGGTCCGAAAAGTGGCTCTTTGGAGCGCCCACGCAAGGCCGTTCCATCGAATACGTACCGAACCACCTTGCCGCCAGGGCCGTGGCTTGGTATCCATGTCCTTTGGAAAACCCGACGGAGGGGATCTCGGAAGTCCGGTGAGAAGCCGGCGCGGCCCCGCCACTGTAAGAGACGCGGAGTTCTCTCCCAAAGATCCGCCAAAAAGCCACTGGGCTGATATGACCCGGGAAGGCTGGCGGCTCTGTCTCGAGTCAGGAGACCTCGCCTCCGTCCCGACCACCACCCTCGAGGGAGGGGACGGGGTCCTCTGCCGGCCATCCGCCCGCACGGTATCCCGTTCTTCTCCCCGTCCAAAGAGACGGGGAAAGAGTGCGAAATCGGGAGCCAGTTCGAAGGCGCTTCCCTTCGGCCCCGAGCCGATGCCGGGGGAGGAACGCCCCATTCCGCCTCATCTTTCCTAGGCTCCGCTTCCTGTTCGCCGCCTTTCTCTCCTCGGCGTTCCTCCTTCTTGCCTGGAGCTACCGGCCCGTGGGCGGGCAGGTCGCCTCTGTGGTGGAGGTCTCGGTAAACAGCCGGGTCGATGGCGATCCTATCCCTAGGGCCTTGGTCTCCCTCCCGGAATCGGGCCTTTCCTCGCTGACCGATAGAAGTGGACGGGCCGTTCTGAGAGGATTGCCGCCGGGGCTTTACCGGCTGACGGTCCAAGCCCTCGGTTACGGAGAGGAAGCCGTCGAGGTGGAGGCCGTGAATGGGCGACGGACCTATGCCTCCGTCTCCTTGTCGCCGGACCCTCTGGAGCTTCGGGGGTTGGAGGTGGCAGCAGAAACCGGAGACCTGCCGCCGGGAGGAATCGTGGTAACTCGAGAGGAGCTGGGCCCGACGGTGAAGGACCTCCCGGAGGCCCTGGACGGTCTACCTGGCGTAACCATGGTCAGGAGGGGAAGCGAAGGGTCCTCGGCAAGCATTCAGATCCGGGGATCCTCCCCCGGTCAGGTGCTGGTCCTCCTGGACGGAGTGCCCCTCAACTCGCCCCTGACCGGAGAGGTCGATCTCAGCGGCATCCACCTGACCTCCCTGGATCGGATCGTCGTGCGTCCCGGAGCCAACTCGGCCCGGTACGGACCCCGGGCATTGGCGGGTGTTGTCCTCCTTGAGAGCCGGCGTCCGACTGAATCCAGCGCAGACCTCTCCCTGGGAGTCGGCTCCTGGGGATCAAGGAGTATCTCCGGTGGCGGAAGTTGGACCCCTGCCTCGAGGTGGACGCTCTCGGCGAGGGGAAACTGGAACACGGCAGACGGAGACTTCCTCTACGATGTTCCGGAATTCCGAGGAGGCGGGAAAGAGGAGAGGGAGAACGCCTGGTTCCACCGGAAAGGTGGAAACCTGGGTGTGGAACGACGCCGTGGTTCCTCGGTTTCCTCCCTTCGCGTCCACGGGAGTGAGCTGGAGCGTGGAAGTCCGGGCCCAACGGCCCAACCTGCCCTCGCCGGAGAGCAGAGCCATGGGAGGTCGGGTGTCAGCCTGCGACATCAGATGGGGGGTTCCGAACGAGGCGTATCCGGGATGGTGGCCTTGCAGTGGCAGCGAGCCGAATACTCGGATTCCATGCCTCCTCTCGGTCAGGCCTACGACCAACGGGCCCGGGTTGCCCAGCAAGAGCTCGGCCTGGCCGGATGGCGACGGTTCGGGCCAGCCCTGGGCCGAGTCGGGGGGGAGCTTCGCAGAAGGGCAATCGAGGCTGACGTGCTGATGCCCCCCTTCACCGAGGTCCAAGAGGCTGGTCTCTGGGCCCAGTTGGAACTGGACCGCCCCCTGGGGAAGACGGCCCGCGGCCGGTTGAACCTCGGGGTCAGGGCCGACGGACATGGGCTGGTGGACGGACTCCGGCTCTCGCCGAGTCTTTCGGCGTCCTACGACAACCGGGGAGCCAGAATCGAAGTGGCTTTCCGAAGCGCCTTCTCTCCACCCGATCTGGCCGATCTGTTCTTCCAGGAGGGCGTCCTGGTTCGTCCGAACCCAGATCTCAGGCCGGAGCGGGTGCGAGGCGAGATCACCGTGACGGCCGATGGCCGGGTTCAGCTGGGGAAGGCCCGCATTCAAGGCCGGATTTCGGCCTACCAGTCGGATATCGACGACATGGTCCTTTGGTTCCCGGATTTCCGATTCGTCTGGAGCCCGAAGAACTTCGACGTTTCTCGGAGGGGAATCGAGGTGGGATCCGTCGTAGAGTTTCCCCTGCTCGGGCGAGACCACTCCCTCTCCGGGCAAGGTGCATGGGCCCACGTGGACTATCAGGGAGGGGTCCTTCACGGACAGATCGCCTATCGCCCGGTCTTCACGGCAAACGGCGAGGGGCGATTTGATCTCGCCTTCGGCAACCTGACCTTCAGGGCAAATCATGTCGGCAGCCGGAGGGCCGTTGCCGGATCCGACCTGAACTCCCTGTCCCCATACACCATCCTGGACCTCGGCTGGAGCTCAACCCTGACTCTGGGGGCGGTATCCGGGCGAATCGAAGTAGTATGGTCCAACCTCCTCGACGATCGAGCCGCCCTCCTGGTGGACTATCCCCTCCCCAGTCGTGGGTGGTCCACCCACCTCCACTTGACCCCGGCAACAAGAAAATGAGCTCTCTTCCCGTCACTCCTGAGAAGAATCTTGCCATGGTGCCTAATCGATCCCCGACCCACCGGTGGTCGCACGTGGGTCTCGTGGCCGCAGCCCTCCTTGTCTCCTGCACCGATGATGATCCCCTCGGGCCGAAGTCGCCGTCGGTGTCCATATTCGATCCGGCCCCAGGGTCCGTCTTTTTGGAGGGGGCTTCCCTCCATGTGGCGGGGGCGGCCTCGGACCCCCAGGACGGGGTGTTGCCCGACGAGAGTATGGTATGGACCAGCTCCATCGACGGTGCGATCTGCACCGGGAGCTCGTGCGACGTCTCGTCTCCGTCGGTGGGGGTTCACACCATTTCGCTGGTGGCTACCGACTCCGACGGTAACCGAGGCACCGCCGCGGTCTCTGTCGTTGTCCAGGAGTTGGACTTTCTGGACGGAACCCTCCCGGACCCGGAAATCGGTCTGGTGGTAAGCTCCCTGGAGAATGGCCTCCGGCTTTTCCAGGTCGGGGATCCCGGGGAAACCCGGGATATAGCCCTGGGAGCCAGCAGTTCCGTCACGGCCACCGGATTGTCGGTATGGGGTGAGAAGGCCGCGGTTCCCCTGGGAAACGCTGCGTCCGTGGCAATCATCGATCTTCGCTCGCAGACCATCGAAGGTTTCTTCCTCTTCCCGGCCGGGAACGCCACAGGATCAACCTTCGTGGATCAGGAAACCGTGCTGGTGGCCAATCAGGAAACAGACGAAGTCGGAAAGTTCAACGTAAGCCAGGATGGGCGAGCCATTACGGAGACCGTGGCGGTACCGCCTAATCCCACGGATATCATCAGCCTCTCCCACGACCGGGTCCTGGTGGTTTCCTCGAACCTGGATGAGTTCTGGTCACCCGCCGGAGAAGGTATCGTCACGGCCATCGATCCCACGACCATGACCGTTACCGGCACCGTAAGCACGGGAGGAGAAAACCCACAATTCGGAGCTCTGGGACCGGACGGACTCCTCTACGTCCCAAACACGGGAAACTACTTCGATCCAAGCTCCATGGCCGTCATTGACCCCCAGACTATGACACTCATAAACGTGGTGGAAGGTCTGGCGCCGGGGTCCGCGGACGTTCACGTGGACGAGGACGGCCTGGTGTATGTGTCCGGTTTCCTCTTTGGTTGCACCGTCTGGGAATCGTCGTCGGAAACCTTCCTCCGAGGACCCGGGAATGCCGTGTGCGCGCCGGGACCGAATGGCTTCTGCAGGGGGGCGTCGAGCTCTGTGACAGGACCAGATGGAACCCTTTACCAGACCTTTTTCGGCAGCCCCGGCCAAGGTCTTCCCCCCTGGGTTTTCACGTACTCGGCTGGATCTTTCGAGTTGACCGACAGCATCCCGTCCGGCCGAGGGCCCATCGGCATTCAAGTCCGCAGTTTCAGATCGAAGTGACCCTCTTGGCCCCAAGATGGGAGCCCTTCGGGGAAGGAGACGGCCGATGGTTCAGCCGTGGTCGGTCCCACTTCCCCCAACCCCCCGGCTGAGAGGGAGGACCTGGGGAGATCCGGCGTCGGTGCCAGGGCCCGGATGAGGTGTCACCGCCACCGGCCAACGGTAAACCTCTTCTAGAATCCGGTCGGTGAGGACTTCTGTCGGCTTGCCCGAGGCTTGGATCCGGCCTTCCGAGAGCAGCAGCAGATGAGAGGAGTAGCGTCCAGCCAAGTTCAGGTTGTGCGTGGCCACCACCACGGTGAGCCGGGAGGTCGAAGCCAGCTCCCTCATCAACTCAAAGGTCTCCATCTCGTAGCGCAGGTCCAAGGACGCCGTAGGTTCGTCCAGAACCAGAGTGGACGGCTGTTGTGCCAGAGCCCGGGCTATCCGAGCCCGTTGCCGCTCGCCCCCGGACAGGGTGTGGATGGATCGATGGGCGAGGTCGGCGATCCCGGCCTGTTCCATGGCCCTGAAAACAGCGACTTCATCCTCCTTTCCGAAACGCCCCAGGACCCCCACATGAGGGAACCGTCCCATCTCCACCAGCTGCCGCACGGACAAGGGAAAGGCCAAGGGCTCCTCCTGGGGAACGAAGGCCACCTGACGGGCCATGGCCCGACGGGGCCATTGCCCAACGGGCCGATTCCCGAACTCCACCCGCCCCTGGGCCGCTGCCAACTCTCCCAACATGACCTGAAGCAGTGTGGACTTACCCGACCCGTTGGGACCAAGAATGGAGTACAGGACTCCGGGGGGGATCCCGAAGGTGATATCCGCGAGGACGTCCCGCCGACTCGTGGAGTAGCGGAACCGTACCTCCCTGAGATCGAAAACAGCCTTCACCTAACCCCCTCACTTCTCAGGAGCAACCAGAGGAATACCGGTACACCGATGATTGCCGTGACCACCCCTACCGGCAGCTCGGTCGGGGCCACGGCCGTCCGGGCAAGAGTATCTGCAGCCACCAGGTAAATAGCACCGGAAATGGCGGAGGCCGGAAGAAGCCAGCGGTGGTCGCTCCCACCCACCAGGCGGAGTGCGTGGGGTACCACCAGACCCACGAAACCAATGGCGCCCGCTCCGGACACGCAGACCCCCACCAGGAGGGAATTCACGACGTAGACGACGATTCTGAACTTCTTGACATCCACACCCAGATGAAAAGCGCTCTGCTCACCCACCGAGAGGAGGTTCAAAGGGCGGGCCAGCAGTAGCAGCGCCAGCATTGCCGGCCAAAGAAAAAGGGAGACAGCCAGCACCCCCGCAGACGTGGCACCGGAGAAGGAACCCATGATCCAGAGGAGGGCCGATCGGAAAGTCTCTACATCGGCAAAGTTGATGATGAGTAGGATGATGGCATTGAAGAACGCTCCGATGACGACACCGGAGAGAAGGAGTATCCGTGTATCAAAACCTCGACCTCGGCCCCCAGCCATGACGAGAACCAGAAGTATCGCAACGACTGCGCCAACGAAGGCCGAAAGGGGCAATGCCACCACCGAGCCGATGGTGACACCAAGAACGATGGCCGTCACCGCCCCCAGGGCCGCTCCTCCTGACACACCCAGGACATAGGGTTCTGCCAGAGGGTTCCGTAGGAGCGCCTGAAAGACCGCTCCGCTCACGGCAAGGCCTGCACCCACCTGGGCGGCCAGGATGACCCTGGGAAGACGAAGGTCCAGGATGATGGTCCGGGTCGCCGGGTCGCCCCCTCCTCCCATGGCCAGAACCACCTCCCGGAGTGGAAGCTCCACCGGGCCCAGCAACAGAGCCCCTGCCATCACCGACAAGGCCATCAAAAGAAGGAGAAAGAGCCGGGCTATCACGGCTGGCGCCGATGATTGGGGCCGAAAACGGCTGGGTGAAGGGCCGCGGCTAGCGTTCGAGCCGCCTCGGGAAACCCCGGTCCCGGTCGGCTGAAGAGGTCACCATCCACGAACAAAACCCTGCCATCGATGACTGCAGGCACCTCCTTCCAACCAGGAGTAGTCCTCAAAACCTCCAGAGAAACCGACCCATAGTCGCCCCGGGGCCATACGAGGAACTCCGGATCCCGGCTCAGGATGGATTCAAAACCAACCGAGGGCCACTGGAGTCCAGCGTCGGAGAAGACATTCCTACCCCCGGCAATCTGGATCAACTCGTCGATGAAGGTGCCTTCCCCGGTGGTCATGGGCGGGTCAGCAGCAACAACGTACATGACCGGCACCGGATCTCTGCCCCTCACTCCCCTCCCGACCCCCTCGATCTCTTCCTTCATCTGCCGGTAAAGTGATTCGGCATTCTGGGGTACGCCGAAGAGTTCCCCAAGCCTGGCTAACGCCCCGTAGAGATCGGATACCGTATTGGTGGGTAGGACGTGGACCGCCATTCCCAGGGCTTCAAAGCGTGCCTCCAGGGCCTCAGTGTCTCTCCCCCCGGGCATGAGAACCATATCGATCCCCAGATCCACGATGACCTCGAAGCTTGGGTCCAAGCCGCCGCCAACGGAGGGAAGTCCAAGAAGCTCGGGGTGGGTGTCGAAGTCAGTTCGGGCCGCCAGGTGCTCCCCCGCCCCGAGAGCGAGTATGAGCTCATTCAGAGAGGGGACCAGGCTCACTGCACGGTGCGCGGCCGCGGGAGCATCCGAGTGCCCCTCCCCAGCATCCCGAGTTGGGTGGCAGGCGGAAAGAGAAAAAAGAAAAAGAACAACAGAGAGGAAGAAAAATGGGAACCGGTACCCATGCGACCCTACCCTTCCCCGGCTTCTGCAGCTTGCTGCGCCCCCGAGTTTCCAACCCATGAAGCCTTCCTCTCCACCGGAGGATTCACACACTTCGCGATCCGACACAGGTCTCCTGGCTGAGGGCCGATACGCTCGCCTTCCCGGACCTGGGGTCCAGTGGCTTCGTGAGCCATCGTTTCGGTCGGACCGAGCCCATCACAGTGGCGGGACCGCGCCGGATTCTCACCGGCTTCCGAGATGTGTCGATCTGGACGTTAGGTGGAACCTTCCTCGTGGACAACCCGGCAAGTACTTTCCTCCAACATCATGTCAAGGGACAAGCGGCTGTCACGAAGGAAGTTCGTGAAGAGGGCCACCCTCGGTGGTCTGGCTCTGGCAGGAGGAGGTGCTGCCTACTCTCTCCTGAGAGGAAGGCCTGGACCCGAATACCCCACCACGTATCAAACCTCCGTCCGGACCAGGCCAGGTTTTGCCGGCCCCTCACCGAACATCGTTCTCATCAACACCGATGATCTCGGATACGGCGACCTTTCGTGCTACGGCTCCCAAGCCATACGTACCCCCAATCTGGATCGGCTGGCCGGGGAGGGCATTCGATTCACCGACTTCCACACCTGTGATGCGGTTTGCACGCCGTCCAGAGCCGGCTTGCTCACCGGCCGCTATCCGGCCCGGATGATGTTGGACACCCCCCTTCACCCCATGGGAGAGCCCCTCTCCAAGAGGGCCCTGGTTCGGCTGGGGTATTTCCTGGGCCGGCTGGGCCTCCTGGATCTCGCGACCCAGCGGGCGTCAAACGGACTCCATCCGGCGGAAATCACCCTGGCCGAGGCCCTCAAAGCCGGAGGATACAGAACGGGCATGGTGGGCAAGTGGCACCTGGGAGACTACTCCCACGACCCCGGCTTCAATCCGGTCCGGCACGGTTTCGACTCTTATCTGGGCGTCCCGTACAGCAACGACATGCATCCCTTCCCTCTGTACCGGGATGAAGATCTGGTGGAACCCGACGTTCCGGACCAGGGAGCCCTCACCGGCTTGTATACCGAGGAGGCCAAGAACTTCATCGCCGCCGACCCGAGCAGACCCTTCTTCCTCTATTTCGCCCACACTTTTCCCCATAGGCCTCTCTTCGCATCACCCGGGTTCTCCGGCCGTTCGGAGGGAGGAATCTACGGGGACGTGGTGGAGGAAATCGACTGGAGCGTGGGGCGGATCCTGGAGACCCTGGACGACGCAGGAGCGACGGATAACACCATCGTGTTTTTCACCAGTGACAACGGGCCCTGGTATCAGGGCAGCCCCGGTCCCCACAGGGGCAGGAAGGGACAAGCCTTCGAGGGAGGACACCGAGTCCCACTCATAGCGCGATGGCCCGGGAGGATCCCTCCGGGGAGAATCTGCGATGCGCCGGCCATCAACCTGGACCTTTTCCCTACCTGCCTTGCCGCCGCGGGGCTGGCCCTTCCTGATGACCGGGAGATCGATGGACGGGAGCTGTGGAAGTTGATGGAGGGGGTATCCACACGCTCTCCTCACGAGTTCTTATTCCTCTACCACCACGGGGAGCTGGAAGGGGTTCGATCCGGGGATTGGAAGTACTTCCGAAGCACCAGCCACTACACCTGGCCCATGCCCGCCAACAAGAAGCTGGGCCGGCTGGCAAACCACACTACCGGTCCCCTCCCGCTCCTCTTCAACCTGCGGACGGATCCGGGGGAAGCGTACAACCTTGCCGAAGGCCATCCAGACATCGTCCAGCAGATGGAGAAGGCGATGACGGAGTGGGAATCGGAGATGGAAGCCAACCTCCTGGGCTTCCTCGGCCACCAGGGCCCCTGAACTCCTGTCTCCCAACGGAAGTAGCCCGGGAAAGGCGAATGGGCGAAAACCACCGTGTGGGGTTGTGTGGAGCTGCATTTGCCCTTTTTTTCGCTTTGTCGTCCACTTTTGGATGCAGTGCATCCGAATGAGGGGACTCGACGAAGTGTCTTCCGGAAGGTGGTCAGGAACCAAACCCGGAAGATTTCATGTCGGTTGCTCAAATCGCTCTTCGCCGAGTCGCCCCGTTCATTGCCGGGTCGAGCTCATTGGTGAAAGTGGCGATCCAGGGAACTCCTGAAATGGAAAATTCCGGGGAAAAGAACCTTCTCGCTCGGGTAGCGGCGGGGGACGAGTCTGCGGTGCGAGAGTGTGTCGACCGATTCGGAGGACTGGTGTGGTCTCTGGCTCGACGATGGTCCGTCGACAACGCCGATGCGGAAGACGCAGTCCAAGAGGTGTTTCTCGATCTCTGGAAAAGCGCCCACAGATATCGACCCTCCAAAGCCAGCGACCGTGGTTTTGTGGCGATGATCGCCCGGCGCCGATTAATAGACCGGGCCCGGAAGCGGGATCGCCGCCCGACCCTGGAGCCCTTCCCTGAGGGCTTCGATGCGCCAGGCCAGGACCATGTGGCCATTGAACAGATCGGGCGGGTAGAAAAGGCGAAGGCCATCCTGGCCCAGCTCTCCCCAGACCAGCGAGAAGTCCTGGAGCTCTCTCTCCTCGAAGGTTTGCCCCACCAGGAAATATCTGAACGGACCGGAATGCCTCTCGGAACGGTGAAATCGCACATCCGTCGAGGACTGAAAAAAGCTCGGGACATGGCGGCGGAGTCCAACCCCGCCCAAGGCGAGGTGGGATGATGGAAAGAAATCGCGAGCGTCTGGAAGAGTTACTTGCCGGCTATGCAACCGGGGAGATCACGGAGGCTGAACGGGGCGAGCTCTCCCGGCTCCTGGAAGAGCTCTCTCCTACCGAAGTGTCTGATTGGGAGATGGCTGCAGCGGAGCTTACCGCCGCCCTGGTTGAGAGCCAAGCCACCCGCGAACCTCTGCCGGAAGAGCTTGCCCAGGCGGTGCTGGCCCAGGGCACGGCTGCCGCTTCCGGCTCAGGCGTCGCCCCTGGCCGGGAAGTGATCGACATTTCGTCTCGACGCCGGCCCAACTTCTTCGCCTGGGCCGGCTGGGCAGCGGCTGCCGCGGCGGTCCTCTTCATCTGGACTTCCCGAAACGGCCAACCCCCGGCGGCTGAACCCTTCACTGCCGCTGCCCTTCGGGATTCACTGGTGGCCACGGACGGGAATCTCATCCAGCTGGCCTGGACCGTCACCGAAGACGAGGTCGCGGTCGGCGCTACTGGCGAGGTGGTCTGGAGCGATCGTCTTCAGGCCGGGGTGATGCGGTTCCAGGGGCTTCAGGCCAACGATCCGTCCCGATGGCAGTACCAGCTCTGGATCTTCGATGCCTCTCGGGACGAGCGGTTCCCGGTGGACGGTGGAGTCTTCGACATTCCACAGGAAGGAGGAGACGTTTTGATCCCCATCGACGCCCGTCTGGAGGTGGACCAAGCCACTCTCTTCGCGGTCACAGTGGAGCGCCCGGGGGGTGTGGTGGTTTCCGATCGGGAGAGGATCGTCATGGTGGCTCAGGTAACCTGAGGAATGTGGACCACCGGCCCGCCCCTATTCGGTGACCTTCTGACCTCCCGACAGGGTCAGACCTCGCCTCCTCTGAGGGCCCTCAACTTCCTCTCCAGGAACTCCATCTCGGTCTCCAGCTCCAGGAGCTGAAGTCGGGCCCTCTGAAGCTCCGACTCCTGGGCGACCCCGGCCTCCACAAGGTCGGCCACCCGTTGGAAGCGGTACTGGGCATTCCCGTACCCTACGTTTTGTAGGAGATCGAGTCGCTTTTCGGTCTCGAAGACCTCCAGCCGTCTCTCCGCATCCCCCTCCTCCATATCCCCCTCTACGATACGCTTCCTCATGTCCAACCGTTCGATGAGCCTTTTCACCTCGAGCTCTGCCTCTTCGGCAGCCAGGAGGGCCTGGAGTTGTTCCTCGGTGCTCACAGCCCCCACATCCAGGAGTTCCTCCACCCTGGACAACCGGAATCGCGCCAGCTGGGACCGTTCCTCGGCGAGGGACTCCTGCAAGGCGAGCCTCGAGGTGACAAAATCGCGGCCCCCGACCAGGGGGGCGGAGAGTTCGGTGTTCGGAGCCTTTCCGGAGGCCTGGATCTCATCCAGGTCCAAAAAGAGAGACTCCAGCCTCATCTCGGCTTCCTCAGTTTCGATCCTGGCCGCCAACAGGGCCTCCTCCCCCACGACTCCCGCGCTGTATCGGTCTTCTGTCTCCTGGAGCTGCTGTTTCAGGATCTGGAGCTCCAGGGAGGCCAGCTCGATGTCCGCCTGGACCCTGGCCACCAAGACCTCCTGGGCTCTGGCTTCCTGAAGCTCGTCGTTCGCTACCACCCCTCCGGCCCCAAGGAGGGCCGAAAGCAGGACCAAAGCTGTCAACTTCATCCTTCCTCCCGTCTTTGTAGGAATGGGGTCCGAGAACCTGTTTTCCCGAGCCAGTGAGGTTCGTAGCTGCCACTCCAGATAGTCGACGAACTCCGGTCTAGGCTGATGTTCTTCCATCATCGCTGTCCTCCTTCGGACCTCACCATCGGTTCCAGCTTCTTTCTGAGCTTGGCCCGAGCCCTCCGCAAACGGCCCTCCACCGCCCGCTCGGAGATCCCCATCTCTTCGGCAATGTCCCGGACCGACCGGCCGTCCAGGTGGAAAGCCTCCAGCAGACGGGCCTGACCCTTCCGCACCCTGGCCAAACCCCAGCTGAGGAGGGCAGCATCGCCGGGCGAGTCCCACCCGCGTCCGTTGTCGGAGAGGCGGCCTTCCCAGTCGTGGGGAAGCTTGTCCAGGGAAAGAAGGGGGACCCGCCTGAAGTAGTTGAGGAGGAGGTTCCTGGCCACCGTCTTCAGCCAGGCCAGAGGGTTGTCGGGGAGTCCCGATTTCCTCCAGGCCGCCACTGCCCGGAGCCAGGTCTCCTGGGTAACGTCCTCCGCCAGCCCTCGATCCCCACCACATCGGCGAGAGACGTACGAATACAGGGGAGCCACGTACTCCTGATAGGCGGCAACGAGCTGCGATTCCTCCATCATCCCTCCAAGGGGGGACTCGGTGTCGTGCTCCTATTTAGTAAGACACCTGAGAAGGAGAAAACCCACGCTACTTGCCGGAGCGTCTTGCCCGGCCGGGGCGACGGGGGCGGCCGACCCAACCGCCCCTTTCGCTCCCGACCCTGCTAACGGTTCAGGAGCCCTCCGCGCTCGTAGATCTCCATCTGGACCTTGGAGAAGAGACCCGGCATGACCTCCCCTGATGGTAGCGTAATGGTTTGCAGTCCCAGATCCACCTCGATCTCCTGGCCGCTCTCCAATCCCTTCGAGATCAAGTCTGCTGTGACGATGGGGAACCCTTTGTTGATGGCGTTCCGCTCGTAGATGGCTCCGAAGGATTCGGCGACGACGGAT
>JASFVN010000037.1:0-23936 GCA_050049805.1 Gemmatimonadota bacterium
TCTGGTGATCTCCCTCTACGGGTTCCTCTTCGCATTCGGTCAGCCCTTCGCCGGGGCCGCCAGCGACCGCCTCGGCAAACGAAAGCCCTTTATCCTCGTGGGCCTGGCCCTCATGACCCTGGCCACCCTGGGTTTCATCTTTGCCCGGAGCTACCTCTGGATCATCGTCCTCCGGTGCCTCCAGGGCCTGGGGGTGGCCCTCATCATTCCCTCGGTGCTGGCCCTGATCTCCCAGGTCACGGAAAAGCGCAATCGAGGGAACGCCATGGGGGTGTACAGTACCTTCCGGATGATCGGGTTCGCATCCGGGCCCCTCCTGGCAGGGCTGCTTCAGGTTCATTTCGGGTTCAACGCCACGTTCCTGGTCGGGGCGGCCTTCCTCATAGCGGCCTGGATCCTGATTCGTTTGACGGTTCATGAGAGGCCTCCTGACCCCGAGCCGCAGCCCGCGCCCGGCGGTTCGGTCCAGGCAGGCAGGGAAGAGGAGGCTCCGGAGCCCGGCCTTCTTCCCTCGTCCACCCTGCTGGCTCTCATGTTCAGCACTATCGTCCTGGCCAGCTCCCTCTCCATGATCTCGGCCCTGGAGAACGAGTTCAACGCCCGCCTCTCTCAGACGGCCATCGGGTTCGGAATCGCCTTCAGCGCTCTTACCGTGGCTCGGCTGGTGGTTCAGATCCCCATCGGACGACTCTCGGATCGGATCGGACGGAAGAGATTGATCGTCGGAGGAATGATCGCCCTGGCCCCTCTCACGGTTCTCTTCGGCTTTGTCACATCCACCACGCAGCTCGTGGGGCTCCGCCTCCTCCAGGGAGTGGCCACAGCCGGAGTGGCGGCCCCGGCCTTCGCTTTGGCCGGAGATCTTGCCAGGAAGGGCGGGGAGGGCCGGGAGATGTCTTTCGTCACCATGGGATTCGGGCTCGGATTGGGCATAGGCCCCCTCCTGGCTGGTGCTTTGGCGGGGTATGTCGGCTTCGAGGTTCCCTTCTACGTTGTTGGCGCTCTTTCCTTGGTGGGGGCCGTTCTGGTCTGGCGTTGGGCCGAAGAAAGCATCGCCCCGGGGGAGTGGGCGGTTGACGAGGTGGGCAGCACGTGACGGGCCCTCTCCCTCTGGACAGCCAAGATCCGGTTTTTTAGAGTAGGGCTCGCCCCTACAAGGGCAGCGCCCGAATGCAGTGAGTGTAGACACTGTCGGAGCGGGGCGAAGGATCGATTACCAGGCGTTTTGCCCGACGCGTCAGACCAGAGCTCGGTCTGCCTCTTCGTGCCGATGCCGCGTTGGGCTTTTCGCCTCACGCGGCGTTTTTTGTGCACGAGGAGGATCAAGATGATTTCCGTGGAGTCGGTGACAAAACGCTTCGGGACTCTCACGGCTGTGGACAGCCTTAGTTTCGAAGTCGACCGGGGTGAGGTCGTGGGCTTCCTGGGACCCAACGGGGCGGGGAAGACCACCACGATGCGGATGCTGACGGGGACACTGGAGCCCGATGAGGGGGCGGTGCTCTTCCAGGGAAGCCCCATCGACGCGGATCTCCGGGCGGCCAAGAAGCGGGTGGGGTACTTGCCCGAGTCCAACCCCCTTTACGAGGAGATGTACGCTGCCGAGTACCTGGAGTACGTCGCCGAGCTCCGGGGGATGGAATTGTCAGAGGCGAAAGCCGCCATCGGAGCAGCCGTTGAGGAAACGGGTATCGGCGAGGTGTTCTACCGCCCCATCGGAGAGCTGTCCAAGGGATACCGGCAACGTCTGGGCTTGGCGGCAGCCATTCTTCACCGCCCCGAGATCCTCATCCTGGACGAACCCACCGAAGGTCTTGATCCCAACCAGAGGGTGGAGATTCGACGATTGGTGGCCGACCTCGGGAAGGAACGCACCGTGCTCCTCTGTACCCACGTCATGCAGGAGGTGGAGGCGACCTGCTCCCGCCTGGTCATCCTGAGCAGAGGGAAACTGGTGGCGGAAGGTACCGTGCAGGATCTTCTCGCCACTCGCTCCGGCCGAGCCAGATATGTTGTGGAGGCCGAGGGGGACGGGATTCCGGAGGCGTTATCCCTTCTCCCAGGGGTGAGCTCCCACAGGGCCGACCTGGTGGACGGACGAACCAGGGTTCATCTGGAGGCGGAATCCGGTGAAGAGCTCCGGCCGAGAATATCTACTCTGGCCCGGGAGAAGGAGTGGACCCTCTGGGAGCTTCACAAAGAGCGGGCCAGTCTGGAGGACGTGTTCCGCCAGCTCACCTCCGAGGGAGAGGAGGTGGAAGCATGAAAGGCTCGACCTGGACTCTGACGAAAAACGAACTCCGAGGATACTTCGATCATCCCACCGCCTACCTCCTGGCCGTGGCATTCCTGGTCCTCTCCCTGTTCCTCACGTTCAGGACCTTGTATGCCTCCGGGGCCGCGTCCCTGAGGCCTTTCTTCGACCTCCTTCCCATCCTCTTCGCCGTGTTCATCCCGGCGGCGACCATGCGGAGCTTCGCGGAAGAGCGGAGGAGCGGCACCCTGGAGTGGTTGAACGCCAACCCCCTCCAGGAGTCGGAGGTGGTGGCCGGCAAGTTCCTGGGGGACTGGTTCTTCGTCCTCCTCACCCTGGCCGGAAGTCTCCCCATGGCCCTCTCCCTTCTTCTGGTTTCGGAGGCGGATCCGGGGATCATTGTGGCCCAGTACCTAGGAGCCGCTCTCCTGGCGGGACAGCTCGTGGCCCTGGGCCTCTGGGCCTCCAGCATGACGAGAAACCAGATCTCGGCCTTCATCGTCGCCGCGGGCCTCAGCTTCCTCCTCTTTCTCATCGGGCTTCCGGTGGTCCAGATTGGTCTTCCCCCCTTCCTCTCGGGGGCTCTGGCCCGTCTTTCCCTGGTGTCCCACTTCCAGAATGTAGCCAGGGGAGTGGTAGACCTTCGGGATGTCCTCTACTTCGTCTCCACGGGAGCCCTCTTCCTGGCCCTGACCCTGGCCGTTCTGACCCGGGACCGTCTGAGCCACGGAAGGCCCGACTACAAGAGGCTGCGCCTTGGAACCGCTTTGGCAGCGGTGTTCGTGCTGCTCCTGAACCTCTTGGGCGGCCATATACGGGGACGCATGGATCTGACCCGGGACAACCTCTTCACCCTGGCCTCCGGGAGCCGGGACATACTCCGGGAACTGGACGATTTGGTTCAGATCAAGCTCTTCGCCTCCAACGAGCTTCCGCCGGAGCTGCAGCTCCAACTCCGGGACGTTCGGGACCTCCTCTCGGACTTCCGAAAGGCTTCCAGCGGAAACCTCCTGGTGGAAGAGTCGAACCCGGATGAAAACGAGGCGGCCCGAGAGGAGGCTTCCTCCCTGGGCATCATGCCCGTGGAGTTCAACGTTCTCCGGGACGACGAGTTCCAGATCAAGCGTGGGTACTACGGCCTGGCGGTTCTCTATGCCGATGAACAGGAGGTCATCCCCGTCATCCAACGGACCGACGATCTGGAGTTCCGGCTGGCTTCATCCATCCGCGGTATGACGGACCAGAGTCGCCCCGGGATCGCTTTCCTCCAGGGGTTCGGGGCAAAGGGAGGCTTCGAACTCCAGGGTCTGCGGAGCCTCCTCAACGAGAGGTATACGGTCCGAACGATCCAGATGGCTCCCGATTCCACTCCGGAGATCGGGATCGATTCGACGGAAGTGGTGGTCCTGGCCGGCCCGACCCAGGCCATGGACAGCCTCAGCTTGAAAAGGGTAGGGGACTTCGTGGAGAGCGGTGGGGGTGCCATGGTCCTCCTGGAGCCCATTCTCCTGGATCCCCAGAGTCCTCAGCCCATACCGGCTTTCTCGGGCCTGGATCCGATGCTGGAAGAATGGGGTCTTCGGTTCAACAGCAGTCTCGTGGCGGACCTGGCCTCCAGCGAACAGGTGTCTCTGGGGCAACGAGGGTTCTTCAACGTCATCGCTCCCTATCCCCTCTGGCCCATCGTGAGCCCGGCGGGAGACCACATCACCACACGGAGCTTGACTGCCCTCTCCCTCTCCTGGTCGGGAGCCCTCGAGATCATTGATTCGGCCTCGGTCACTCCCCTCTGGCAGACCACGGAAGCCGGGATCCTCCGGCCTCCGAATTTCCCCATACTCCCCGACCAGAACTGGGACGCCGCCCCCAGCGAGATGGGGGTGAGGACGGTGGCCGCTGCCGTCGATCCCGGTGCGGCCGTCGATGGCGAAGAAGGCGCCAGCCCCTCCCAGGGCCGCCTGATTGTGGTCGGCGACGCTTCATTCCTGGATCCTCAGTTCACGGGAGCCAACCAACAGAACGTTCTCTTTGCCGCGAATGCCATCGATTGGTTGGCGCAGGACGAATCGCTGATTCGCATCCGATCCAAGAACCGGACCCCACCTGCCCTGGCGTTCACCTCCGACTTCAAGAGAAACGCCATGAAGTGGGGGAACCTGGCCGGTGTACCTCTTCTCTTCATCGCCCTGGGTCTCATGCGGGTGACGGGCCGCCGACGGAGGGCCGAGGCCCGGTGGAAGGAGGTGATCTCATGAGCGAGCGGACGTTGAAGCTTCTGCTGATCGCGGTGGTCGGCCTGGCCGTTCTCTGGCTTGGCGTGTCGTATTTCCCCGGCGGTGGCGGCGGGAGCGCCGGCCCTTCCGAGGACATGGCCACTCTTTTCGACGATGTGACTCCCGAAAGCGTCTCACGGTTGAGCCTGCGAGGCCCGGCCGGCGAAGAGGAGATCGACCTGCGCCGGGAAAACGGGGAGTGGAAGGTCAACGGCTTCAGGGCTGATTCGGCCACCGTGGCCAGGTTCTGGGAGGCCTTGAAAGAGGCCGAGGTGGGCGACCTGGTCGCGTCAAACCCGGCGAATCACCCCCGGATGGGGGTTTCCGCCGATAGCGCATGGACGATGGAGCTCGGCCTGGCCGGCGGTTCACGCTCCCTCTTGATGGGAAGTTCCGGGGCCCGTTATGGCACATCCTTCGTGCGCCTGCCCGACGCGGATCAGGTCTACCTCCTCACTGGGAACCTGCGCTCTCAGGTGACACGCTCTTTGGATGATTGGCGAAACAAGAGGGTGGCTACGGTTGACACGGCCGGGGTTTGGCGAATCGAGTTGGAGCGGGACGAAGGCGGGTACACCCTGGAGCGTGCCGACTCCCTCTGGGTCCTGGGGGACGGTGCAGAAGCCAACCCTACATCGGTGAGGGGGATCCTGGGCGAGATCGCCCGCCTGGATGCCACAGGGTTCTACGAGGAGGGGGATTCGTTGCCGGGGCTCGAGGCAACCCTTCGGGCGTTGGATCAGGCAGGCGGAGTACGCCTCATCCTCGAGGTCGGATCGGGCGAGGGGGACCGGTGGGTCCGGGCTGCCGGCGATTCCATTACCTACCAGGTGGCGTCCTGGCGGGTGAGCCGGCTTCTACCCGACCTGGAGGCGGTGACAGGCGGGGGGTAGGGGGCGAGGGAAGGGGGGCGCCTCGAGGCGCCCCCCGCGACCCTTTCCTTGCGGCCCTCGCAGCCTTTTTCTTCGGCTACCGGGGCCTTCTCTACCGCCCTCCTCCTGACCCCATGGCCGCTTTCCCCCGGATCGGGAAGGGCGGACGCTGGGGGGTGTGAGGAGGATCAGCCTCCAGCATCCTGAGGATCTCCTGGATCGCTCGCTCGAGCTGGGGGTCTCTTCCCATGATGACTTCGGCCGGGAGTTGCTCCACCTCGATGTCCGGGGGCACGCCCACGTTCTCGACGATGAAACCACCCTCCTCCGTCCAGATGGCCAGATTCGGCGCCGTCACCGAACCTCCGTCCATTAGAATGGGGAAGCCCAGCGTGCCCACGAGACCGCCCCAGGTACGCTTCCCGATGAGGGGCCCCATCTCCAACTGCCGGAACATCCAGGGGAGGTAGTCTCCTCCCGACCCGGCCGTCTCGTCGATGATCATTACCTTGGGGCCCTGGATGGATCCCAGGGGATTCTTCAGGTCGGCGCCGTACCGCATGGCCCAGCTACTCAAATACGGCCGCCGCAGATGGTCGATGTAGTAGTCGGCGGCCATTCCACCGCCGTTGAAGCGCTCGTCGACGATGATGGCTTCCTTGTGGGCCTGGGGGAAGAAATATCGTTTGAAGTAAGCGTGTCCCGCGGTGGAAGTGTTGGGCAGGTATACGTAGGCTACCCGGCCATCGGTGGCCTCTTCGACTCGTTTGAGGTTCCCCTCCACCCAATCCCGGTTCCGGAGAGCCGACTCGTTGGACACGGGCACCACCTCCACCGTCCGGGAGCCGGCCCCGTCGGGATTGGGCCCCACGGTGAGCTCCACGATCTTTCCGGTGGTGTTCTCAAAGCGGGAATAGAGGTTCTCCGGTGGCCGCAGATCCTCGCCGTTCACGGCCAACAGATACTCTCCCTCCTCCACCCCCACCCCTGGTTCCGTGAGGGGGGACCGGAGCTCGGGATTCCAGTTCAATCCGCCGTAGACCTTGGCGAACCGATATCGCCCCGAGTCGATCTCGTAGTCGGCCCCCAGAAGCCCACCCGGAACGGATTCGGGGTCATAGAGGAAATCTCCACCCCCTACCCGGTGGTGGCCTACGCCAAGCTCCGAGCACATCCACTGAATGACACGGTTGAGGTCCTGCCGGGAGGAAAGGTGGGGCAGGAATTGGGTGTATTTCTCCCGCATGGCCGGCCAGTCCGCGCCATGCATGCCCGGGTCGTAGAAGTAATCCCGGTTGATCCGCCACGCTTCCTGGAAGATCTGCTCCCACTCCGTCCGGGGGTCGATCCGCACCTGGATGTCACCGGTGGCCAACCGCCCGGATCCCGGTTCGATGCTTCGGCCGGCATCAGCCACGATCCAGGAACCCCGGCTGAGGACCAGGACTTTCTTCTTGTCGGCAGAGAGTGAGAAGGCTTGGACACTTTCCAGGAGGGTTTCTTCCTCTCGAGAGTCCAGGGAAAAATGGCTCAGGTTCCCACTTACGGCGCCAAACACGACTCCGGCGTCGGCGCCGTCCTCGGCTTTCAGGTAAAAAAGCTCACCGGGAGCGCCGGGCTCGAGGCTGTAGAAGTACCCCGAGCCTACGGGGAGGGAGAGGATGCGCTCGTGGAGGCCGTCGAAGTCGATCTCGACCCTTACTCCCTCTTCTTCGGACTCGGAGCCACCCGGCTCCTCCTCATCAGCCGATTCCTCCTCCACAGCTTCCTCGTCGCTCTCTTTGGCCAGGGGGGAGGGCGTGTCCTTCGTGAGGACGGCCAGGTAGAGGGAGTTGGAGATCTCCATGTCCTGGCCTGACAGGGCGAACCACGTCCGAAGAGGCCCGGCATCAGTAGAGGCTGAGAAGAAGAGGTACTTCCCGCTGGCGTCGAAAACCGGCTCGCCCACGTCGCTGAGGCCCTCGGTGATCACGTGGTCCGCCCCCTCCTCCACCGAATACAAATGCACCTGCTGGAAGTAGACGGGTGTGTTGAGGGTGTAGGCGATCCAGCGAGAGTCCGGGGACCAGGTCGGGTGGAGGGTTTTCGCCGGGCCGTACAGGGGCTCCGAGGCGATGCGTCGGACCTCCTCCGACTCCAGGTTCAGCAGATAAAGGGACCAGGAGTTGTCGGAAAAGGCGATCCACTCCCCGTCGGGCGACCAGACCGGGTCCTCGTAGAACCCACTTCCGTCCAGCCGGATTCTCCGAACAGCCCCTCGCCCGTCCTGCGGAGCGATGTGGAGCTCATATTCGCCGGAGGCATCGGAGAAGTAGGCGATGGACCTTCCGTCGGGAGACCAGGACGGGCTCCGCTCGTGGACTCCCTGCGTGCGCGTAATGTTCCTGAAGTCTCCCTTTTCCGCCGGGACCGTTACCACCTCGCCCCGAAATTCGAAGGCGGCCCGGGCGCCGGACGGCGAGAGACCAGCATTGCGGATAAACCCGTTCCCTTCGGCGTAGCGTGGCCGGGTCTCGATGAGGTCGGCGGCGACGCCGACCTGGAGTCTGGTGCTCTGCCCCCGGCCCGGGTCGAAGAGGTGGAGATATCCGGCCTGCTCGAAGATGATGGTGCCGTCGTCGGCATTGGCATTGAGGATGGGGAACTCATTAAAGGAGGTGAGCTGCTCAACAGAGGTGGTGCCGGGCTCGAAGGAAAAGAGGTTGAACTCCCCATTTCGGTCCGACCGGAAATAGACCCGGTCTCCTATCCACATGGGGTCGGTATCGTTGGCCCGTTCCGGTGGCTGAGGAATCTCTTCCACCGAGTGGTCGGACCGATCGTAGAGCCAGATCCGGCTCACCGTGCCGCCCCGATAGTTCTTCCACTGGTTGAAGGCCTCATAGAGGGGCGTGTAGGCGATCTTGGATCCGTCAGGAGAGAAGGCGGCCTTGAAAGCGTTGGGGATAGGGAGCTGCTCGGGAAAGCCGCCTGTGATCGGAACCGTGTAGAGCTGACCATACCTGCTGGTGTAGGAGTTCCGGCCCGAGACGAAGAGGACGGCCGATCCGTCCGGGGTGAAGTCCTGAACCTGATCAGGCGCCGGATGCCAGGTAAGGCGGGTGGGAGACCCTCCTTCCGCTGCCACCACGTAAACGTCCAGGTTTCCGTCGTAGGAGGCATTGAAGGCGATTTGGCTGCCATCCGGGGAAAAACGGGGATTCCCCTCGGTCCCGGCGTGAGTCGTGATGCGCCGGACTCCCGATCCGTCCCGGTTCGCCACCCAAAGGTCTCCCGCGTAGGCGAAGGCGATGTGTCCCGGGCCGATTGCGGGCTGGCTGAGGAGGCGCGTGTCCTGGGTGTCGACTCCGCCGGCCGTCCCCTGGGCGGCAAGGGGATCCGGCGGGAACGGCGCGGAAAGGGCAAATAGGAGCGCGACGGCGGCAAGAGTACGAGTGACTCGCATGGGGAACAGCCTCCTTCCCGAGACAACGGTCTTTTTGGTGTGCCGGGAAGAGTAGCACTGCGCCCATGCTGTCACAACGAGAGGGTCACCTCCCGAGTCGGGCCCTTGTCCTTACGTCATTAACGCTTCAGCCGATCCATGACCACCTGGGAGTAGTCGAGGCTGAAGAAGTACTCGTTTCCACCGGAGACGCTGTCCAGCCATTCCCAGGAACGAAGGAGAAAGAACCGGCGGTCGGGGGACACCTCGATAGGGCCGGCATCCGGGCCGTGGTAGTAAACCTCGGAAATCCGGCTCCATGAGAAGGCAGGATCGGTTTCGACCTCGATTCCCCTGGTCGTCCCGTCCCAGGTCGTGAAATAGATGACCTTGCCGTCTCGGGACCAACGGACCCGGTTTGCGGGGCTCGTGTCGATCCTTTCCGGCTTGCGGGCCGGATCCTCGAGAGAGATGACCCACACCTGATGGAGGTCCGCGTGGGTGGTCCGGGGCGTCTCCTGCGCAAGGTAGGCCAGGTATCGACCGTCGGGTGAGAAGGCTTGAGGTTGAAGGTTGTGGTGGTCCGGCGAGCTTTCCACCAGGAGGGTCGGTGGGTCGTCCGAACCGAATTGTGAAACCCAGATGCCGGCCGGCTCCGATCCACCCTCCTCGCCTGCGGAATACGCGAAGCTCTCACCCCTGGGATGCCAGGCGATCAACTCTCCGGTGAACGCGACCTCAGTCGGCAGGAGACCCTGCGGCAGCTCGTCGGAGTCCACGGCTTTGAGATAAGGGATCCCGTAATTCGGAGGCATTGGATCGCCGAAAGGATCCAGGCTCTCCACATAGGTCACGGCGCTGCCGTCCGCAGTCCAGCCGAGGCCGAAGATGGACTTGGGGGAGGTCCAAACCCTTCTTGGAGTACCGTCCAAGGCACTGATCCAGATCTCCTGAACCGTCTCCCTGGTTTCCATCACCGCGAATCGGGACCCGTCGGGGGAAAGGGCGAGGTCGGTGAATTCACCCCGCCAGGTCGAGTCCAGAGGTTCCATGTGGCCGTCTTCGACCCTGCACAGTACACTTTCGTGGGGAAGGGCTCCCCCCGATTGGTAAACCAGGGTACCGCTTCGGGAAAGATCGAAGGATCCCTCCCCCGAAAACCTCACCTGAATCGCTGCCCTCTCCGGGTCGCCCCCCATCAAGGTGACCGAGGGCCCCGTCACATCCAGGGAGCCCAGATCGAAGGGCGCGGCCAGGAGGGATCCGTCCCAGGTCGTGTAGAGGAGATACCCGGGATGCAGGTACTTGGCGGATACCCCCTTGACCAACTCTCTCGGCTCTCCCCCGTCCGGTCCCACCACCGCGACGGAATCCTCGCGCCTTTCCGCCGCGTGGTCCCAGTGACGAACCGTGAACAGGACGCCTCGTCCCTCTGGCAGAGGCTCGGGGAATCCGGGTAGCCATCCTCTTTCAGCGGTGAACTCCTCGGCCACTCCATCTCCATCAGCACGGACCCTTTTGATGAAACTTCCCTGTGCGAAGTAGACCATCCCATCGTCCCCCCAAGCTGGGTGCGTGGGGAGGACCATGATGTTTGCTTCGGCACCGAGCGGGGGCTCCGGGGCGGTCACGACAGTGGTCATGGACCCGCCAAAAACCGGCACCGTTTTGATGAAGCCACCGACCCGAAAAACGATACTCCTTCCGTCCGGGGAGAAGGCGGGTTCCTCGGCGCCGTCGGTTCCTGAGATAGGGAACGCTTCCGTGTCCTCCAGAGCCCATCGGTGTAAGGGGCCAGCTCCTTCTCCCTCCCCATAAACGATCATGGAGCCATCTGGAGCGATGGCGAACTGAGGTCCCATGAACAACGGCCTGGCGAACAGGACCGATGTTTCGGGAGGGGATCCCGTGAAGAGTGAGCCTACCCAAACCAGGGCCAAGATGGCTGCCGCCGCCCATCCGGCCAGGGCAGTTCGTGTCCATCGGCCCGGGGAAGGGGCCTCCGGGCGTCCATGCCGAAATCCCGGGTCGGCCAGGGCCCGTGCGAACTCCTTCCCAGAGATGAACCGGTCGGCGGGGGCTTTCTCCAGGGCTTTCCGGATGGCCGCGTTCACGTTGGGAGGGATCATGGACCGAAGGCCGGATAGGGGCCTGGGGTCTTCGCTCCGAACCCTCGCCAGGGCCGCCTGGGGCGTCGCCCCCGTGAATGGAGGCTCGCCGGCCAGCATTTCATAAAGAACGCAACCCAGGGCGTAGATATCGCTGGCGGGACCCACAACGTGCCCCGGGGTGGACTGCTCCGGACTCATGTACTCCGGAGACCCCACGACAAGACCAGTGCCGGTGATCCTTCCGGCCGAGGCCGTGTCCGTAGCTACGGCGATGCCGAAATCAGACAGGAGGGGCTCGCCATCCTGCAGGAGGATATTGGCAGGTTTGATGTCCCTGTGGATCACGCCTTCTCGATGAGCGTAGTCCAGGGCGCTGGCCACCGCCGATGCGATGCGCACGGCATCGGCTACGGGAAGCTGCCGTTCCTTCTCCAGCCGCGCCCGGAGGGATTCCGTGGCCACATAGGGGGAGACGAAATAGAGGATGCCGTTGGCCCGGCCCGAGTCGTGCACGGGGAGGATGTAAGGATGGGTGAGGCTCGCCGCGGTTTCGATCTCTTTTAAAAAACGGTCCGCTTCCACAACGGCGGCGATCTCAGAGCTGAGGACTTTGACGGCGACCTTTCGCTGGTGCTTCAGGTCCGTGGCCCGATAGACGGTACCCATTCCCCCGCGGCCGATCTCTTTTTCAATAGCGTATCGGGAGGCCAGGGCGGCCTTGAGTCGGTCGAGAGGAGAACGCGCGGGGGCTTCGGCCTTGCCGGACGCCTCGGGCCCCTTTCCCCTCCGCCTGCCGTCCTTCCCATCTCGGGCTTGGCCCGGAGTCGCTGCGGGAGAGGCCTCGGCGCCGACAGCGATCTCCATGGAAGCACGGATCCCCGCCGCCAGATCCCGGCTCTCCGCCGCCGGCCGGAGGTCCAGGTCACGCGCCAATCCGTCAGCGAACTTCTCGTAGAATCTGATGGCCGCCGCCCGATCCCCGGCGTGGGCGAGATCCCGAATGAAGTCCCTGACGGCGCTTTCGTCCGTGCTGACCAGCGCCAGGGCCCGCTGGCCGGTCCGCTCGGCGTCCACCAACGTCCCCACCCGAATCTGTTGGTGGGCCAACGACCAGGCGGCTCCAGAGGCCATCTCCCTCAGGCCTTCCCGCTCCCCCTCGAGCCAGCGCTCGAAAGCCGGGCAATCCGAGAGAAATACCCCGTCGAGAAGATCTCCCCGATAAAGATCCAGGGCCTCGTCAACTCGCCCGGCCTCCGCTGCCTCCTCGAACGCCAGGACGTCACACCAGATCTGATCCCGGTCCAGGCCCACCTCCCCGGATCCTCGGTTCAGGATGATCTCCCTTCCTACCGCCTGCCGGAGGTAGTGCAAGGAGCTTCGGAGGGCGCTGCGGGCACGTTCGTCGTCGGTTTCCGGAGAGAACATGCCCATGAGCTTGTCCCTGCGGTGGAACCCCCGGGGACGAGCGACGGCCAGGTATGCGAGAAGAGCTGTGCGCTTTGGTTGGTTGAGGACCGGCCGGATTTCTCCGCCCTCCGGTCCCCTGAGATCCAGCGAGCCGAGAATGCGAAGCTCGATCAAGAGCCCGTTCGCTCCGCTGCCATGAGAGGGTTCGGGGTGCTGATAGGATTCGTATGCCAAAAATCTACGCCCGGTCAAAAGTGTCCACAACAGAATATTCGCGAAGCGTTATTTGCCCGTGAGCCGAAGGCGAATGCCCGGCTCACGGCTGGCTCACAGGAGGATCACGGGCCGCGGGTAAACTGAGCGGGTGTACCCAGACTCCCGAGTACAGAGGAGGAAGCTATGAGTCGTCTGACTTCGGTGGGGATTCGCTTAGGGTTGACCGGGACCTGTGCGCTTGTGTATCTCACCATGGCTGGGTGCGGGGGGGATGGCGGTGGCAACGGCCCGGTCGATGTTGCCGAAACCCTCGCCTCCTTCGAGCTGACGGCGACCTCTCCTTGCACCTGCGGGGAAGCCTTCTCGCTGACCGTCACGGCCGTTGGAAATCAGGGGTCCAAGCCGTTCAGCGCTTTCAGCGGAAGTGTTTCCCTGTCGTCCTCTGGTGGAACGATTTCACCGAGCAGCGTGGCCCTGACGAACGGCCGCGGTTCGGTGATGGTGACCCTGGATCAGAGCGGTCAGCTCTCCCTTTCCGCTTCTGCCCAAGGCAAAACCGGGTCCATGTCCATGGAGGTCCTCCCTGAGGAGGTCCTGGACTCCTTTGAGCTGACGACCGCATCTACCCCAGAAATCGGGGTCTCCTTCTCCCTCCAGGTGGTGGCCGTCGGCGATCGCGGCACCAAACCCCTGGGATCATTTGACGGGACGGTGACTCTCGCGTCGACGAAAGGAACGGTGACCCCCGCCAGCTTGGACTTGGTTGGTGGCACCGTCTACGCTTCCATCACTCTCGACCAGGAGGGGGCCCAGACTCTGACGGCCACCGCTGCGGGAAAGACGGGGTCTCTGGACGTAAACGTGTTGCCACAGGAGGTCTTGGCCTCATTCGACTTGAAAGTCCTCGGCACCGCCATGAAGGGCCAGGAGTTCCTGCTGCGGGTGTACGCCGTGGGGGACCGGGGCACGAACCCCCTCACAACCTTCAGCGGGGATGTGGGCCTGGAGACCTCCAGTGGAACCATCACTCCGGCCACCGTGAATCTGGCCGATGGCTGGGGCTCTGCTACGGTGACGCTGGATGAGGGTGGAGAGGTGACGTTGACCGCATCGGCAGAGGGAAAAACCGGGTCTTTGGAGCTGGTGGTTGCTCCTGAACTGGCGGGAGAGATCGTAGCCACCTCGGATCGAGGGGGCGGATGGGACCTGTGGAAAGTCGTGCTCGGCGAGGTAGAGCCGGTGAGACTCACCAGCCACTCTGCGCCGGAGGAGCAGGAGTGGATTGCCTGGTCACCGGACGGTACGCGCGTCGCCTATGCCTCCAAACATACCGGGAACAACGAGATCTACGTGATCAACGCAGACGGTACCGGAGGAACGAACATCACCAACGACCCGGCTCCGGATGGGCACGGGAACTGGTCGCCCGACGGTTCGAAGCTCGCGTTCGCATCTGGGCGGGACGGGGACGTTGAAATCTTCGTCATGAACCCGGACGGGAGCGGGGTCACCCAATTGACCCAGAACGCCGTATTCGACGGATTTCCGAAGTGGTCTCCCGACGGAACCAAAATCGCCTGGGAGAACCGGGATGAAACGAACGGGGGGATCTATGTCATGGACCCGGACGGATCGGGCAAAACCTTCCTCGCACCAGGAGGGTCCCCTGAGTGGTCGCCGGATGGATCCCGTGTGGCCTTTCTCTACGAGGGCAGCGTTCACGTGATCGGTTCGGACGGTACCAACCCCATCCAACTTACGAACGATCCTGACCGATGGGACGGTAACTGGGGGGGACCGAGTTGGTCTCCCGATGGGTCCCGGATCGCCTTCACTGCAAGCGACTCGCAATTCGTCTTCAGGATGTACATGGTCAATGCCGATGGTTCGGGGCTCACTCAGCTGACTGGACCGCCCGACCTGGCGGGCGGCTGGCCCAGGGAACCCGAATGGTCGCCGGACGGAGCGTGGATCTGCGGCATGTCCTGGAATGAAGGGTTGGGAGTCGTTCACCCCACCAGTGGGGCAATCTTGGGAATAACCCCGGCAGGCGCCAAGTACTGGTACCCGCACTGGAGGCCGGGCGGGTGAGTCGAAAATCGATGGAAACCGGAACATGGCTCCGAGAAGAGGAAGTTCCGGAAGAAAAAGGAGGAGAGAGAATGAATAGGACGTTCATACCCCTGCCGGCGATTCTGCTTCTTGCCGTCGGCCTCTGGGCCTGTCAGGACGAGGTGGTGACGCCGGACATCGAAGTGTCTGTTGAGACGCTTGCGAAAAAGCCACCCTCGCCAGAACCGTCCGGGAACCAGGTCACTCTTCAGTTCGGCGTACCGTCGCCTCCGACCCCGGGCATCACCTACGACTTCCTGTCAGGGGAGATCGTCGGGAAGGGGCAGATAACCGATGAGGGTTGGGTGAGCGCCGATTTCGCCGAGGCCGCCCTCACGGTCCATTTCCAGGAGGAAATGGAGAACCATCTGGTGGGGTGTCAGGACACCGATGGCGACGGGATCGATGACGAATGCCGCTACTGGTGCACGAGTCGTTCTTGCTTGAGGGGAAAATGCACTCCCTTTGTGGACGGAGACATGCGGGCCCTCGAGGCATTGCAGACCCTGTCGGATTCCGAGGCGGAGACAGGACCGGGGCTCCGGGGAAAACTCGAGGTCAACAGTGCGGACGTGACACTCAATACCATCGATTATGAAGGAGTGGGCAACTTCACCGTCCGATGGGGCCGGACCGGAACGGATGAGATGCCGGTGCCCAATGACGACGGGTCGTGGGACTGGACCATGGAGGGGACCTCCCTGTTCGTGGTCCAGTGGCCCCTGAGTAACAAAGAGCCGTACCATTCCACGACCTGCTATATCCGCCCCTTGTTGGTCGATCTGGTGGACTACCACTTCAGAGCGTGGCAGTAGGGCGGAGAAACTCGAGTGGGAACGAGGTGGCAACGACTAGAGCCCGACAGGGCAGCATCCGGCCGGGGTAGTCTGGTCTGTCGCCATCTCCAGAGGCGGCCCCTCCGGGAGCCGCTTCGTTCGTTCACTTCCTCCGTTTGGGGAAGGTCCACCCGTGCTGAATGGCCGTGGGCTCCTCGAAGGACACGAAGGATTGAGGTGCCAGGTCGTTGATGAGCCCCCTCACGGCGGGCAGGTCGCGGCGCCTGACCACGCTCAGGATGAGATCCACCGGGCCGCTCTGCCCCTTTCCCTGGAGTTCCGTGACTCCGTGACCGAACGCCCGAAGGGCAGAGGCAAGCTCCGCTCCTTGAGCGGGGGCGAAGACCTGCACCGAGGCAAAGCCGAAAGCCAGGCGTTCCTCTAGCCAGAGCCCTACCAGGTTCCCGGCTGCGAAGCCTGCGGCATACCCCAGGAGGTGCCAGGTGCTGTCCAGGTGTTGTATCGCCGTGCCGGCGGCCACCAGCCAGATCAGAACCTCGAAGAAACCGATCAGGGGCGCCCAGAGCTTCGCGTTTCTCATGATCAGCAACATCCGGACGGTGGCTAGAGAAACGTCACAAATCCGCATGACGAAGATCAGGAGGGGCCCGAAGGGGCTCAGGAACAGTGCTTCCATGGTGTCTATCTCTTTGTGTCTGCGCCGATAGGGATCGGTGTGTCGGAAGAGCCGACCCTCGGAGCAGCCCGTCGTTGATTTGTCGGAGCAAGCTACGGGAGATCCTGTCCGCCCGGAAGCTTGCCTCATATCCTTAGTTGAATACTCCCTTGTTCCTTCGAGCCTCCAGCGGGGAGTTCGGAGTATGGTGGCAAAAGGGATGTACGTCAGCTGCCTCTTGGCGCTTCTGGGAACGGCGGCCATTTCCTGCTCCCGCGGTGGTCCTGCCGACGGCGTTTGGGGAGGCGAGGTGGTAGAGGGCCCAGACGGCTGGATAGTCCGGAATCCCGAAGATCCGTTGGAATTCCGGAACGTCCAGCACCTATGGTCCCGGTCCTCGGACACCTGGGGAGATCCGGCTTCGGTGCGTATTTCCGGGAACCACGCCGTCATCGTCGATCCACTGGCGACGAAAGTCCACCTCCTGGATATCCGGGATGGCTCGCCCGAGACCTCGTTTGGGCAAGAGGGTGAAGGCCCGGGCGAGCTTGGCCGTATCTACGCCGCCGCGCTGTTGGACGGATCGGTTTATGTGTCCCATTCCAGGATACTGGGCCTATCGGTGTACTCCACGGAGGGGCGATTCCAAGGATCGGTCCCGTGGGGCACCCACGCCGGTCAGCTCCATTCCTGGGGAGAGACGGCGCTGGCGGGCATCCCGTTGGCGCAGTCGGATCGGGTCGCCGCGAAGGAAATCGGAGCCGAGGCCGACGCGGAGTTCGTAGATCCTCCCTTCTCTTCTCCCTTCCCTGAGTCGGAGTTCGGATCCTGCATTCGGGCGACTGCCGAAGACGGTTGGATCGTACGAGCCCTCTGCTCCGCACTCCGCATCAGGGTCGAGGGACCCGGCGTTGAAACGCCCTTCTGGATCGAGCATCCTTCCGCTCCGGCAGAGGCTTCCGATGAGGAGTTGGACCGATACCTGGCCCGGTTCTGGGAGATGGAGTCGGGGGGCCGGGAGTTGACTCCTCTTGTCCAACGCCAACTGGCCGGGGTCCGCGAAGGGGCCCGGATCCGACCGGTCTATTCCAGGATCCGAATCGATCCGTCTTCCGACCGCCTCGTGGTCCTGGAGCAGCCCTTCGGGGACCATGGTTGGGATCCGGGCGTGTTCCACGTGTTCCTTCTTAACGGCCTCTATTTTGCCCGTGCCGAGCCGGACCTCCACATCGTTGACTTCGATTTGAAAGGGGACACCGTGCTGGTTCTGGCGAGGGATGCGGACACCCATGAAGTAAGGGTGCAAGCCCTCGAATTCGAAGGGTCTGAAACCCTCGAAAAGGAAGCGGCCTCGGTGCCAGGGCCAGGGCACGAAGGGCCGCCCATGGAGGAGCCTCAGGCTGCGGTCGAGGATACTCTGCCTCCGGCCCTGGGGGATCCCGTTTCGGACTCCCGGCTCGCGGTGATTCACACGGCCGGTTCGGACTGGGCCGTCGGCGACACCCTGGCCCTATCCGATTTGCAGGGGAAGCCCATCGTCCTCGATTATTGGGCATCCTGGTGCGCTCCCTGGCTGGCTGAGCACGGCGCGGCCTGTACGACGGCGCACGCTCGGCGGGGAAAAGTGGCGAAGGACGCGGAGTCCCCGTGAGGGCCCGGAGAAAAATCTCCTCTCTCGCCGCTGGAACTCTCTGTTCGCTGTTGCTGCTGGCATGCGGAGGGGAGCCCTCGCCGGAGCTGTTCGGGGTGGACAGCGCCGGCGTCCGGATCAGCCTCTCCCCTTACCACTCCGGCCTCTTTGCAGGCGTGGACACCACTCCGACCGTGTCCATCGGGGGCCCCGAGGCCCTGGGGCCAGAGCAGTTCTTTCGCATAGTCGACCTCCACGTGGACCCTGCCGGCCGGCTCTGGGTCGCGGATCTTCAGTCGTCCGAAATCAGGATCTTCCTCCGTGATGGATCTCATTGGAAAACCCTGGGCGGAAGGGGAGAGGGGCCCGGGGAGTTCATGAGAGTCTCCATTCTCGGGAGCTTCGCCGGAGACAGTGTGGCAGCCTGGGACGACGGCCTGGGTCGATTGACGGTCTTTGATTCGAACGGGGAGATTGTTCGAGCTTGGACCGTTCGAGGTTCCGATGGAGGACCCACCCGGCCTGCCGATGTATTCCCGGACGGTTCGCTCCTGAGCCGGGTGCCCCGAATCCTTCCGGCCTCGGCTGTTCAACGCGGCCAGACCCTCGGGGATTCCCTGCACCTGGTCCGCCTCAGCCCAGTCGATTCGGCGGAAACGTTCATTGCGGGGGCACCCGGGCCCGTGTGGCTCTGGACGGGCCGGAGCCAGCTGGCGCTGCCGTTTACGACGAATCCGGGCTACGACCTGGTTGGGGAAGGCCTCCTCCTCGTCCACGGCCCGGATTTCCGGGTTCGGGTCTTCGAAGGTTCCCGCTTGGTCACTATCCTCGGAGTGGATCGCAGTCCCCGGCCTGTTTCCGACAGCCATCGTGCCGCCTACCGTTCCTTCGTGGAGGAAACCGTCCCGGAGCGTGGGCGGGAAGACGTCCTCGCCACCCTGGACCACCCGGAGCTGCCGGACCAACTCCCGGGGTATGGCGGTGTCCTGGCCGCCGCCGACGGGACCGTGTGGGCGAAGGTCTACACTCCGGACCCCCTGGCATCCGAGACATGGGAGGTGTTCGACCTGGGCGGGGAGTTCCTGGGCCAGGTGAGGCCTCCCCGAGGGTTTCGGCTCATGGCCATCGCGGAAGACGGTCTTGCCGGCGTGTGGCGGGACGAACTCGGGGTGGAGTATGTCCGCGTGTATAGGTTGAACCGACACCCGGATCGTTCCTGAACCAGGACTACTCTCCCGAGCAACGGTTCGCCTCCTGACTCATTCTCATCCCTGGACTCCTTGGACACCACTCAGGGGGAAGGAACGATGAACGGACGGCTTCGGCTCGGCCTCTTGGCCTTGGCTACCGGATTGCTTGCAGCCATCACACTCCATCCCGTCACACTCTCGGCCCAGCAGCCCACAGACCGCTTTCGCGTCATGGTCACGGAGATCCAGGCCCTGGAGGGGGCCGACAAGAAGTTCGGGGAGCGGTTGGCGGATCAGCTCCGTGACCTCATCAACGACATGGACACGCATCAGCCCATCGAGGAGCGTGAGTTGAAAAGGGCTCTGGACGAGCACGACCTCGACATGGAGGACCTGGACTGTATTCGGGCGAAGCAACTGGCCAGCCTCATCGACGCCCAGGTGGTTTTCTGCGGCTCCTATGTTCCTGAGGGGGGCGGCTATGGGCTCGAGACGAAATTCATCGACTCGGGTGGGGTAGAGTTCCCCGTAGAGTCCTTTTCCGTTCCGGAGCGAGGCCAGGAAGAAGCTGCGGAACGAATCTACCAGGCCCTCCAGGTCCAATCCGACCAGACGAGGGCCTCACAGTTCTGTGCCGAATACGCTTCAAGCAGCAACTGGGTGGAGGCGGAGAACAGCTGTCGAACCGCCCTCGAACTGAATCCGGGTGCCACCGACACCCGGTACACCCTGGGGGTGGTATACGAGAGAACCGGCCGCCTGGAGGAAGCCCTGGCAGAGTTCGAGAAGGTGCTGGAGACCGACGAGCTCAACACCGAGGCCATGCAATGGGCCGGAAACCTCTCGGCGCAGCTGGGGAGAGACGAGCAAGCCCGTGAATATTACAACGCCTTCCTCCGCCTGGACCCGGGAAACGCCCCGGTCCGCATGAAGGTCGCCTACGATCTGGCCCAGGCTGGTGACCCCCTGGGGGCCATGCAGATCATCGAGGTGGGGCTGGCCGAAGACCCCGAAAACGTAGACCTCCTGAAGCAGCATGGCGGCTTTGCCTTCGCTGCCGGTTCGGAGGCCAGGCAGGGACAGGAGGAGATGCCTCAGGAGGCGGTGGATCTATTCAGGAAGGCCCTTGCCTCCTACGACCGCGCCTACGAGTTGGAAGGCGAGGGGATGGACGTGGCCTTCCTCACCAAAATGGTCAGTGCCTACATCAACCTTGACGAATTCCCCGAGGCCGTGGCTCTCTCCGAGAGAATTCTCGAAACCCACGGCGACCAGGCCGTGGTCTGGTCGTATTACGCCGACGCTCTGCAACGATCTGGGCGTCTGGAGGATGCCATGGCTGCTCTGGACCGGGTCCTGGCGTTGGACCCCGAGTACGAGAACGTCGGGGCACGGAAGGGACGGTGGCTCCTGGACCAGGGCCTCGTCGAAGAAGCGGTACCCCATTTTCAGGAAGCCGTGGCCCGGGGGGAGCAGACCGGAGAGGACGTCTGCAACATCCTCTTCAACAGCGGCTATCAAAACGGCATCCGACCGGAGGACTGGGGCTACGCCATCGAGGTGATGCGCCTGGCGAAGGAATTCGAGATCTCCGACGAGGTGCGACAGAAGGTGGATTTCTGGCTGGGGTACGCCATTCTGAAGGCCGCCATCATCCGCCAGGAGCCCAGGACCAAGGAGACCGCCCAGGCCACGCTTCCTCTCTTCCAGGAGGCAAGGCGGCTCTTTCAGTCGGCCAGCGGCTACGCCCAGAGTCAGGGTACTTTGGAAGACGACCGACTCGCCCTTCTGGGGAGTATCGCCCAGTTCATCGAGATTCAGGAGGCCATCATCAAGCGGGGGCGCTGAGGGCCCTACTTCTTTCTCACGCTCCGCCGATGGAATACCCGACAACGTATTCCACGTCCAACGCATCCCGGTTCGATCCGAAGATCGCGTTCTCGGAAACCGCCATGGGGACAAAATCTTCCGGGAGGACCACCGATCCGCGGTAGATCCCGTCCGGGGAGAAGAGGTCGAAGTGGAGGGGGGAACGCCACTCCTTCGGCCAGGCGGAGCGAATGAAGCCTGTACCCTCCGCCACGGCCCGCATGGCCGGATCCCGGTGCCGGTCTCCCCGCAGGGCCCAGATGTGGCCGCGGGCCGAAGCGAAGATGGCCTCCGAGAAGGGCAGGTGGTCCGGAGGTGACTCCGGCATGGCCTCTGCTGCCGCCTGCCGTACGCGATCCTCGGGGGGAGGCCTTCCTGCCATCAGGACCTCCCGCCAGAACTCCCTCATTCCATCGATGATCCTCTCCTCCATGTTTCCGGGGTAGGGCGTAGGGGAGACCTCTCTGGTGACGACCTGACGCAAAGACCCGCTGCCGTCGAATCGTTCGATGCGGTAGTCCATGGCGTGGGAATAGTGAAAGCCCCCGTCAGCATCCCCTTTCAGGTCCGGCCGACCGTAGAAAAAAGACCCGGGGCCCCGCTCGGCAGGGTCAGAGCCGGCAAGGAAAAGCCCTGGCAGCGTCGCAAGGGAGTCAAAGCCGGTGGCGTCAGCCGGGCCACGGCCCAGGATCCAGACCTCCCGGACGAGCTTTTCCCGAGTGAATGGAATGTGACGAATCCGGAAGTTCCACTCCTCTCCGTTCTTGCCGACCGGAATAATATATCTGCCCGGTCCCTGCACCATGCTCCTGGACCCGAGAAAGGCCCCCTCCAGGGAGAACAACTGCATCACGGCCTCATAGGTGTGGGCCAGAACGGTTCCCTCACCCGAGTAGATCTCTCCGTAGCCCTCCGTAGTCTCCCCAGGACCGGGTCCATACCCGCCGGCCTTGCCCAGGTAGTCCCCGCCCGGTCCGTATCGCCTGAGGCTCTCGTGGGAGTCCGAAACCCAGACTGCACCCGTCGAGTCGAGGGCCAGGGACCGGATTTGATGGAAGATGAATTCGGGTTCTCCTTCCACCACCCCGATGCGAAGCGCCTCTCGGATGGGGAGCTCCCGATCGGGCGCCGCATTCCTTACCAATCGGATCCCGGCACTGTCCCTGACGATCACATCCGGCGAGTTCTCGGGCCCGGTGCTTTCGCAGCCCGTCCCGAGCAAGAGGACGAGCCCGACGAGGGCAACAGGACCGGAGAAGGCAAGGGGACCGGGGACGATCAACGCCCCTCCCAGGGCAGGTCTTCCACCAGTTCCCGGCGGGCTTGTCTCACCAGCTCACGGATCTTCTTTCGGGCCCTGGAAAGGCTCGATCGGGTGTTGGTTTGAGTGGTTCCGAGTTCCCGGGCCGCCTCACAGGGGCGCATCCCATGGAGGTCCACCATTTTGAATACGGACGATTGCAGAGGCGGGAGGGTTTCTGCTGCCTTGCAGATCGTGCCAACCACCCTCTCTCGATCGATTCGTTCCGGGTCCGGGTGCGCCACGCTGCCCCGAAGCTCGTATTGGACCCAGGCCAGGACCTTCTTCCTTTCCGAATCTCGCTTCTTGTAGAAGCCGGACACCTCGTTCAGGGTGATCCGGTAGAGCCAGCTCGAGAGCTTGGATTCGCCCCTGAAGTTCGGGAGGCGTGTAAAGAGCTTCATCAGGACGAGTTGGGTTACGTCTTCCGCATCATCGGGGTCCCGGGTCTTCACGGCCGCCCAATCATGAACCACGGAACGGGCGGCTGAGAGGAGTGTGTCGAGGGCTTCAGGATCACCCCTGGATGCTTCACCCAGGAGTTGAGACTGCCGTTCCCTGAGGAGCCGGATGGCGGAGAACGGCCCGTTCACGGAGCGCCCCTTCCACGGAGGGCCGTCCAAACGCTCTCAGGCCCGGGGGTCAGGACCACAAATCTCACTGGAACTCGCATCGGACCTCCAGCTCAATTGGTACTATTAACTTAGTTGTACGTTGGGTCTGGATCGATGTTCCCCTGGGGAGCAACGGTTGGCAGGTTGAGGGTTTCTTAAAGGCAAATCGCCACCGTACGATGATCCAGGGTGAACTCCACACTTCCAGGAGCCCCGCATGAGCACCGGCCCTCTTCCGGACATTTCTCCTCGGTTTGCCCTCCTGGTTCTGGCTTCCGTTGCCCTGAATGCTTGCGGCGGAGGGCCCGGGAATGAAAGCGTCCTGCTGGATGACCTTCCTCTCTTGAACACCCGGGAGGTGTCCCGGATAGGGGACTTCGATGACCCCGACGTCGGCTTTTCCCGCATCGCCGGCGTGGACATCGACCGGGATGGAAACGTCTTTGTCATCGAGGGGATGGTGCCGGAGATACGGGTTTACTCGCCGGCCGGAGAACTCATCAGGCGCATCGGCGGTCGGGGATCCGGGCCCGGGGAGTTCGAGTCTCCTCCCAGGTTCGGAATTCTTGGCGACACGGTCTGGACGGTGGAGGGTCGACGGAATCGCATAGCGCTTTTCGATCGACAGGGGACGATCCTGGCCACGGGTGCGGCCCGGGCGGTCCTTGTGGATCTCCCCGACAGCTTCGGCCATCTCCGCCCCTGGATCATGCGTGGAGATGGAATGTTCATCAGCTACATGGGCATGATCGGATCCCGCCGGGACGCCCCGCCCTCCGAGGTGGAGCCGACGGACAGCATCCCCGTGCCTTTCGTCCTCTTCGATCCCACGGGGGCCGTGGTCGATACCATCGGTTGGACTGATAAACCTCCGCCTTCCATGTGGCGGCCGCCTTCGGAGTGGGACATGGAGATCCGGAGCATCCAGGTGGACGGGGAGACGCAGTTCGTTCCGACGCCTCCGTCCCGGCTACCCGATTGGGAACCCATGACCGATGGGTACCTCATCGTGGAGGCGCCGGAACCAACTGGCCCGGAGGATGCGGTGCTGACCGTGACCCGCATGGGATTGCATGGGGACACCATCTTCCACAGCACCCATCGATATGAGCCGGCCCGCTACACGGACGAGGTCCTGGACTCCATCGCTGCCAAGGGAGCCCGGGGTGAACCCGACGGCATGCTACCGTTCTTTACGCCAGGGGCGCCGGT
>JASFVN010000424.1:0-3785 GCA_050049805.1 Gemmatimonadota bacterium
AGGTTGAGGGAAGGGATCTCGATGAGCACGCCCCAGACCGGTTGCTCCGTGTCCGAGGCGATGACCTGTCCGGTCACGGAGCCCCGCTCCTGCGCGGAACTCCCTCCCGGCGCGGCTACCATGGCTACCAGCATGGCCACGGCCAACAAGAGTCTCTTCATGCCACACGCTCCTTGGTGAAAGGCTACTCGACTAGTGTTGGAGTCTTCGAGCTCCTTTGAATACCTCTGAAATAGGAACCTCCGAGGAACCCGAAATAACGCATCTTGGAAGTGAATTTCCCTGGTGCGCTCCGTTCTTCCGCCGACGGCGGACGTGCGGCACAAGCTCCAGATTCCGGAGCCGTTCCGCCGCACCGATTTCGAGAAAGGACTCGTCCCGGGCATTGTAGCTCAGTAGGCCGGCAGCGGCCATCCTCGATCTCGTAGTCGAGGCCGACTCCGATTCGTGAACCTCCGGATCGCGGCCGTGGGAACGGAGAATGAGATCCCGTACAGGATCCGTTGCACTTCTTCGATGTAGATCCGGCCACGGTACAGCGTCCGCTCCTCCCTCTCAGGGATCGACTCCGGGTCTGGCACCAGTCGTTGCTCCCTGCGGCCAGCAGCTGCTCGGGCGACCCCCACCCACTCGAGCGTTTCGTCCTCGCCCCGGACCGCCAGGATCGGCCCCCCGCTCACGCCTTCGTTCCAGAGACCGTCGATGAGGAAGAACGACGACGAGCCTCTGCCTGGGTCGCTCACGATTCCCCGGGTCACCATGTCATACCCGCCGGGGTGCCCCAGGACGTATACGAAGGATCCCCAGGACAAGCGTTCCGAACCACCCATGGGAACCCTCAGGGTGGAGAGGGCCCGAGGCGGTGTGTCCGCCGGATAGACGACCCCCAGGAGCGCCAGGTCGGCCTGAGCGTCCTCGGCGAGGACCTCGAAGGGCAGTACGGAAAGGGAATCGGCCACCATGTTGTATTGGCTTCGCAGAACGGAGACGCCTTCGATCGGTCGAGGACCCGTGGGGGCGCCCCCCTCCTGGGTCTCCTGATACTCCACGATCGTGTCTGAGAATCGAATCGGGTGCTGGTTTGTGAGCAGCGTGACCTTCAGCCCTGCCCGGGCGACCTGCACCGCCGAAGCTTCCCGGGAGGTGGAGCTCGGGAAGGTGTCCGTGGCGCGAGCCAGGACCTCCGAGGTCAGGAGGTCCCCCTCCATCGGCTGGTCCCCGGGCACGAAGCGGTAGTTGTCATACGCTCCGGTGACCCGGATCCTCTTCACGGCCCGCATGGCCACCTCCAGGGCGCCCGATACGTCCTGGGACGGGGTAGCGGTCTGGTAATATGCCTGGGGTAGTCGGTCGACGGTGACGAAGCGGGTGCACCCGGCCAAGGCGAGCCCCCAGAACAGAGTAACGCCCCTCAGCTCCGCTCTAGCCAGGCACCTCACCTGCGGAACTCCAATTCCTCGTCCTCCTCGGAGGGGTTCGCGGACGCCCCCCGGATCCCTGTCCGAGCCGGTAGCCTCGTAGGAAACGTACGGTTGATGGCCCGGGTGGTTTCAGGAAAGGGTGAGGGAAAAGGCTCACCGCCCGGGGCGCTCTCCGAGCGGGGAGCCGCGCCTGCAGACGCTCGTGTTCCTATTCCTCCTCCTCCTCGTCCTCACGTAGCTCCGGATAGAGAAGCTCCACGCAGTCTCCTCGGATGACGGCGGTGGGTTCAGCCAGGACGCCAGCGTCCGCATCGAGGCCACCAACCGTGACGGCCTCGAACAGCTCATCGGGTAAGGACGCGCTGCCCCTGTGATGCCTCTCCCTCTCCTACGGCAAGGGCTTTCGCCACGTCGTCCAGGCTGCCGATGAAGCACCCACCCAGAGAGACGGGTTCGGTGACACCGCCGACCTGTCGGACGTGCCCGCCGTATTCGCCGGTGGTTGGGGCGACTCGAACGTTGCCCTCGATCCGGCGGTCTTCAGGGGGAATGTGGTGGTCTTCGTCACCACGGAGCCTCCATGCGCAGCCCAGCCCGCCTCACGGGGCTCACTCTCCTCCCCGGTCTCCGATCCCTCCTGTGGAGGTCCACGCTTCCTTTGCTACATCGCCCTCCCCACCGTCAGGTGATACACCGTTTGCTGCCGCTCATAGATCACGAGGGCGATCCCCTCGTCCTGCGCCTCAGCGAGGACCTGGGCAAAGATCCGCCCCAGTTCCCGCGACTTCCGCGCGGACACCGATTCGAAGGCGAGGTCTGCGATCCGTCGCATGTGAGGCCGGAGGTCGGCGGGCACCCCGTCGATGATCTCCGCGGGCACCTCCGCCGGCGGCGCGAACGCCGCGTAGGAGAGGTCGACGGTGGTCCCGAACTCGTGGGAGCTCACACCGGCGGCAGCGTTGGCATTGTTCCGGCGCAAACGCGCCTGTCGTTCGGCGGTGCGAAGGGCGCTCGTGATCTCCATGCGGTAGGGCGGCAACCCTATTTCAGCGAGCCGCTCCTGAAATCGCGCTCCCAGCACCTCGAGGACAGTACGCAGATCGGGCACCACGTGAGCCGGCGAGGTGCCCGGCCTGACGATCCAGTATCGGGTGCTGTCCCCCAGTTCGATCAAACGGCCGACCGCAACAAGGGAATCCAGCGCACCCTCGTCTTCGGCCCGCACTCCGAGCTGCCGGGCCTTGGCTAGATGGGAGGCATTCAGGAAGCGGCGGAGCGTGGCTTCCTCACCCGGCGTCATGACGGGGAGCGGGCTCAGGATCCGGTCGGCCGACCGGGCGAGCCGATCGGCGGCGGCGATCCGCACCGTGAGGATGGCCTCAATCTCCGCTCGGGCCTCCTCACGGGCAGCCTCCACGGCGGCTCTCTGGCGCTGCGCCATCCCAAAAGCCAATAGCGCCATTCCGAGGACGAGTACAGGGGCGATGGCCGCGAGTCGGCCAAAACCCGGTTCCGAACCAATGCCGCCCGGCCCTTGGTCGAGGCGGCTGAGCGTGTCGTCGGCCTTGGCGACCTCTTTCGCACTCCTCTTCGTTCGCCATCCAAACACGGATACCTCCTCGATCGGCCACCCCTTTGGACCCGCATACATTCTGTAGGATGATGAAAAGGATAGGAAAAGGACGGTCCAGATCGCCAGCAAGGGCCCAACGGACCTCTCACCGGAACTCGCGCGAAAGGGCACATGAGCAGGGTCCTCTAGTTGATCTCATTTCCTGGCCTCGCCCTGACCGTCGTCCCGGCATTCCTCGTGTTCATGGGGGGCATGAGCTGGGGCGCCCACGCCGGGCTGATGCTTCTCGGTGCAGTGCTCTGGTTCGGGAGCGGCCCGTTCTGGGAGAAGATGGAATCGAGGTGAGTCAATGACGGTGAGAGCGAGCCGCCGTTACTTCTCCACGAGGGCCTGGAACCCCGGATGATCCCGGAGAGGGTCCCACACGGGATCAATGCGCAGGAGCGGAACCGAATAGTAGCTCGGAACGGAGAGCAGCGCCTCCAGCTGCTCCACGGCCGCATCGTAATCCCCGATCATGGCGTAGACTCGGGCCAGCCCCTCGAGCCCCTCGGGTCCCTGTACCGCATCCCTCGTGACCGGCATCAGATCAACGGCCGTTACGGCAGCCTGGACCGCCTCGTCGTCGAGCCCCAGGCCCGCATTGGCGACCCCCAATGATCGATAGAGCCTCGCGTCCTCGGGCTCCTCCTGAATCCTGGCTTCCAGATACACCCGGGCCGAGTCGTACCAGGTGCGGGCCTGTTCGGCTTCGCCCCGTAGCGCGTAGATCTCTGCGGCGAGCTGGGCCC
>JASFVN010000255.1:0-6609 GCA_050049805.1 Gemmatimonadota bacterium
TCCCGGGGGTCTCCAAACACACTCCCAATGTCCTCCTCTCCTCCGCCGGCCACCGGAAAATGCCAGGGAGCTCCCACCCGCACCGTCAGATGATACCGGCCGCCCTCACCCAACTCCGGTTGGAGCCGGAGAACGTAGTCACCGGTCTCGGGGGCATCGAAAAACCACCGGTCGCCGTCGAGCTCGCCGCCCAAAACCAAGGCCGGGCGCCGGCGGCGGTTCGGTGTGTCGGCGACCGGGTCGTCCGGCCCGCGGGCGGTCAGGTTCTCCGGCGCTTCCTTGAAAACGTCCAGGAACAAACGGGGAAGGTCGTCGCCATCTTCCTCCACGCTCAGATGCAATCTCTGGCCCTCCGGTATCGAGACTCTCAGTCCCAGGGCCTGGGGTGACTCCTCGGGGAAGATCCCGATTTCCCGGTACGCTGTTCCCCCGAACAGGGGTGCGTCGATGGCTGCCAGGGATGCCGCCTCCCATGCCCGAGCCGGAGCAGCATCCTCCGAACTCCCCCGGGGCAGAGAGAGGAGATGGGCTTCGTGAGGAGTGGGAGTCCGAAAGAACTCGGGCCGGAGGACGGATTCCAGATCCACCCGCCAGGCAGCGACAGGTGCTATGACCCACCCGCCAATGACGACCAATCCGATGACACGGGCCCGGCTGGCCTTCTTCCGGATCTTCCCATCATCAGCCAGGGTCTGTTTGAGTCGTTCGTACCGCTGCTTTGCCTCGGCCTGGCGATCCATACCTACACAGACGAGGCCGAAAGCCGTCAGGTTTCGGTGCGAACCCCCTCAGTCGACGTGGATCTCCCCAGCGTTGCGGACCCCCTCAGTCGATGTGGATCTCCCCAGCGCTGCGAGCCCAATCAATCGACGTGGATATCCCCCATGCACTGATCCAGGAGGATGTAGCGGAAGATGTCGGTGAGGACCCGCTCTTTCTGATGGGTGAGCACGGAGAAGACCTCTCGGTCCAGCCATACTCCCTCACACACCGGGCACTGGTCCGCCCAAGCGTCCTTGATCCGGATGTGCTCCAGCCGCTCACCGCATCGCGGACATCGGTTTTGATGCAGCTCCTTGAGAGCCGCCCGTTCATCTTCGGCACGCTCTTCGGCCCTCTTCCGGGCTTTCCGACGACGTTCCTCGAATCTCCGCCGTTGGAAATATTCCTCCTCGTTCTTGCTGGGCTTTCGGAAAGGTTCGTGATGAAGACGATAGGTGAAAGGACCCATAGTACCGCTCCTTCCTGGAGGACCTCTCACCAGGTAATAGGGGGTTCAGCCGAGAGAGGTTCCTTTTCGGCCCAACCTGGTCAGAGGGCACAAGGGGTTCGCCTGCCGCCGGTCGATCCCTGCCGACGGTCGACCTCTGAAGCTTGCTGACCCCTGCCGCCATCGAGATGCCCGAACCTGGGCACGACCTTGCGAATGAACTTCAAAGTCCAAATCTTGATATGGGTATATGGATGATAAAATATGGGTACCCTTATGAAAACCACGATCGAAGTTTCTGACGCCCTCTTCGAGGCGGCCAAGAGGCACGCCAAAGCCCGGGGGATCACTCTGAGGACGATGGTGGAGGAGGGGTTGCGGGCCGTTCTGAGAAAGGAGGGGCGAGGGGAGCCTTTCCGACTTCGAGATGCCACCGTCGGTGGCCGGGGTTTGCGACCAGAGGTTCAAGAAGGAGGGTGGGAACGAATCGCCGAGCTTTCATATGAGGGGCACGGCGGATGATCGCCGTTGACACGAACCTCCTCGTCTACGCCCACCGGCGGGACGTGGACTGGCACGAGTCGTCGGAGGGCGTGGTGAGGCAACTCGCCGAGGGCCAGAGCCCATGGGCCATCCCCTGGCCCTGCGTCCACGAGTTCCTGGCCATCGTCACCCACCCCCGCATCTTCGATCCGCCCAGTGACATGACGGCGGCTCTGGACCAGGTGGCGGCGTGGATGGAATCCCCCTCCCTCCGGCTTCTCACGGAGGGACCGGGCTATGAAACCCATCTCGCGGAAACGCTCGAGAACTCACGGGTCGTCGGGGCCAAGGTCCACGACGCCCGGATTGCAGCGCTGTGCGTATACCATGGCGTCCGGGAGCTCTGGTCCGCCGACCGGGATTTCAGTCGGTTCCCCGGCCCAGATGTCAGGAACCCGCTGGTGACCTGAGGTCGGCGGGAGCAGCCCTTTCCACTCCGGCACCTGCGGCCCCTCCAACTTTCGGCACTCCCTCTCGCCGCCGCGGCGCTGGGGGCACTCCCCCAGTCAGCCCTTCAACGCGACAACGCCCTGGAGTGGGTGCCTCCCTTCTCCGATACGGCCGTAACGGTCACCGTGGGGGCTGCTCCGCCGGTCCGGCGAATCATCCACTCCACCGTCTCGGGCTCGGCGCGATTCCCCTGGAGGTGCCCGATGTCCACCGTCTCATCTCCGAACACCAGCTCAGCGCCACTGAGATCGATGGAAACCTTGACGGTCTTGGCCATCTGATTCCGTATCGCCTGCTCCGTGACGTTGGTGGGTAGATACCCATGGTTCTGGACCTTGGCCATGATCTTGATGAACCCATCGGCGACTTCCGTGGCCTCGATCTCCGTGACCCGGACCAGCGGGGACATGGACGCCATCCAGTTGTTCCAGGCCGTGTGCTCCGCCAGAAACTCCTCGAAGACGGGCCCTGGCGTGGTCATGGCATTGGTGTAGCTGCCCAGATCGGCGTCGTAGACCTTCGAGACCCAACCCCCGATCTCCACTTCGCCCAGTTGAGGATGGTTGAAGGGCTTCCAGTCCGCGAAGAGCTTTCCGTCCATCTCCTCATCGTTCCAGCGGAGACGCTCCATCTCCGTGGCGTTGCCATCCTCGTCATAGTCGCAGAAGGGGGCGTACGAACCCATCTCCGGAACCCAGCTCGGAACACCGTAGTGATCGTAGCCCCACCCGATCATCACGCCCCAGATGGCGCCGTACCGAGGGGGCCCGCTCCGACCGAAGACGGGCGTCACCTCCTGGCCGTTGATGAGCTCAGTGTACTTGGCGCCGAAGAAGTTGAGTATCGCCAGGTCGGCCTGGGACATAGCCTGTTCTTCCCCCGTCACCGGATCGAAGTGCAGGGCCGTGGGCGGCCGATAGACGAAGTTCCCGGCCATGTGATGGTTGATGATGCCCGTGACGTTCCGATGGGAAAGGAGGAACTCGGCAACGGCCCGGGTCTCAGGCTCAGACAGGGGGTAGGGCCCGGCGCCACCCTGCACATACTCCTGCTGCCACTGGGCCGGCCAGTTTCGGTTGATGTCCAGACCGCCCACACCGTCCTCGTTGAACCGGCCGTCTCCGTCGTTGTCGATGCCCTCGGAGTAGGTCCGCCACTCCCCGGACTCACCGACCTCGGCTCGGACCATCAACCGGGGATCTTCCGATGAGGTCTTCATGGAGCCGTTCTCATCCCGGACCCGCATCTGGAGGATGTAGCCGTCCCCGTCCAGGTCCTCCGGCGGATCCTCGTCCAGGGCCCCGTCCCGGTCGGAGTCGTGGGGGCGGACCGAGCTTCGCATGCCGTCGGGCTTGGTCAGATAGTGATCGGACCCGTCCGGGTTCAGCTTGGGCATGATGTACATGGTCCGGGTGTCCACCAGGTCGGTGATGGACGGATCGTTTCCGTATCCCTTCACCAGCGTGTCGATGTTCTTGAGGCAGACTTCTGCACCCATGACCTCACTGGCATGCAGATTCCCGTCCATCCAGAAGCCGGGCTTGGAGAGGCCGTCGCCGGTGTCCTGGTTGGTGATCTCCAGAACCAGGAGGTCCCGGCCCTGATAGCTCTGGCCGATGGTATGGAGCCTGGTGATGGAAGGGTAGGCGGCGGTGACCGCTTCCAGGTAATCCACGACCTCACTGTACGTGTGGTTGTGGTCGAAACGCATGTCGGTGTTCTGAGCTTGGGTACGGGCGGGTTGCCCGGCGAGGGCCAGGAGCAGAGCGAGTAGCGGAGCTGCGAAGAATCGGGGCCGTCTGGTCATTTCGATCCCCCTTTGGGTCGGTGGTGCTGGGGCGGTGAGCCGCCGGAATCAGGGGGTCAAGATGTGAGTGCGGTTGAGGAAGGGGCAAGTTGGGGAGGAGACGCCGATCGCCAGCGAGGCGGGAATGACCCGGAGTGGATTCGGAGGCCGAAGAGGAATGAATCTCCCCTCGCCCTCCTCCGTATTAGGCTGTGAGCGGCGAGGGGAGCCTTTCGCCAGCCAGCAGTCGGTTTCAACGGGAGCCGGGACCATGAGATACGCCGGCCGTGCTTTTTTCTCTATAGGGTTGTGCCTGGCCCTGACCACTGCGTTCGATTCCGCAAACCTGGCCGGCCAACTTGCGATCCCCAAGACCTCCACCCTCCCCGGCATCCAGGACACTTTCTTCCCTTATGCTTCCCCGGAGGAACTGGGCCTCGCAGCCGACCCGTTCCGGGATCTCTCGCAGACCGTGGAGGAGTGGGTGCGGGAAGAGCAGATCGTCGGTGCCGAGATGCTGTTGGTGAAAGACGGACGAATCGTCTTCCACGAAGCCATCGGCTGGAGCGACAAAGCCGCGGGGGTGGCGCTGGAGCGAAATTCCATCTACCGCATCCGATCCATGACAAAGCCCTTTACGGGCACTTCCATCTTCCTCCTGAAGGAAGCCGGCGAGCTGGAGCTTGACGACCCGGTATCCAAGTATCTCCCCTCCTGGAGGAACGAGCGATCAGGGGAGATCACGATCCGGCAGCTTCTCTCCCACTCTGGGGGGTTTGTGCAGGGAGGATTCGCCGGGCCGTTCCAGGAGTACCGAGGACTCCGGGAGGCGGTAGACGCCGTCGGCGAGGCGGGACCGCAGAATACCCCGGGCGACCGATATGAGTACAGCGATGTCGGGTCAGCCACCCTGGGCGCCATCGTTGAAGAGATCTCCGGGATGCCCGTGGAGCGGTTCATCGAAACCAGGATTCTCGAGCCCCTGGGATTCAGCGATACCTACACTGGCTTCACCCCGGACGCGCCCTGGGCCGGACGCATGAATCCTACGTATGTGAAGGCAAATCCCGATGCTCCTTGGTTCCAGTACTGGCATCCTTCCCGAGAGCAGCAGTTCCCCTTCTTCAGAGCCAGCGGAGGCCTCTATACCACAGTGTTCGACTACGCCCGCTGGCTGCACCTTTGGATGAACCGGGGCACAACCGACGCCGGGCCTTTCCTTTCGGAGGAGACTGCGGTCGAAGTCCTCCAGCCCGCCATGACTCCAAGTTACGGCCTCCACTGGGAGATCTTCTCGCCTCTACCGGAAGATGGGACGCTGCCAGCCTTTGGCCATGGAGGGTCCGACGGCACCCTCGCAGTGGCCATGCCCGAGCTGGACGCAGTAGCGCTGATCTTCACCCAGTCCAGAGGGAACGGGGTCCTGAGGAGATTCATTCCGTTAGCTAGGGCGGCGTTGCAGCCAAGGGGCACCATTCCTCACTGAGTCGGACGAGAAAGGCGGGGCGCCCGTTCATCAGGCACCCCGCCAGAAAGGAGACGCGGCTCCGTATCTATTGCTTGTTTACCTTTACCGGTAGAGGACTGTCGGTTTTTGATCCGTCCCCCAGGGCTCCCGTGTCGTTGGCTCCCCAACAATAGGCCAAGCCGTCGGTGCCGGTGCCGCAGGTGTGGAATTTCTTGTCGGATATCTGGGAGAATTGACCCGGGTATCCGACCGCGGCCGGAAACTCGATCCAGTCAAAAGCGCTGCCGGAAACGGTCCCGTCTCCGATCTGACCGTATTGGTTGGATCCCCAACAGTAGGCCTGACCGGAAGCTCCGATGGCACAAAAACCCGGAGAAATAGCGACGAAGTGAGATTCTCCCGCTGCTGGCCCGGTTCCCAGGTCCATGGGGACCGGTACCGGCTCAGACCAGACAATCTCTCCGTACACATCCCGCTCGCCCCAACACAGAATCTCCCCGCCTGTGTTCAGGCCACAGAAGACCGAGTAATCCACCGCCAGAGAAGAAAACTGGGTGACCCCATCGACCTGCTCAGGAGCCCCATAGTATTCCCAGCACCATGCGGTGCCATCTGCCGCAATGCCGCAGGTAGTGGAGAAGTCCGTGGCAAAATCAGTGAACTCCATCCCGCCCGCCACCAACTCGGGCACCGAGCTCGGGGGGTTCGGCCAACAATACATGGGTCCGGCACTCGTACCGTCGCCTGCCAAGGCGCACGCACCCATCACGCCCACATCCAGCGAAAAGAAGTCGAGGTCAGATGTTATGGGAATTGGGCTGGATTGATCGCCTTCTACTTCGGCACCCAGCTGCCCATACTCATTCCAGCCCCAGCAGTAAACAGGCCCGCTCCCGTTGGCATCTGGATCCCCTGGATCCTCGATTGCGATTGCGCATGCAAACTGGTTACCGAGATGTACCTCCGAGAACAGGAGTGTCCCGCCGGCTACGGGGCTTGTCGGCTCCGTTTTAGGCCTCGACTTCCTGCCGCCCAGACCGAGTGAGAGGTGACTGTTCACTCCCCAGCAGTACACGGGACCAACACCGTCTTCATCACCGTCCTCCACGGCACACGTGAAGGATCCGGCAAGAGGATGGACGCTGGTCTCTA
>JASFVN010000038.1:0-23825 GCA_050049805.1 Gemmatimonadota bacterium
CGGCAAGGCGAGCGCCCCCTGCGGGCTACGGGGCCCGGCCACTCCCCCTCGTTATGGTCGAGCTACGACACGGCGTTGATCATGTCGAAGATGGGGAGATACATAGCGACGATCATACCGCCGACAACCACCCCCAGGACCACGATCATGATGGGCTCCATGGCCGAAAGGAGGGCCTCCACGGCAGCGTCTACCTCCTCGTCGTAGAAATCAGCGATCTTCGTGAGCATCTCATCCAAGCCTCCCGTCTGCTCCCCCACGTTGATCATCTGGACCACCATGGGAGGGAAGACTCCAGATTCCTTCAACGGCCCGGCGATGGTCTCACCTCCCGCGATGGACGCCCTGGACCCCATGACCGCGTCGTGGATGACTCGATTTCCCGCGGTCTTTGCCGTGATCTCCAAACCCTCCAGAATGGAGACACCCGACGAGACGAGGGTCCCCAGGGTTCGTGTGAACCGGGCTACGGCCGCCTTGCGTTGGAGATCGCCGAAGATGGGAAGACCCAATAGGATCCGGTCGATGGCCAAACGCCCCCCATCGGTCTGGTAGGTCTGTCGGATCATGAAGCCCGCTACGATGATCCCACCTAGTACAGCCCACCAGAACGCCTTCAGGAAGGCCGACATGCTGATGACGATCTGGGTGGGCAGAGGAAGGGCCACCCCGGCTGTCTCGAACATGTTCTGAAAGGTGGGAATCACGAAGATGAGGAGGATGACCACGGCGATAGCGGCCACAGAGAAGATGACGGCCGGATAGATCATGGCCCCCTTGATCTTGCGTATCAAGGCGTCGTTTTTCTCGAGGAAGGTCGCGAGCCGCAGGAGGATGGTATCCAGGATACCTCCGGCTTCACCCGCGGCCACCATGTTCACGTAGAGCTCCGTGAACACCTTCGGGTGCTTGCCCATGGCATCGGCCAAGGTATGACCCGATTCCACGTCGTAGAGGACCGCCTGAATCACCTTTCGCAGATGCTGGTTCTCCGTCTGCTCCGCCAGAATGTCCAGGCTCTGGACCAGGGGCAGGCCGGAATTGATCATCGTCGCAAACTGACGCGTGAAGATGACGATATCCCGGGTTCTGATCCCGGTCCCGATGGTCAGGTTGATCCCCTGCTCCTTTTCTCTGATGGAGACAGGGATCATCTTTTGCCGGTGAAGGAAGGCCTGAACCTCTTCCTTGTTTTTTACCTCCAGCTCACCGCTCTTGATGTCGCCGCCGGAAGCCGGTCTGGCGCTGTAAACGAACTTTGCCATAAGTCTTCAGGCCCCCCGTTAATCCACCTGATCCGATTCACCCACCGCTCTCAGGAGCTCGGTGGGATCGGATGAACGCTTCAAAGCCTCTTCCAGAGTTACTTCACCTCGCATATACAGGCTGGCCAGGGCATCGTTCATGGTCTGCATCCCGTGTTTCTTCCCGGCCTGCATCAGCGAGTAGATCTGATGGATCTTGTCGTCCCTGATGACCGACCGGATGGCCGGGGTGCAGATCATCACTTCCGCCGCGGCTACGCGACCCCTGCGCTTTGCCCGGGGGAGAAGGGTCTGGGTAATTACCCCCTCCAGAACGAAGGCGAGCTGAGCCCTGATCTGGCCTTGTTGGTGGGAGGGGAAGGCGTCGATCATGCGGTTGATGGACTCCGCCGCCGAATTCGTGTGCAGGGTCGCCAGCACGAGGTGACCCGTCTCGGCAATGGTGAGAGCTGCACCGATGGTCTCGAGATCCCGCATCTCACCTACGAGGATGATGTCGGGATCCTGTCGCAGAGCGTATTTGAGGGCAGCGGCGAAGCTCTTCGTATCGGCTCCGATCTCACGCTGGTTCACCATACAGCCGTTGTGCCGGTGAATGAACTCGATGGGATCCTCGATGGTGATGATATGGCTCCTCCGTTCCCGATTGATCTTATCCACCATGGCTGCCAACGTGGTGGACTTTCCGGAGCCGGTTGGCCCCGTCACCAGGATCAGACCCCTGGGACGCTCGGAGAGCTGGTTCAATACCGGAGGCAGTCCCAGCTTCTCCACGGAGATGATCTCGTAGGGAATCTGCCGGATCGCCATGGCTACGCAGCCCCGCTGCTTGTAGACGTTCCCCCGAAACCGGGAGAGGTTCTGGACACCGAAAGAGAAGTCCAACTCGTCTTCCGTCTCAAACCTTTTTTTCTGAGCTTCAGTGAGAATGGAATACGCGAGCTGCAGTGTGTCCTTTGGGGTGAGCACATGTCTGGATTGGGCGCTCACCAGGTCCCCGTCCACCCTGAGCTTCGGCCGGTCCCCAACGGTCAAGTGAAGGTCGGAGGCGCTCTTCTGAATCATCTCGCCCAGAAGGGAGCGAAGGCTCAATTCCTGGGCTGGTTGGGATTTTGCTTGGGGAGGGGTCGTGGCTTCCATGAATCGCAACAAGCTCCGTTTGGGTTGATCGGGCGGGTCTTTCTCCTGCGAGAAAACAGGGTGGCCGAACTTTCGGCTCCACCGTTCCGGTTCCTCAGCCAGATCCGGCCGAGGTTTCCTTCATCACTTCTTCGAGAGTGGTGATTCCTTTTTCCAGCTTCTTCAAGCCGTCCATGCGGAGGGTGAGCATGCCGTCTTCGATGGCAGCTTCCCGCAGGTCATCCGTGGAAGCCTCTTGCATGATGAGCTTTCGGATCCTGGCGTTCATGGCCATGACCTCGTAGAGCCCCTGACGGCCTTTGTACCCGGTTCCACCGCACTTCTCGCAGCCCTCACCTCGGTAGAGCGTCACTTCGTCCACGAAACCGGGTGGAAGCTTGGCCATCTCCAGGACCTGGTCGTCGTAGCCGGCTTCCACCTTGCAGTTCCCACAGATTCGGCGGACCAGCCGCTGAGCGGTGACCAGATTCAGGGCCGCCGCGACATTGAAGGGCTCCAATCCCATGTCGATGAGTCGGGTCACGGTGGAGGGAGCGTCGTTCGTATGAAGGGTAGAGAGAACGAGGTGCCCCGTCAGGGAGGCTTTGATGGCGATTCCACCCGTTTCAAGGTCCCGGATCTCACCAACCATGATGATGTTGGGGTCCTGCCGAAGGAATGCCCGGAGGCTGGCCGCAAAGGACATGCCGATTTCGGTCCGGACCTGGACCTGGTTGATCCCGTGGAGGTTGTACTCTACCGGATCCTCGGCCGTCATGATGTTGACGTCTTCGGAATTCACCCTTGAGAGAGCCGAATAGAGGGTGGTGGTCTTTCCCGAGCCGGTGGGGCCGGTCACCAACACCATTCCGTAGGGGTTGGCGATGGCCGACATGAAGTCCTTCTCCGCCTTCGGTTCGAAGCCGAACTCACCGAGATCGAAGGTCAGGTTGCCCTTGTCCAGGATTCTCAACACGATCTTCTCGCCGAAGATCACCGGCAGGGTCGAGACCCGGAAATCCACCACACGGTTCTTGAGCTTCAGCTTGATTCGCCCGTCCTGGGGTACCCTTCTCTCCGCGATGTTCAGGTCGGACAGAATCTTGATCCGTGAGGTGAGAGCCGCCTTCATCTTCATGGGAGGCTTCATCACCTCCTGGAGGGCACCGTCCACTCGGTACCGGATTCGGACCTCTTTTTCATATGGCTCGATGTGGATGTCGGAGACACCCTTGAGGACTGCGTCGGTGAGGAGTCCGTTGATGAACTTCACCACCGGCGCCTTGTCCACCTCCGCCTCCAAGGCGGCAACGGAGATGTCCTCCTCCTGCTCCTCCAAAACCTCGACTTCTTCGTCCAGGAGGTCGCCGAGCATCTCCTGCATCTTGGTCTCGCCCAGACCGTAGTATTCCTCCAGGTGTTTCTGGAGGGTATACTCCCCCACGATAACAGGTTCGATCTCGTAGCGAGTGATGAACTTCAGGTTGTCGATGGCGCCCATGTCTGTGGGGTTCGCCATGGCGACGGTCAGGGTCCGGCCCACCTTCCGAAGGGGGAGGACCCGGTGCTTCATGGCCACCCCCTCCGGGACCAAGCGAAGGATCTTCTCCTCCACCTTCACCTTCTCCAGATCCACCGCCGGAACGCGGAACTGTTTCGCCAGCGCTCGCGTGAGCTGGTCTTCGGCTACGAAGCCCAGCTTGACCAGGGCGAATCCAATCCGTGTCTTCGACTGCTTGGACTCCTCCAGGGCTTCCTCCAGCTGACCCTGGGTGATGAGACCTTCTCGTACGAACAGGTCGCCTAGACGATCTTGGACGACGTTGGTTGCCATCGCTTCACGATTTCCATTGGGAAGGGATCCCGGCGGGACTCAGTGGTGCGATCCCGCCTGATCCATCGGCAAAGAGATCAGGAATCTGGGTCGTCTCAGGGATTTCCCAGACACTGAGGAGGCACTTGACGCGTCCACAGGGAGGACGCCCGACGAACGTGCTACGGCTTTTCAACAATACCTGCTGTTCCGAGGGAAACTCAAGGAGTTCGAAAATCCGAATGAGTAAACATGTGTTTCTCTCCACCTTCCAACATAGGAAACCCCGAAGCCGAGGGTCAAGAACAAGGAAATACGGAAGCATCGGACTGGACCCTGACTTACCCCCGGGGCAAAATGAGATTACGGATCCTCTCCAGGGTGGCAGGGCCGATTCCACGAACTCGAAGCAGATCCTCCGGTTTCGAAAAGAGCCCGGTACTCCGCCGGTCCTCCACGATCCGCTGGGCCAACGCCGGGCCTATCCCGGGGAGGGTCTCGAGCTCTCTCACATCCGCCCGGTTCAGGTCTACCCGTGGTGGCCTTGTCGCCGACAGGCCCGAATCTCTTGAAACCGTCTGAGGGAGGCTCTGAGCAGGAGAAGGAGGAGATAGGTTGCCGCGCCTGTTGGCGTAGCCTTGGGAACCCAACGGCGTACCCCCTGTGAGGTCCAGGAAGGGTCGGATCTTCTCGAGGGTCGCTGGCCCGATCCCCGGCACCTCCAGAAGGTCCTCAGCCCTCCGGAACCATCCCTGATTCCTACGAACCTGGATGATGGCCTCGGCGGTGGCGGGACCGACGCCGGGAAGGCGATCCAGATCCTCTTCCTCACTCCGATTCGGATCCAAGGTTTCGCCCACAGAGAGGGGGGTCCCTCGGCGGTCCGCATCTGCCTTCTCCCGCAGGCTTTCCTCGAGGAGCTCCTCAAGCTCTGATTCCCCGTCGATTGCGATGGGGTCATGGCCGGTGATGGTCACCACGCCAAGTCGCAGAACGGACAGGGCCAGGATCAGAAGCCCCCCCTTCAGGGCGCCGCGTGCTTCCAGAGGAGTCATAGCCCACCCTGCATCCGAGCGGTGGGCCATGAAATGGCGCGAGGGGACAGGCGAGTCAGAAACCTCCGGCCGGAAGGGAGCCGGACGGGGGCAGGAAGATTCCGGAATCGAAGAGGAACTCGCCGAAAAGCCCAAGCTGGAACTGGCTGGATCCGTCGTGCTGTCCTACGAAAGAGCGGCGGTTCGTGTAGGTGAGGTGAAGCCCGACCTCCAAGGGGGTGATCACCGTGTCGAGGGTAAAGTTCACACTCCGGTTCAGGAAGTCGACAAAGGCGACACAATCCATCCTTCCCTGGGGGACCCTGCAGTTGAGCTCAGAGGCGTACTGGTAACCCACCGAAAGCCGAAGGGGACCGTCCAGGCGATCCTTCAGAATGGGTGGCTCGGCAAGAGAAGAGGAAAAGAGGAAGGTGTGGGACTGGCGCTCGGTACGGGTTCCGCCGGTAGGATCCGTGCCCTCCCCCCGAGAAAGACTGCCACGATACCGGGTGGAAACCGATCCGGCCCACGTTGCGCTTATTTCGAATGGGATCTGCCACTCCTCGTTTTCCCTTTTCTGCAGTCCCCGACCCCCGTAAGTGGTTTGCCTGGAGTTCTTTCGATAACCCGAGGAGAGGGAAAGAGACTCCAGGAGCTTTCGAGCCGTTTCAGGAAGCTCGATCCTGGTCACGGTGACGCGAAGATCCGGCCAGGACCTGGTTCTCAGCTCACGGTCACTTCGCAGGTGGAGAATCTGCGTCTTCGACTCTGAGTAGTTCCCAGCAATCCTGAGGTTGAGTGGGAGTCGAACGCCCGTGCCCCCCGTCCAGGTAGTCTGCCCCGTGAATATGGACGCCGTATCCCCATCCAGGAATCGGAGGTCATCCTCGCTCCCCCACCCAAGCTGAAACCGGGCACCCGGACTTACAGGCTCCCTGAAGAAGCGTGAGGACAATCCGCCCTGACGAGAAATGAAGATGGGGTCCAGGGCCTCGAGGAACCGGAGGAAAAAGCCGGGTGATTCTCCCTCCACCCGTCCTGCCCCTGCCTCTTCCTCCACCGCCAACCCGACGCCCACCGGATCCTCCGAAGTCCCCGCCAGCACTCCCGCCAAAATTCCTGGGTCCAGGGAAGCGGAGGCCCTGCTGGTCCGGTTCCCGTTGGTGTTTCTCTGGAGTATCAAAGCTGTGTCGGGGCCAAGGACCACCTCCTCCACCAGAGCGGCATTCCGATCGGAGAGGTAATCGGTGGCCACCGTCAGGTCGGTTCGAAGCCAGGAGGCGAGAGAAGGGCTGAGCCCGAAACGAGTTCTGAGATTCCTCCTGGTTTCCCAGCCCAGGTCCAGCGATCCTAGGCCAAACCGCTCCCTTTCCAAAACGGGGTGGACCCGGGGGTCCTGGATGGCCTCCTCCGGGGAGAGCAGGTCCCGGACGCTGAAGAAGGAGACTTCTGCGTTGGCCATATCCAGGGGCCGGAACTGGATTCGAGCCGTGGTTTCAAGGGCTTCCACCGGCGAAAGTGTCGGGGTCACATCGGTGTCCCCGGGGAGTGTGAGAATGTTCTCGTAGCGGAAGGATTCCCGGTCCCTTCTGGTGAAGAGAGTACCCATCTGGATCAGCTCCGGGGTCCAACGGAGCCGGGCAGTGAGAAGGGATTCCTCCCAGGCACGGGGCAGGAGAACTCGCACCAAGCCCTCCGCAAACCCCGGAACCAGATCAAAATCCCTTACGCCGACCTCCTTGAAATACTCTGCTCGGGCATCCACTCCTGACCCCTCCGACTCCAGGGTCGCTGTAGCGACCCGCGTTCGGCTGTAGCCGGCTCGCAGGGCGAGGCCATCCAGGACCGGGTCGAGGATCCGATTGCCCAGGGGAGTGGTCTTTCGGAGGCCCACCTCGACCCTGGTCTCCTTGGTTTCATTCTTTCGAAGGTTTTCGAAGCGGTCGACCCTTACATCGGTCTGGGACAGGTAAGTGGGTACCTGAGAGAAGTCCGTGTGGGAGATTGTCACCGGCATGGAGACCCCCCACCCCTCCGGGGCCACTCGTCCAAGCTCCAGAGTAGAGTGGATGGAGAGGGAGCCGTCTCCCTGGAACGAGGGATCGCCGGAGAGTTGTCGGAAGAAGGGGCCCCGTCCCGAGTAGGTGAGGGAGGTACGAAAGAGATCGGGGGCTTCAAGTTCCACGTCCAGATAACCGGCGTAGCCCGCAGTCTGTAGAGGCCGGGCGAGGCGAAGCTCGTTCACCCAGAGGGTCCCGGCCACCGGCATGGCGCCGGGATTCCAGATCCCCATGGACACCTCCCGGACAGCAGCGAGGTTCGGCGCACGAGCCCGGTCCTTCAGGAAAACTGCATACGTGGAGTCGGCACTCCAGACAGCCAACGGAGGCGACCCGGGGTCGGGTGGGTTCTGGATCAGTTCCTCCTCAGCCTGCCTCCGAAGAACGAGCCATTCATCGAAGTCCACCACGACCTCGGGAAGCCAATCCGAGGAGGCGAGGCCGCCCGAGGATGGAGGATCGGCTCGTTGGGTGCGAAACAGGTAGAAATTCTCGGAGTCGGTCCCGACCTTCAGGAAGAACTCTCCGCCCGCGCTTCCCCAGTCGCCCTCCCGGCCCAGAACCCACATCCGCAGTTGGCCGTACGTGAGGAAGTTCCTGGGACGCTGGGGGAAACGGTTGTAGACCTCCGCCCGCTCACCCGGGCCCAGCCCCTCGGCCTGGATGGCCAGCGACTTTTCGTTGAACTCCACCCCACCCCCACCGAAGGCCTGAGAGGGATCGTCCAGTTCCTCCTGGACGCCGGGAGGCGGCGCGTATCCAGTGCCCTCCGAGAGTACGCTCACGGGCCCCACTTCCACCTTTCCCCCCGCCCCCCCAACGTCGCCGGCCAATCCGGCCAAGACCCCTTCCTGGCCCCGCTTCACCCACCTTGACCCGAGGAGGCGAAGGCGAGCAAGAGAGATTCCACGTCGGGTCCCTGAACCGATGACGGTCAACCGAAGATGTTTGACCGCCCGCCAGTCGGCGTCAGTCACTCTCCCCCCTACGTTGAAGGCGTTGGGGCCCCGAAGGGGAATCCTGAAGAGCTGAAAGGAGGTTCCCGTCTCCTCCTTGCTGCGAACCAGGTAGGGGGAACTGCCGTCCAGACGCACGACGTACCGATAAACTCTGTCTTCCACAGTGCGGTTCCCGTCTTTGTCCAGATCTTCGGTATCGTTTCGTCCGTTGCCACGGGTGCAATTTGCCCTGGGGTCCCCCACGGGATAGATGCGGCCCCGGGCGCCGGTACAGGCCTCGCTCCAAACCCCCCTCCGGTCCAGGAGGTCGTTCCAGATCTCTCCCTTTGCCGGATCCGCCTCCTGATCGAGGAAGCCCAAACCCCAGGCTTCACCTGTAAGGGGATGAACCCCGGAGGTCATGCCTTCCTGGTCCACGAAAAAAGCGTCTTCCCCCACCCTCCCGAGGTCCAGAACCAAGGTCAGCGATTCGTCTCCGGAAGCATAGAACTCCAGGTAATCACTCCGTGTCAGGTCCCGCCCGGTGCTGGACAGGAGGCTGGTGATAGAGCGCCAGCCCTCCTCCCCAACCGGGAGCCCTTCCCCCGATTCACTACCAAAGGTGAGGCGGAGACTCGGCTCACGGGTCTCGGTGCCGGCTATGTTTATTTGACTATCGATATCCCTCCGGGGAAAGTAACCCTCGAACACACCCAGGCTGTCTCCACCGACTCCCTCCACGATCCAGGTATCCTGCCACACCAGATCGAGGGCGTTCTGGGCCACCGGCGAGAGAGGCGACCCCCCTCCCAAACCCTCCCCTTGCTCCGGGGCGCTACCCAGGTGCCAATCCCTGGCCCGCAGTGAGAGACGCAGCTCGTCGGTGGCGTCGAAGTCGTCCAGGTAGACGTCCCCTTCGGTATTGGGATTGGGGAGAGACACGGCCATCTCACCGGATACTTGGAGGGTGGATGTCTCCTCCACCCCGACTCCCGTCAGTCGTTCGGCGGCCCGGTCGAGCCATTCCGCTCCGAAAGTCAGGTCGCCGTTGACCCCACCAAGGAAGATGGAGGCGGGCTCCATCCCCAGCTGAGGCCGGTTTTGAAGGGTTTGTTCTTTCTGATAGAGACCCACCAGGTGAAGCGCGCCTCTTTCACCAAGACCGTACCTGGCGTTGAACCCAAAGATGGATGTGGGCGCGATCTGAAAGAGCGCTTTCTGCTCCCAGCTAGCCCTGATGCGTGCATCGGGGCTCGACGCAAAGAGGGCTTCAGCATTGAGGAGGGTCACCTGGCCGATGTCGTAATCGATGACATAGTCCTCCCCCGACCGAAGGAGCCGCTCTCCAAAGTGAATGCGCTCACTTCCATCCCGGATCCCCAAAGCACCCAGGGAGAAGCTGGAAATCACCCCCTCACTTCGAATGCGGAAGGGGATGGTAAGCCGGTAGAGTCCTCCGTTCTCCCGCTCCACCGGGTCCACGGCTTCGTAGATCTTGGGATTCGCGTCGGCACCGAGGATCTCTCTTGTCTCCGTCGCCGTCAGCCTGAGGGACGGCAGAGGCGGAGGTTCGGCGAAGGGTCTAAGGGTTGGGAAGACGATGAAGGTCCCGGTGACCGGTGGCGGATCCTGAAAGAAGTCTTGAGCCGGCCGGAGCAAGAAGGCGGGGTCCAGCTCGTCGATGGGCGATTCTTCGTCCAGGCCGAGGAGTTTGAGAAGCGTAATCTCCTCACCGGTAGGTCTCCTCTTGAAGGTCCGGCCTGCCGACAGCTCACCCAGGGAGAGAGTCAGGGCCACCGAGTTGGTTTCCACGTCGTCGGAGCCGGAAATCCGGTAGATCTGGTGCATCTCCAGATCCCAGGTCGGGGAGCCCGGCTGGTGCTTGGGCCCGGAAGCCTTCAACAGCTTCAGGGTCGGCCGCTCTCCTTGATTGTGGATGAGCTCGGGGTTGTAGTCCCCCACCGTGTCGCCGGCAGCCGTCACATAGGTCACCGCCAGCATCTCCTCACTCCGAAGAGGCCTGCGCAGGCCTACCCAGAGACCGCTGGGGTGAAGGAGATAGTCCACGCCGGGTTGCAGGTATCGAAACCACCCGGACTCGGTGACCACCCCTCCTTCCCCCCCGGCCTCGGCGTCGGCCTGGATGTAGCCCTCCACCTGTTGCCGGGTCACCGGGTCGTTCTCGAAACGGTAGAGCTGGATCGGTTCGGGTCCAGGCGCCACCGACGGCGGCGCGGCCCCGGGGTCCAGGGCGAGGACGTCAACGTGTGGAAAATCCACAAGCTCCCGAGGGTCCATGAGAAAGAAAAACTGGCCCTGGACGAAGTCGGCATCATCCAGAACCAGGGTATCCTCCTGGATGAAAGCCTGTCTGCCGCCCACGCCAGCCAATTGGAAGTCTCGAGAGGAAATGTCGCCGTTCTGCTGGGCCCAGACGGTCTGAACGTCCAGGGGCCCCAAATCGGTCACGGCCCGGAATCCGAAGTTCCCCGCGGGAATCCCCTGGGTCAGGAATCGGGACTCGGGAAAGGAGAGAGTAACGTCCCCGACCTCGACCCTCTGGATCAAGGCGCCCTCGTCTCCCTGGTAATAGAGGTTGACATTGTTGACCGCCGAAAACTCCCGGGCCTCATCGTAATCGACGTCCACATGGATCCGATCCGCTACGGTCCCGGACACTTGAAGGCCGAACTGGATGTCCGGCTCGAGTTGGGGGAAGAGCCCCGGGTCGCAGCTCTGCTGGAGCCCGATCTCGCAGGGCTGAAAGCGAGTCCAGTCCCCACCCAGCTCTCCCCTGCCCCGCAGCCTGACCGAGAGATCGGCGAACTCGGAACGGAACAGGGAGGGTGTTTCCTGTTCGGCCGAGAGGCCCATGGCAGTGTCCCCGGGGGCGACCTCCCCCGCCGCCCCGGAGGTTGGAGCGACCCCGGCGGCGACTTCCGGACCCGCAATCGATGTCGACCGTTCCGAAAGGGATGGAACCTGGGGCGCGGTCCCAAAGGCAAAGGGGCCTTGCGTCCCCCTCAAAGGCATGACGGGGAACAGCTCCCATGAGCTTGTGGGGAGATGTCCCCAGTCGTCCACCACTCTCCATTGGCTTTGAATCGAGGCGGGAAGTCCCGGCAATTCCTGAAAGGAAACCGGGAAAGGAAGGGTTCGCAGTTGGAGCCCCAGCCGCACACTCGGCCGCGCCGCAGCGGTGGTGAAGGGCTTTTCCTGGAGCGATCCTGAGAACGCTTCAACCTTTTCTTCGGCATGGATGGGTTGGACAGCTCCCAGGAGTACGAGGGAGGCAAGAAGGTAGTAAGAACGCACCTCTATCCCCGAAAGCCGGGATCGGAGCCCGCTTTGGAGTGTATCTTTTCGGGTTGAGGAGACGTGAGGCACTGGATAAACTCCGTCACCTAGCGCAGCTCAGTGAAAACCGGGGCGTTCCAGATCCAACCGGGACTTTAATGGCCATTCTCATCCGTTATCTGATTCGGAGCCACATAGGCCCGTTTCTCTTCTCCTTCACACTCATAACGGGCCTGCTGTTCCTGAACACCATTGCCCAGCGGTTGGACCAATTGACGGGCAAAGGGCTGGAATGGACAGTGCTGGGGCAATTCGCTCTCCTGGCCCTACCCCACACGGTTGCCCTCACTCTTCCGATGTCGGTCCTGGTGGCGGTCCTTTTCGCCTTCAGCGACCTCACGGCGGAAAACGAAATTACGGCCATGACCAGCGGCGGAGTGAACCCGATCAGACTCCTCCTCCCCTTGGTGGGAATCGGGGTCATAATGGCCGGCGGAATGTTCCTCTTCAACGATCGGGTCCTTCCGGAAACCAACCACGCGTTAAGGAGACTACTGATCGACATAAATCTCAAGAGTCCAACATTCCAGCTCCGGGAACAGATCCTGAACGAGATTCCCGCCACCGGCGCCGACGGCCTCTTACGCACCTATTATCTCTCAGCCGTGCATATCGATCCCGTGACCTCCACAATGGAGCAGATCATCATCTCGGATGGGAACAATCCTCAGGCCCTCCGGACCACGTATGCGGATCGGGGCTCCATGGTCCTGAGCGAGGACCAGACCGACCTCTTCCTGACCTTGAAGGACGGGATCGTCCTCGAGGTAAACCAGAACCGGAAAGGCGATTTCCAGGAAGCAGAGTTCGTCGAGCAGTTCCTGCCCATTCGAGGAATCTCCAACATCTTCGAGCGGGGATCCGCCGTACGCGGACGGGGCGACCGTGAGATGTCCACCGACCAACTGGCCGACTCGGCCCGGGCAGAAGAGGCTGCCAGTCGGGAGTACCGGGAAGAGATCAAGGCCGAGTCGGTCCGAGCTGTCAAGAGAGCCCTTGGGTGGGAAGAGGCGGGAGACACCCTGATTCCTCCAAGCAACGGCCCAGGGATGGGACTGGACCCGGATCTCGTGGGAGGGCCCCTGCCGCCCGACGAAGTCACCCGGGCCGTGACGGTCTCCACGCGATTGAATCACCAGCAGGCAGAGTATCTGCACCTCAACGCCATTGAGAAAAGGGTCGAGATTCACAAGAAGTACGCCATCGCCTTCGCCTGCATCGTCTTCGTCCTCCTCGGCGCACCTCTGGCCGTTCGGTTTCCCCGGGGTGGAGTCGGGATGGTCACAACAGCTTCGGTCGTCATCTTCGCCATTTTCTGGGCTTGCCTGATCGGGGGAGAAACGCTGGCCGACGACGGATACGTCAGTCCGGCCCTGGCCATGTGGTTACCCAACATCCTCCTCCTTCCCGTCGGCACCCTCATGGTCGCGCGTATTTCGAGCCAGGTCGCCACCGCCCGGGGGGGAGGGTGGGACGACCTCATCTTCACGGCCCTGACGGCGATTCAGACGCCGTTTGCCAAGCTGGCCGGTAAAGGGCGGGGGTCGTGAGGCCATGAGAGTAAGGATTCTCGACCGTCTCCTGGTGCAATCCTTTTTGAGGATTTTCCTTGCCGTCACCCTGGGTAGCCCCCTCCTCTTCATCCTGGCAGACCTGACGGAGAACCTTGAAGGTTACCTGGATCAGGAACTGGCCGGTTTCGCCATCGTCCAGGCCTACTTCTTCATGCTCCCCCAATTCATTCAATGGGCCTTTCCCGTGGGAGGCCTGGTTGCAGTGGTCTTCACCATCCAGACCATGACCCTCCACAGGGAGATCCTGGCAGCGAAAGCCGGCGGGGTCTCCTTTCACCGCCTCATCGTTCCTCTTTTCCTCCTCGGATCTTTCCTCACCGTCGTCGCCCTTGGTCTCTCAGCCGTCGTACCGCGAGCCAACTCCGTCGCCAGTCGAATCCTGGAGGAGGAGGAGACGCGGAGAGATTTTCGAGGGAACTTTTCGTATCAAGCCGAGGAGGGAAGGAATTTCAATGTCGGGAGCCTGAACGTCTCTGAGGGCCTCATGAACGAGGTGGTGGTGCAAACGGTGGAGCCTGGCTCAAACCGCCCACTGGACCATCTCACGGCAAGAGCTGTCCGCTACGATCGGGAAGCCGGGTGGACATTCTCGGACGGGTATTACCGGATGTTCCTGGAAGACGGCTCCGAGTTGGCGTTCCAATACGAAAGCCTTCAGACCAGGGGATTCACCGAGCGGCCGGAGGACTTCCTGGAGGAGCCGAAGGATCCGGAGGAGATGACCTACCAGGAGATGGGCCGCCTGGCCGACATCATGCTCCGATCGGGTAACCAACCGGATAAGCTTCTTGTGGACAGGCAGGAGAAGCTTGCCATCCCTGTCGCCACTTTGGTCATCATCCTTTTTGGAGCCCCATTGGCCACCTCGACCAAGCGGGGGGGGACGGCCTATGGCATAGGGGTGGCGCTCATCTCTACGATCCTCTACATGCTCCTTTTCAGAGTCTCGGGCGCGTTCGGTGAGACAGGGAGTCTGGATCCGATGCTGGCGGCATGGATTCCCAATCTCATCTTTCTGGGTGCCGGAGTTGTTTTTTTGACGCGGGTCAGGACCTGAGACGGCTCAAGAGCCCTTCGGTCAACTCCCCGAAATAAAGAGGTTCCACCGGGCCCCGGAGCGTCACCGACATCTGCGGAGTGACTTTCACCGTGAAGCTTCCACCCTCCATTTCCACTCGGATGGGTCCGGGGGCCAACAGTCCTGCCTGGACTCCGGCCGCGGCCGCGGCACAGGCGCTGGTGCCGGAGGAGCTCGTCCTCCCGACCCCCCGCTCCCAGATGAGGATTTCGACCTCCTCGGGGGAAACCACCCGGGCGATCTGGACATTTGCGCCATTGGGAAAGGAGGGGTGGCCGGTCAGAAACGGACCCAGCTCCTGGAAATCCGCCTCCAGGGGCTCCTTCCGAAAGAGCACACAATGAGGGTTTCCAAGAGAAACCGGGTGGACCTCCAGGGTCGCCCCGTCCGGGCCGCGAAGAACCGATCCTTGGTTACCTGAAACAGCCTGGGCGGCGGGCGCACCTGAACTGAAGGAATCAGGATCGGCACCGACCGCCCGGGGCCCGAATCGGGCCTTTCCCATCTCCACTGAGACATCCTGGATACCCCCCTTCCCCTCCCCGAGGATCTCGATGGTCACTTCGTCGCCCCCGACTTCCACTCTGAATCCGGCACCAATTTTCGCCCTGCCAGTCAAATGCAGGTAGGCAGCCAGGATGCGAAGACCGTTTCCACTCCGCTCGAACTCGGAACCGTCCGGATTGTACATCCGGACTCGAAACGGGCTTCTCGAGGACAACAGCGCCACGATCCCATCCGAGCCAACACCCCGCTGCCGGTGACAGATGGTCCGGACGGCTTCCGACGTCACGGACCAGAAATCACCCTCTTCGAAAACCAGATAGTCGTTACCGTGCCCGTGACCTTTGAAGAATTTCGAGCCCAGACGAGGATTTCGATTCACCAGGTTCCTCCTGGCACAGGGTCCCGCAGGGGACCGCAAGAAAAACCAGAGCAGCTCTCCCGACCCCGCCACGCCGGCAGATCGTGTTTCCATACTCGGGGTGAGCTACCGGACCACATTCTGACCGCCCCCCTGCACCAAGGCTTCCACCTTTTCCGGAGTCACGGGAATCGACTCCGTCAGGTTCTCGACTCCTTCCTCGGTCACGAGGAGATCATCCTCCAAGCGCACACCGATGCCGGAGAACGGATGATCCGCCTGACCGCGGCCCCGGGGGAAATAGAGGCCCGGCTCCACAGTCAACACCATTCCCGGCACCAAAGGAAGGGATTCCCGATCGGTGGCATAATCCCCGACATCGTGCACGTCGAGGCCGAGCCAGTGAGAGGTCTGGTGAGGGAAGAACGGTTTGAAAGCCTCTTCTTCCAGGAGAGTCCCCAAATCCCCCTTCAGGATCCCCAGCTCCATCAATCCGACGGTAAGCTCCCTCACGGCTGCCTGGTGGACTTCTTCTACCGCGGCACCGGGGCGCAGGACCTGGATAGCGGCATCGAGGGCTCCGAGGACCCTTTCATAGACCTGCCGCTGCAGATCGGTGAACTGCCCGCTGGCCGGGAAGGTGCGGGTCACATCGGCGGCATAGAGATCCACCTCCGCTCCGCCGTCCAGGAGCACCAGCTCCCTTTCCCCGACTCGATTTCGGTTCTCCTGGTAGTGGAGAGTGCAACCGTTCTCCCCTGCCCCCACGATGGTGGGAAAAGCCGGTCCCAGGGCACCGCCGCTCCGCAGGGTAGACTCGAAGATGGCTTCGATTTCCCATTCCCCCATCCCTGGCCGGGCCTCCCTCATCGCCTCGAGGAACCCCATGGCTGTCAGTTCGGCCGCCCTGCGTATGCAAGCGATCTCTTCCGGATCTTTCCGCATTCGATGCCAGTCCAACAAGGCCCCCGGATCCACCAGTACTCTGGGGCCCTCTCCAGTCCTGGACCCCTTGGCCCGGGACCATCTCATGGCCGCTACCACCATGGCGTCGAGCTCGGGGTGAATACCGACACGGAAGAACAGCTTCCGCCCGGACCTGAGCAGGCCTGGCAGCTCCTCCTCCAGCGCCTCCAACGGCAAGCTTCGATCCGCCCCCAGAATCTCTTTTGCTTCCTCGGGCCCCGGACGGGGTCCGGTCCAGAGCCTCGTGGTCTCGTCCTGAGGTGGAACGAAAAGGACAAAGTCGTCTTTCCCCGAGTCCCGTATCACCGCGACAACCCCTGGGTCCACGCACCCGGTGAGGTAGAAAAGCTCGGAGTCCGGTCGGTAACGGTAAGCCGTATCCCGGGATCTCCTGGCGATGGAGGCCGCAGGGAGGAGGAGGACTCCCCCCTGCATAGACTCCCGGATCGCGGCCCTTCTTCGGGCGAAGGTCTCGGCTGGAAAACCCAACAGGTTTTTCGTCATGGCTGCTGTTCTCGAAGAATCATCCCTTCAGAACTCCCAGCGGTTTGAGCCGGACCACCTTCCTCCCGATCCCGGCACCGTGAACCACCTCAACGACGTCAGCTACGTCCTTGTAGGCTTCCGGTATCTCCTCTGCCACGGTCGCAAACGACGACGCCCTCACCTGGATGCCCATCTCATCGAACTCATCCCGCAAGTTCCGGGATCTGGCCTCTTTCTTCGCCTGGCGGCGGCTCATCCTTCGGCCGGCTCCGTGGCAAGTGGACCCGAAAGTCTCATTGAAGGCCCCGTCCGTTCCGAGCAAAACATAGGAATAGCGCCCCATGTCTCCCGGAATGAACACCGGCTGCCCCAGGTCCCGGTGAACCGGGCTCAGCTCAGGATGTCCGGGCGGGAAGGCCCGGGTGGCTCCTTTCCGATGCACGCAAAGGGTGGTTTCCCGCCCTCCAACCGTGTGCTTCTCGAACTTGGCGATATTGTGGGCAACGTCGTAGACGAGCCCCATTCCCAAGGCAGTCGCCGTCGCTCCGAAGACCTTCTCAAAGGCTTCTCTCACGCGGTGGGCCATCAACTGCCGGTTCGCGAAGGCGTAGTTCGCCGCCGCTCTCATGGCCCCCAGATAACGATCCGCCTCGGATGAGCCCAGAGGAGCGCACACCAGTTGCTTGTCGGGCAACTCGATCCCGTGACGCTTGGAAGCCTTGAGCATTACATCCAGGTAGTCGTCGCACACCTGATAGCCCAAACCTCTGGATCCGGAATGGATGAAGACCGTAACGATTCCTTCCACCAACCCCAGGCGCTGGGCCGCCTCTTCGTCGTATACCTCTTCCACCGCCCCAACCTCGACGAAATGATTCCCGCTTCCTACGGTCCCCACCTGGTCACGGCCTCGTTGGACCGCGCCCGGAATGGCGCCGCCATCCTCAATATGCTGGAGATCTTCCGAGGTGCCGAATCCATGTTCCACCGCCCAGGCCGCTCCTCTCCTGAGAATGGCCCGGATATCCTGGGGTTTCAGAACGAAAGTCTTGTAGCCTTTCCCCACTCCAGCCGGAATGGTCTGGAAAAGGCGATCCATGACCCTGGAGAGGCGTTGACCCAGGTCTCTGGCCAGGATGTTTGAGCGAAGGAGCCGGACGCCGCAGTTGATATCGTATCCGACTCCCCCCGGAGAAACGACGCCACCTGCGTCCGGATCGAAGGCTGCCACTCCTCCGATGGCGAAGCCGTACCCCCAATGGATGTCGGGCATGCCGATGGACCGGCCCACGATCCCCGGCAAGTGGGCCACATTCGCCACTTGCTTCACCGCCTCGTCCCGGCGGATGTCCCTCATCAACCTCTCATCGGCGAAAATGAGGCCGTCCACCCTCATCTTCCCCTGCTTCGGGATCAGCCACCTGTAGTTGTCCAACCGCACGAGTTCCACGTCCCTTCCCTCCCGTCCGATGCTGAACTCCGCGAAACCGGGGGCCGCTCACACGTCGAAAATCACGCGGGCGAACCACTCCTCTCCTTGTCGCTCCACTGCCAGACCGTGAAGTGTCACTCCCTTGATCTCCCTGATTCGAGGGCCAGGGTCAAGGACCCCGGTGGCCTCCCCCCTCAGGCCGAAGGCCTGGCCCGTTTCCGAACTGCACAGCGGGGCCGGTAGGAGCATGACCTTCGGTGCGATCGGGACGAACCCATCGGTTTCATCCCAGAGAAGAATCGTTCTGAGCCAGGAGCGAAGGAGCCCGGGGAGTTCTTCTTCCACGAGGTTCACCCTTCTGGCCTCACCTGTTTGGGCGTCGACGTTGCCGGGCGGACGCTCCAGGAGAAGCCAGACAGTGGCCATGGCAGCTCGCCGGAAGAGTTCAGGGAGGTCGTGAGCTCGAATCGCCAGGCCCACATCCGCCGTATGGTCCAGCCCAAGGACCCCCGGAACAGGGATTTCCTCTGATCCAGCCACGGCGATGCTCCCTTCGCTCTGCCCTACGGTGGCCGATGGACGGTCAATCCCCGCCTTCCGCCAGGAAATGCACGAACCAGCTCCGAATCCGCTCCAGGCGGTCCACGAGAAGCCAGGGCTCGCCCGTCCGAGAGAGGCCGTGGGAAGACCGGGGATAGCGAACCATCTCCACCGGAACCTCACGCTTCTTGAGGGCCATGAACCACTGCTCCCCGTCCCCTATGGGTGTTCTGTAGTCGTTCTCCGAATGGATGATCAAAGTGGGCGCCGTCACGTTCTCCGCGTAGGAGATGGGAGAGAGGCGCCGGTAGAGATCCCTCTCCTCCCAAGGAGGACCGAAGAACTCGAACTCGGTCAAGCCCTGGGCGTCGGAAGTCCCGTACCAGCTTTCCCAATTCGTGATGGATCGGGAGGTGACTGCCGCGTGGAACCGATCCGTGGTGGCCGTCAGCCAGTTGGTCATGAACCCACCATAGCTTCCACCGCTCACCCCAAGACGATTCGGATCGGCGTCGGGGTATGCTGCCAAAGCCGCATCCACACCGCCCAGATAGTCTTCCTTGTCGACGATTCCCCACTGGCCCCTCGTGGCATACTGAAACTCGTGCCCGTAGCCGGAGGACCCCCGGGGGTTGGTATAGAGAACGAAGAAGCCTGCCGCAGAGAGCACATGGAAAGTCGGAAAGAAGGTGTTGCCGTAGGCACTGTGGGGCCCGCCATGGATCTTGAGGATGAGGGGATACGAGGTACCCTCTCGATACCCCACCGGCCGTATGACCCACCCCTCCACTTCCGTCCCGTCCTCCACGGTCCAGGAAAGGCGTTCAGCCGGCATGAGAGTGACATCTCGAAGCCAGGGGTCATTGAACCCCGTCGCCTTCTGTTCCATGGATCCATCCCCAGAACCGACATAGAGCTCGGAGGGAGTCACCGCGTCGGTAGAGACGAAAGCCAGTATCTGATCATCGGCAGAGAAAGAGAAGCCGGACAACCGACGATTGCCTGACGTCACCTGCTCCACCTGCCCTCCTTCCGTGGGGATGCTGAAAAGGTGAGAGTTCCCACCGATCCCGGAGCCGAACCGGATTGCCTCCCCGTCACCGGTCCACTCCGGGTTTCCAGGACGGAGGTCCCAAGCGGCCGTCAGGTTCAGGGGCGCACCTCGGAAGCTTCCGTCAGATCCGATCTCTACCACCATGAGGTCGGTCTGCTCTCCCCGTGCTGGGGTGGAGAGGAAGGCTAGCTGACGCCCATCCGGTGAAATGGCTGGACTGGATTCAGTTCCCGGATTGGTTGTGAGGCGGCGAACCGGACCGCCTGCCACGGGCACGGTCCAGAGATCACCTGTGTTTTCATCGTTCAGCTCGTCGTCCTCCTCCTCATCTCCGGTGAAGAAGAGATGGCGGCCGTCCTGGGACCACACGACTCCTCCAACGTCGAAAGGAAGAGGCCGGTCGGTCACCCGCTGAGGAGATCCTCCCCCCGAGGGCACCACAAAAAGCTGCTGTTTCTCGGAAACGGAAAAGTGGGGCCTTAGGGTGAGGACCCCGTCCCGTTTATATCGAATGGAGGTGATCACACGGCCGTCGAACCTTTCGGGATCAAGGGTAGAGGTGATGGCGTCGGGAGCGATCCACCCCTCTCGGCCCTCCCCGTCATCCCCTTCCCGGTCCGAATCCGCGGCTTTGGTGAAGGCGATTCGATCTCCGGAGGGAGACCAGATCGGGGTACCCTCGACGCCTTCGATGTGAAAGGCCTCACCCCCGGGCCCGTCCACCCGAAGGAACCAGACAGGGTTTGGGTCCTCCCCTCGACTGGAAGAGAAGGACAAGAGGGCCCCGTCGGGTGACCACGAGGGAGATGACGATTCCGCGGTGGGGTCGGTGATCCGGAAAGCGTCCCCGTCCGGCCTGCCATTGGTCAGCGGTTGCAGCCAGATCTCCCGGTGTCGAGCGTTCTCTTCTTCAACCACCGTAGTGACGGTGAAAGCGACGAAGCCCCCGGTTGGTGAAGTCGCCACATCAGACACGGATACGAGACTGTAGTAGTCCTCCGGTTGAAACCCCCTGGCCTGGGCACACAAAGAAGGGGTAGAGACCGAGGTCAGGAGGAAAAGGACCAGGATCACCGGTGGCCGAGCCATGACATGCTCCGGTTGTTGGGCATTGCAGCTTTCGACATCTTCTTCAGGCAGAATCTACCGGGAAGACCTGCATACCCTCAAGGAAGCCATCATCCATGAGTTTCAGCGAGGATCTGTACTCTGTCGGTCAGCACCTCTGGGAGGAGCAGCTCGAGCACCCCTTCGTGAAGGGGCTGGGTGACGGCACCCTGGAGGAGGAGCGCTTCAAGCGATGGGTACTTCAGGATTATCGATACCTGAAGGAATTCGCTCGGGTCTTCGCCTGGGCGGCTGCGAAGGCCGAGCGGCTGGAATCCATGGCTTGGTTCGCCTCGGTGTTGGAGCTGACGCTCAACACGGAGATGGAACTCCACCGCATCTATGCCGCCCGGTTCGGTCTGACCGCGGGGGAGTTGGAAACAGAGCCCATGTGGCCCACCACGAGGGCGTATACCGACTTTCTGATCAGAACAGCCGCTGACGGGGATATGCTGGATCTCCTGGCTGCCCTGCTTCCCTGTGCTTGGGGGTACGTTTACCTGGCCCGGAGGTTGTCCGAAGATCCCCTTCCACCGGACCAGAGATACGCTGAGTGGATCACCCAGTACGCATCGGACGAGTTCGCCGATGCCCTGGATTGGCTCCGGAAAGAGCTGGACAGCCTGGCAGAAAGTGCATCGGAGGAAAAGAAGGAACGGCTCAGGGAGATCTTCCTGGTCTCCATCCGGTACGAGTGGATGTTCTGGGAGATGTGCTGGGCCGGAGAGTCCTGGCCTCAGTGACCCGCGCCCATCCCGGAGGAACTCCAAGCCACTGATCTCGGAAGCCTCATCGCCGGGCACGGCAGAAACCTGGGTCGAGACTGACAGCCAGAGCGTTGGCCACCGGCCGCTCACCTTCGGCGTCCGAAGGACTGCTCACGGCCGTCCCCTCCAAGACCATCACGGACGATCCACCTCCGTCCAGGTTGAGGGCGTCCTCCACCTGCAAAGCCTCGAAAAGGGATGTCAACTCCGGAAGAGTCATCCCCAGGGAGAGGTCCGGCTGACGCCCGTCCACCACCACGATCCAGAAAAAACCCCCGTCCTCGTCGAACCCCACGGCGGTCCTGGGATGCCTTTCCGCAGCGAAACCTGGTCGTTCCGACACCTCCAGGTCGCCCACACGTTGTCCCTCGAGAAGCAATAGGGGAAAGCCGCCGATGACCTCCGTTCCTGCATCACCCAGAGATCGGGGCAGGTCCCATCCCAGTACCATCACCGAATCCCCCCGGAGCTCTGGAATCCCTACCCACGGATCCCACCTGGGATGCCAGGCGAGGGCAGGACGGCCAACGATCCGTCTTACCTGGCCCGAGACGACTTCCGCCCCCACGGGAAATCCCTCTGGAGTGAAAAAATCCCCGTTCACCGCCGCCACGACATCCTCACCTGCAGAGGCTGCAAGCTCGCTCACACGGCTCCGTCCAGCGCCCTCTCCTCCGCCCGCCGGGCCTTCCAACACCCTGAAACCCAGCTCGCACCGGTCGAGCTCGACCCTCAGGAGGTGGATGGACCACGGCTCCTCCTCGTTCTCCAGGTTGAAATATGTGAGCCCCGGCGCGGACTGCAGGACCTGCACAGAAGTGGGATGGACAAGGTCGGTGAGGGCCCGGGGCGGGTCTGTCGGGGCCTCCCCGGCCGGGGAGCAGCCCGTCAGAAGAGCCAGGCAGGAGAATGCCACTGACAGCAGGACGGACGTATTTGCCCCGGGCCAGCCGGAGTCGGGTCGCCGAGAGTGGACGCATACCTGGCCTTCTCCGAGGGGGTACCTGTATTCTTTGTTCACCATGCGTCTCACCATCCGACTCCTGTCTTGGGTCTCGGCCCTGGCTCTTCTCACCCCCGGCGGGGTGGAAGCGTCTCACGTCGAGGGGCCGGATCCGGGCGAAGTCCGATTCGGAATCAGCTTCGGGGGAATCAGTTTCACGGGTTTCATCGTCGAATACCGCTGGGACAACCGAGGTGTCGAGATGAATATAGGCACCTGGTCCTTTAGGGACCTCTCCGTTTCGGTCGTAGGAAAACAGTACTTCGGTCCCGGGGATTTCCGGCCCTATGCCGGGTTGGGCCTATGGACCGTTGTCGCTCCCCAAACCGGCGACGACGAGAGAACGGGTATCGCTCTTCTGGCCCGGGCCCCCGTGGGGGTAGAGTGGAACGTCGACGCGGACCACCATCTGGGTGGACACATCAGCTTGAATCGGGCTCTCTGGATACGTCGAAAAAACCCGGAGGATGCCATCCCCCCAAGCGACCGCATCGTACCATTGCCGGGTTTCTTCTACCTCTGGCGTCGACGCTAGCGGCCTGGCCCCGGCCATGGTGGCGGCCCGCCGACCTAAACACCCTCACCGCCTCCCCTCCCTTTTCCACCCTCCAACAGGAACCCGCCAATCAAAAGGGACACCAAGGCCGGAAGGAGAAGCCAGATGGGCGGGCCTCGATCCGGGTCCGAGAAACGCTCCATTATCCATGGGAAGCTGGCCAGGACCACGATGCTTCCATTGTTTACGAAATGCATGAGCATGGCGGGCCAGATCGAGCGCGTCCTGAGAACCACCCAGGCCAAGAGCATTCCCAGGGATGCACTGGGAAGGAGTCGGTAGACGGTCGCCGATGGCACGTGGAAGGCCCCAAAAACGATCCCATTCAAGACGATGGCTCGGAACGGCGTCATCTTTCGGTGGATTCCTGACAAGAAAGCACCTCTGAAGAGAACCTCCTCGCAGATTGCGGGCGTCACCGCCACCAGGGTCAGGAGCCAGAGGATTTCTCCCAGAGACTCGGCCTGGAGGAAATCGGCCATACCTTCCAGGAACTCCTGGGGCATGGGAAGGAAAAAGCCTTGGAGCCAGGTCAGGAGCCACACGAGAGGTGTGCCGCCCAGGATAATGAGTAGGCCCGCGACAACTCCTCTGGGGCTCGGTGCCTTCAGGAAGAGGACTTTCCGGGCGTCGTATCGACCGAGCCTGAGAAAGACGATGGTCGGCAGGAGGAGGAGGGCAACCTGCGAGACGAGGAGGCCGGTCTCGCCAAATCCTACCTGAAAGCGGGCAGCGAGATAGAAGTAGAGAACCGCAACCAGAAGGATGAGGCCGAAGGTGGGGGTCAGACCAGGAACGTCGTCGGTGGGCT
>JASFVN010000256.1:0-6584 GCA_050049805.1 Gemmatimonadota bacterium
GGACCGACCACACCCGTCCACCCGGGTCCGAGGTGGACGGAGACGTCGGTGAAGACCTCCACCGCCGAGGAATAGGAAAATGAGATGTGGTCGAGGTGAATTGCAGACAAGTTCGGCCCGTTTCTCCTTGGAGTTGGTGGGTTCCCGGCATGGACGCCCCCATAGGTGAGGCGCTTTGAAGGATCAAGTCGCCTTGAGGTCCTTTCGGAACGGAATCCCAAGTTTCTTCATCTTGTAACGAAGGGTATTCGGGTTCACGCCCAACAAATCCCCAGCTCCCCCGGGCCCGTGGATCTTTCCTCCAGCCATGTCCAGCACCCGCCGGATGTGGCCTGCCATGACCATGTCCAGTTCCAGACTCTCTGGGCCTTGGCCCAGACGCGCTCCCCCTGCATCGGAAGAAGGAACCGATGAGAAGGATGCTCCCAGATCGTCGAACCTGAGGGGCTCACCCCGATGAAGAATCATGGCTCTTTCCACCACGTTCTCCAATTCCCTCACGTTTCCGGGCCAGCTGTAAGCCTTGAGTGTGTCCATGGCGCCGGAGGCCAACCGAGGCGTATCGCCTGTCTTCAGCTCCCCGGCCTTCCTCTCGATGAAGTGTTGAACCAGGGCTGGGATGTCGCTGGTCCGGTCCCGGAGAGGGGGAACGTGGATGGGAAAGACGTGAAGCCGAAACCAGAGGTCTTCCCGAAACCGGCCGGCTTCCACCATGGCCTCCAGACTCTGGTTCGTGGCGGCGATGATTCGGATGTCGACGGGGATCCTCTCGGCACCACCCACTCGCTCGATTTCCCGGTGCTGGAGGACGCGGAGGAGCCGGATCTGGGCGTCCAGCGGCATCTCCCCGATCTCATCCAGGAGGATGGTACCCCCGCTGGCCCGTTCAAACCTTCCCCTCTTTCTTCCGAGGGCTCCTGTAAAGGCCCCTTTTTCGTGGCCGAACAGCTCACTGTCCAGAAGGGAGCTGGGAATTGCTCCGCAATTGACGGGGATAAACGGACCCTCCCGCCTCGGTGAGCCGAGATGGATGGCGTTCGCTATCACGTCTTTTCCTACGCCGGTCTCACCCGTCAGGAGCACGGGGCTCTCCGTGGGCGCGACGTGCCTGACCTGCTGCATGACGTCCCGGAGACCGAAGTCTGCTCCTACGATCTCGTCTCCCGACCTCCTCAGGAGCTCTCGATTCAGGTACTGGTTGTCATCGGCCAGACGGTTCTTCAAGCGGACTACTTCCCGGTGCCGCATGGTATTCGCCATGGCCACGAAGAAGGGTTCCTTCAACGTGGCATAGAGGCGGGCGTGCTCTTCCGTGAACCTGTCGTCTCCCTCAGCGATGAGAGCAAGGGCGCCAACAACCTCTTCGCCGATGATGAGGGGTAGGCTCATGGCCGAGGAGGGCGGCTCTCCCAGCGCGTCCAATAGGCAGCGGGTCACCGGCTCCTCCTGGGATCGGTTTATCACCAGAACCGGCGGAAGCTCACCGGCCTTCCAGGCCATCCCGGCCTTGGCCATGGCCTCTTTCGCTTCTTGGGTATAGGGGATGAGCTTGTCCATCCGCTCTCCGTTCACGGAATCGGCCCGGACAATGATCCGCATTGCTCCCAGGTCGTACTCGTGCCTTTCCAGGTAGATGCGGTCGGCAGGGATGTGCTGGGAGATGTATCGGAAACACGACCGCAGGCCCTCCTCGATCTCCAGTGTCCCACAAATCCGAAGTGTGGCGTTCCGGAAGAATTCGTTCTCGTCGACCATGGCTGCCCGTCCGATCCGTAAGGCGATGTGGTTATTCGTAACATTGGCGTGTTTTGTCAAATACCGCAACAAAAATCATCAATAATCACAATTGTGAACCACCTGTTTCCTCAAACCCTTGTCATAAAAGGGCTTGGGCCTTTGGCACGCTCCTGGCCTATGAAGGGGCATGGAAAGGGGGCAGCTATGGCGGAAAAGAATTATCGTATCGACCTGCACTACCACATCATCCCCAGGCCTTACGTGGAGGCCTTGACCGGCCGGGGGATCCGGGGCCCATCCTATGTCCGTTTTCCGGACTGGACCCCTGAAAAAACCCTCAAACACATGGACCGGAACCGGGTTCGGACGGCCGTGACCTCCCTATCCACCCCGGGCGTATGGTTTGGGGAGGTCGGGCTGGCCAGAAGGCTGAGCCGTCTCTGCAACGAGTTTCAGGCCCAGATGGTGGCGGACTACCCGGATCGCTTCGGGTCGCTGGCTTTCCTGCCCCTTCCGGACGTGGAGGGTGCCCTGGGCGAGCTGGAGTATGCCCTGGACGACCTGGGGCATGACGGCGTGGTTCTTCTGACCGACACCGATGGGTGCTACCTGGGGGACCCGGAGTACGAGGAGTTCTTCGCCGAGTTGAACCGCAGGCGGACCGTGGTCTTCATCCACCCTCACGACGATCCCGGCCCGGAACGCCGCTATGGTCTTTTCAGCCCCTTGCTGGAGTGGCCCGTTCATACTACCCGGGCAGTCATGGACCTCCTCTACAGCGGTCGGCTGGAGCGCTTTCCCGACATCCGCTACATCCTCGCCCACGGAGGGGGATCGGTGCCTTGTTTGGCCTACCGTATCGCCTCCGGCTTCGGCATGGATCCTGGGGAGCACATTGGAGATGTGGTACTGGGTGGAGATCTGGGAGTTGGCACCGGGTCCACTGAGGGTCTCGAGGAGGGTATCAGTCACCTGAAGCGCCTCTTCTACGATACGGCCTCACCAGGTCAATCCCACCTGGCGGCGTTACAGGAATTCGTGGGGCCCAGCCGCCTGGTCTTCGGTACCGACGGGGGCTGGACGCCCCCTATCCAGACCGCTCAGACCATCAACGAGCTCATGGCCTACGACGGATTCGATCCGGGCCAGTTGGCTGCCGTCGAACGAGATAACGCCCTGAGCCTCTTCCCTCGCTTGGCCGAGAGGGAGAGGGTTCGGGCAGCCCCATCGGCCTAGGAGGAATCCACAATGAACTCGCATCAGACGGATTCGACGGCCTCAGCTATTCTGGATGTCCATCACCACATGGTGCCACCGGCGTATCTGGAGGCCCTGGCCAGTGCAGGTCTGGACGGAAAGGCCCTCAGGAAGTGGACTCCGGAGCGGTCCCTCCAGATGATGGACCGGTTCGGGGTGAAAAAAGCCCTGCTGTCCCTCTCCTCCCCGGGCGTTTGGCTCGGGAACGATGGGGAGGCCCGCACCCTGGCTCGCGCCTGCAACGAGTATGGCGCGTCCCTGGCCCGGAAGTACCCGGGCCGGTTTGGAGTTTTGGCGGCCTTGCCTTTCCCCGATCTGGAAGGAGCCGTGACGGAAGTGGTCTATGCCCTGGACACGTTGAAGGTGGACGGAGTCATCCTGTTTTCCAACGTCCAAGGGGACTATGTGGGCGATCCGGAATTCGACCCTCTCATGGCCACCCTCGAGGAGCGGCGGGCCCTGGTCCTCCTCCACCCGAATTCAGTGCCCGAAGACGCTGAGAACGCCGCGTTGTACCCCTGGGCGGAGTATCCCATCGACCTGGCCCGGGCCTGGGCCAGGATGGCCCTCCACGACACCCTTGTGAGATACCCTGGTATCCGTTGGATCCTGGGGCACGCCGGCGGAGTGGTTCCCTTCATGGCCAATCGCTTGGGCAAGGCACACTACGCGAAGGTGAAGGGCCTGCGATGGGGGCGAATTCTCAAGGACTTGATCCTCAAACGGAATGGTGGGCTCGAGCTGGCAAAGGGAGTCATGTACGACACGGTAGGGGCGACGAACTCCGTCAGCTACGTGGCCCTTCGGGAGCTCGTGGGCCCGGGCCAGATCCGGTTCGGGAGCAACTTCCCCTGGGAGTCCGAGGCAGGCGTGGAAGCATCCATCGGTTTCCTTTCGGGGTGGGGAGGGGGGCTCTTCGGGGGCCTTCGTTCCGGGGGGGGAGAGGGAGGCGGCCCATGAACACCGGCCAAAGAGACCGTCGGGCCGCGCTGGTCACGGGAGCTTCTACAGGTATCGGAAGGGCGACCGCCTTGATCCTGGACGCCCAGGGATACAGGGTATTTGCCGGCGTGCGAAAGGAAGAAGACGGGTGGTCTCTGAAGAAGGAAGCATCGGACCTGCTGACGCCTCTCCGCCTGGACGTCACCAAGGGCGACGAGATCGCTGACGTGGTAGCCACGGTCGGTGAGGAGACCGGCGGGAAGCTGTTCGGCTTGGTGAACAACGCCGGGCTGTCCCTGAACGGGCCCCTGGAGCTCGTTCCCGAGTGTCAGATCCGGACGTTGTTCGAGGTGAACGTGGTGGGGCTCCTGGCTGTCACTCGTCTCTTCATCCCGCTGCTCCGGGAGGCAAAAGGGCGGTTGATCAACGTCAGCTCCGGCCACGGTCTCCTGGCCATTCCTGACAAGAGTGTCTATGCCGCATCCAAGTTTGCGGTTCAGGCAATCAGCGACTCCCTACGCCTCGAACTTCGTCCCTTTGGTGTCTCCGTTTCCAACCTGGTGGTGGGCAAGGTGGAGACAGGCGTCCTGGGGAAGATTCTGGAGGAAAGGGAAAGGCTTGCAGAAAACGCTGACCCCGCCGTCCTGGAACTCTATTCTCCTCTCTTCCAGTTCTTTGATCGGGAGGTGAAGGACCTGCCGGGAATAGGGCCGGAGGAGGCGGCAAAGGTGGTGGCCGAGGCGTTGTCTGCTCCAAAACCCAGGGCCCAGTACCTGGTGGGACCCGGAGCCAGGAAAATGAGAAACCTGGCCAGGCTCCCCCGAGGATTCCGGGACGGACTGATCTGCAAAAGACTCTATGGAGCAGGAAAGCCATGACCATTCTGGAGACGCTCCATCTTCGCATGGCCGGTGAGGAGCTGGATGACCTGGTGGGACTGGTTCGGAGTGCGGCGGGCACCCACGGCCCTTCGCTTCCGGTGCATATTTTCTGCCATTCCAGTGTCCAGGGCGACCTCCTGGTCCACCTTCAACGGGACGAGCCACACAGCCCGGCCGGGCCCAGCGAAATGGGGCTTCGCCTGGCCTCTCTCCTCCGCTTCCACGGATTGGTGGAGCATTCGGTTTGGGTCCGCCAGGAGGAGTCGAGAAGTGGGATGTAGAATGACTGCATGGAGGGAGACCTGACCATGAAGTTCCCCGCATTCGGGGAGCATGGGAGGCAGGCCGATGGATGGGGAAAAGAAAAAAGTACTGGTTGCCGGTGCCACCGGGTACCTTGGCAGCTACGTGGCCAGGGAATTCAAGAGACGAGGATGCTTTGTCCGAGCCCTTGCTCGATCCCCACAAAAGCTGGCGTCCATCCGGGATTCGTTGGATGAGGTCGTCGAGGCCCAGATCACCCGGCCAGGTACGCTGAAGGACGCCTGCAACGGTATCGATATCGTCTTCTCGTCCGTGGGAATCACGAGACAGAAGGAGGGGCTGACTTTCAGGGACGTGGATTACCAGGGCAACAAGAATCTTCTGGAGGTCGCCCAGCGAGCCGGGGTGAAGAAGTTCATCTATACGTCGGTCTACCGGGGACCGAGCCTCCTTCATCTGGCTATCGTCAAAGCCCATGAAGACTTCGTGACCGTCCTGGAGACGTCGGACATGGACTACACTGTCGTGCGGCCCAACGGCTTCTTCTCCGACATGGGCGAGTACCTGAAGATGGCCGAGAAGGGTCGAGTGTACCTGATCGGAAGAGGGGGCAATCGGATCAACCCCATCCACGGCGCCGACCTGGCCGAGGTCTGCGTCAACGCTGCGGAGGCCGATCTCAGAGAGATCGATGTCGGAGGTCCGGAGATCCTGACGCATCGTGAGATCGCACGGCTCGCTTTCGGTTCTCTCGGAAAGAAGGAACGGATCTCCTCGGTGCCCATCTGGATGATGCGGGCGCTGGTCTTCCTCACGAAGGCTCTCAACAAACACCAGGGAGAGCTCCTGGCCTTCATGACCGAGGCCATGAGTACAGACGCCGTGGCCCCAGCCGCTGGATCCCGAACCCTATCCGAGTACTTCCACGAACTGGCGGTGCAGGAGTGAGCGCCGGTGACCCATCCTGGAGCAGTGGCGGGATGAACACCGGGGTCCCATCCTGGAGTGGGTCGATCCGAACCCCAAAGGAAAGTGGAGCCATGTTTTCAACCCTGGCAGAGCACACCCGCCGGCCCCCCCTGTTCTCGGTTTACACAACCGAAGAGCTCTGGACGGATCCCCACCTGGCCGAGCAAATGCTGGCTTTTCATCTGGATCCGGACGGAGACCTCGCCTCCCGAAATCATGCTTTTATCCGACGGTCTGTGGCCTGGCTGAGCGAGCGCTTCAGCCTCGGCGCGGCGAAGCGGGTCCTGGACCTGGGCTGCGGTCCAGGATTGTACGCCAATGCTTTGGCGGAGCTGGGCGCCTCGGTCACGGGAGTCGACTTTTCGGGAACCTCACTGGCGTACGCTCGCTCCGTGGCCGGAGCGCGGGGTCTGGAAGTGGCCTATCACCACGGGAACTACCTGGACCTGGACCTTTCCGACACCTTCGACCTCATAATCCTCATCTTCGGTGACTTCTGCCCCCTGGGGCCGGGACAACGGAGATCTCTACTCG
>JASFVN010000257.1:0-6568 GCA_050049805.1 Gemmatimonadota bacterium
GGAGCTGTTCGAGGTGAGTGACCCGTCCGAGGCCAGAGGCAACACGATCACTGCAAGAGAGATCTTGGATCGGGGGGCTGATCGAATCGAGACCGAGCTCGAAGATCAACCGGTAGTCCAGGCTCGACTTCTGTACACCATAGGGATGGTGTATCTGAGCCTCGGGTTATACGAAGACGCCCGGGGACCTCTGGAGGAATCCCTCGCGGTCCGGGAGGAAGTTCTCGAGCCCGGTGACCTAGCCATCGCCCAGAGCTTTGGGGGATTGGGCGACCTTTCCTGGAGGCTCGGGGAGTACGAGGAGGCAACCGAACAACACACGCGTGCGCTCGAGATGAAGCGGGAGGCCCTCGGTCCAGCGCATCCCGACGTGGCCTCCAGCCTCAACAACCTGGCAAACCAGCAACACGAAATGGGGGATTACGAGGAGGCGGAATCCCTCTACAGGCAGGCGCTGGAAATCTGGGAAGCAAGCGGGGGACCCCAGGACACATTAGTCGCATCGGCCCTCAACAATCTGGCCCTTACCCTGAGAAGAGTTGGGGAGTTCGAGGAAGCACTCCCCATCATGGAGCGGGCCTTGAGCATCCGAGAATCCGTCCTTCCGGCCAACCACCCGGATCTGGCAGCGTCCTATCAGAACCTGAGCATGGTGCACAGCTCCCTGGGCAATGGGGAGGAAGCGGTCCGGCTCCTTGAGCGATCGGTGGCCATCGGTGAGGAGGTCTTCGGCCCCGAACACCCCGAGTTGGCGAGTCTTTTGACTAGCCTGGCGGTCCGCCATGCACAGAACGCCAACTTCGCCGAGGCGAAGACCATCTTCGAGCGGGTTCTGGCTATCAGGGAGAAGGCCCTCGCTCCGGATCATCCCACGCTCGCAGGCAGCATAGCCAATCTGGGAGCCATTAACGCGCAGATGGGGAATTTCCAGGAGGCCCTCGGATTCTTCGAGAGGGGGCTGGCCATCAAGAGGCGTCGGTTGGGCCCGAACCATCCGGATGTCGCCAACGACATCAACAACCTCGCTTCCCTCCACATCGACATGGGAGATCATGAAGGGGCTCAGCCCTTCCTCGAGGAAGCTCTGGCCATACGCGAGGAAGCCTTTGGCCCAGACCACCCCGAGGTGGCCATGAGTCTCATGGCCCTCGCCGATGTCCTGGTGAAGCTGGAGAACCCCGATGCTGCGAGGCCCCTCTTCGTTCGCGCCCTGGATATAGCCGAAACGGCCCTGGGGGAGAGCCATCCCGACCTCGCGCCGATCCTGAACAACTACGCTGGGCTCCTTCATCACACCGGCGAGATATCAGAGGCCGAGGCGATGACCCGGAGGGCCCTGGCCATCAGCGAGGAGGCCTACGGCCCGGATCATCCCGACGTGGCGATAGCGTTGGAAAACCTTGCTCAAATCCTCATGGATACGGGAGAAAGCCGGGAGGCCGAGCCGCTCCTCCAGCGTGCCTTGGCGATCAACGAGGAGGCCTTTGGCCAAAACCACCCCTTTGTCGCAAAAACCCTCGAAGTGTACGCTCGATTGTTACGCGAAATGGGTAGGTCTGCCGAGGCGGAGGAGTACGAAGCCCGGGCCCGGGCGATAAGGGAAGAGGGAGGTTGACGTCCTCTTTCCTCCTCCACCCCCTGTAAGGGGGCCTGCTTACGGGTAGGGGTGGACGCTCTCCCCTGGCCCCAGAGATCCATGGGTGCGGAGCAAGAACTGATGCGATTTATGGGGAGAGCCTGGCATCGGGCCTCCTCCTTGCCCAGGGGCAGGTAACTGAGGCGCAGAGAACGGACGGGCTCTAGATAGGGTGGGATACGCACGCTGGATAGGCGTGAGTATGGCCTATTGACCTGGCTGCGGCCCACGTGTCCTCGGTGTTATTTATGGCAGTCTACACCGCCCCCTTTCTTCTGGCGCTTGCTCATTCCTTAACCGCATCATCATTTTGCTTCCCAGTGCAGGCTGGGAAGTGCAGTGTAACCGGAACGGACCATCCGAAATGGACCAAGAGGAACGCCTGAAGGCTGCCCTCGCCGACCGCTACCGAATCGAGCGAGAGATCGGCACCGGCGGCATGGCCACGGTCTACCTGGCGCAGGATTTGAAGCACGACCGGAAAGTCGCCGTCAAGGTCCTAATACCCGAGCTGGCTGCCGTGGTGGGCACCCAAAGGTTCCTCGCTGAGATTCGCACCACGGCCAACCTTTCCCATCCGCATATTCTCCCCCTTCACGACTCTGGGGAAGCCGACGGTTTCCTGTTCTTTGTGATGCCATATGTGGAGGGCGATAGCCTCCGGGCGAGGCTGGACCGGGAGGGTCAACTCCCGCTGGAAGAGGGGGTAAGGGTAGCCGGACATGTGGCTGACGCCCTGGACCATGCCCACCAACAGGGAGTGATCCACCGGGACATCAAGCCGGGCAACATCCTCTTCCAAGCCGGAGATCCGGTGGTGACGGACTTCGGGATTGCCCTGGCCATAAGTGCGGCGGGGGAAGGCAGGCTCACGGAGACCGGCCTCAGCCTCGGGACCCCCTACTACATGAGCCCGGAGCAAGCCGCGGGGGAACAGACGCCCACTGCGGCCAGCGACGTCTACTCTTTGGGTTGCGTGCTGTACGAGATGCTCACAGGAGACCCGCCGCACACGGGTAGCTCGGCCCAGGCCGTACTGGGGAAGATCCTGCTAGGTGAAGTTACCCGACCCACGCAGCTACGCCGCACCATCCCGGCCAACGTGGAGGGAGCGATCCTCAAGGCGCTGGAGCGGCTGCCCCCGGACCGGTTCGGATCGGCGGCGGAGCTAGGGGCGGCGCTGAAGGAGAAGAGCTTTCGGCACGGGCTTCAGGCCGGCGCCGCCACCCACGCAGGCATTTGGAACTGGCTCTCCATCTCCCTGGCCGTCGTCGCGGGCCTCGCATTAGCCGTGGCCCTCACCGGGTGGCCGTGGTCCCGCCCCGAGCCGCTGCCACCGGTGGAGCGATTTCAGCTGGTGTTCCAGGAGGGCCAGGAGCCGGTGAGCTTTGATGTCTCGTCGTACGGGCTGTCGCCGGACGGCTCCCTGTTCGTGTACCAGGGCCCCGGCGAAGACGGTGGCACGCAGCTCTGGCTTCGCAGGTGGCAGGATCTGGAGGCCGCGCCCATACCCGGTACGTCGGATGCCGGAAGTCCTGCCGTCTCCCCCGACGGAAGCCGACTCCTCTTCGGGCAGGGAGGGGCCGTCAAGCTTGCTCCTTTGGCGGGCGGTCCTGTTCGCACCTTGATCTCCCGGGGCGACTGGGCGGAATGGGGCCCTGGGGGGTTCGTCTACGCCACCGTGGACTCCGGCACGGTCAGAGTCCCCTCGGTAGGTGGAGCCATAGAGCAGGTGTCGCAGATCCAGCCGGGAGAGTTCTACCACTACGTCTCCGACTTCCTTCCGGGGGGAAAAGTCGCTCTGGTGACGGTCAGCACCCAGACAGGGAACGAGCTCCGGGCATTGGACCTGGCCACAGGGGAGATGAAGTCCCTGACCCGGGGATGGGTCGTCGCCCGGCACCTCACGACCGGCCATCTTGTCTTTGACGTGGGGGAAAGCCTTATTGCAGCTCCCTTCGACGCGGAAGCGGTGCAGTTCGTGGGCCCGGAGGTTCCTTTGGTGGAGGACTTGATAGCCTACTCCATCTCGGACACCGGAAAGCTGATCTACTCCACCGGTGAGTCGGGGACGGTCAAGCATGAGTTAGTGTGGGTCACACGCTCCGGAGCGATCGAGCCGGTAGAGGCTGGCTGGGCCCTGGACGTCCTGCACCGCTGGGCGGGATGGAGTCTCTCCCCGGACGGGGGGAGCCTGGCCGTCATGGAGGCCGACGGCGAGGGGGGAGATATCTGGATCAAGCACGTCCCGGACGGACCTCGTACGCGACTCACTTTCTCCCCGGAACTGGATCGGAAGCCCCGCTGGGCCCCGGACGGACGCACCGTCACCTATATCATCAACGTGGGCGGACACTCGGCCGTCTGGACACGGAACGCGGACGGCACGGGCGAGCCCTGGCTCCTATACGACCACGCGGGGCCAGAATTCCTGGCCGAGGCCTTCTGGGGTCCCAACGGAGAGTGGCTCGTGCTCAGGACCACCGGTGGATCGGAGCCCGTGCGGGATATTCTCGCCCTGAGGCCGGGAGTGGACAGTGTGCCACGGCGGTTTCTCTCGTCTCCCTATGAAGAGTCCAGTCCGGCCCTCTCCCCGGACGGGCGGTGGTTGGCGTACGCCTCCGACGAGCAGGGGACGTTCCAGGTCTTCGTGCGCCCCTTTCCGGACGTGGAGGGCGGCAAGGTCCAGGTCTCTTCCTCACGGGGGGGCATGAAACCCGTCTGGTCCAGGGACGGCAGGGAGCTCTTCTTCGTGGACATGGAGCTTCGGATGATGGCAGCCCGGGTCGAGACGGAGCCCGCCTTTCGCGTTACGGAAGTGGAGGAGCTCTTCGCGATCCCCAACGACCTCTGGGTCCACGAATGGGCGGACTTTTACGACGTCACGGCCGACGGCCAACGCTTCCTCATGGCCCGGCAGGTCGAGTCGGTGCAGCCGTCGCGTGTGCTCGTGCTAGTGAACAACTTCTTCACGGAGCTCCGGGAGAAGGTGGAAGGAAGCTCTTGACCCGGCCCTCCGACCTCATCCTTCGCCTCAATGCTGCTCTCGAAGGTCGCTACATCCAGGAGCGGGAGCTGGGCGCAGGCGGCATGGCTTCGGTCTGCCTGGCCCGGGACCTCACGCACGACCGGAAGGTCCTGTGAAGACCCGGAAGCCCGAGCTGGCCGCCGTGGTAGGTAGGGAGAGGTTTCTCGCCGAGATCCGCACCACTGCCAACCTGACCCATCCTCACATTCTTCCTCTCCACGATTTGAACCACGCCAGCCTCGTCGGAGACCGGTTCGCCCGAATCCCGAGTGCTTTGGGCCGGTTATTGGGCCGGTAAATCCCGGCCGATTCCGGCATGTTTTGTCGGAGAAGCGGCAGATCGTGCGTCCTGCCCGTGAGAAGTACGGCAAAATGCAGGGATTTAGCCCTCTTGATGGGGGCCTGATAAGCGTGAGGTCGGAGGTCTGAGTCTACCCAGGCCCATTTCGGAACGGCTTTCTCGACAATGTGCCAGGAGGGCCGTTCTCGTTTGCTGTTTGTTCAAAAAAGAAAAAAAAGAAAACTTGGCTTAGGTCCTTACGGGAACGCTGGTTAGGCGTGATGTCATCTTTCACTTCCACCTGAAAACGGACGTCGTGCCCCTCCGTTCACGAAGACCGGCGGAGTATTCTCGCAGCCATGGTTACCCAGCGGCGACCAACCTACCGCTCATCGTTGACCAACCCCTGCACCGCCCAGTACTCCCACCAGGTCTCCAGCCGCACGTATCCGATGAAGCGCCCGTCCCGGGACCAGTCCGTGACCATTAGCAGATGGTCGTCATTCGGCACCGAGACCTCATGGTCTTCCCCCGTGCTCACCTCGACCACACGCAGCACGCTGCCCGTCCCGTCGGGCATTCTCACCGTGTACGCGATGAGCCTGCCTCCCGGGTCCCAGGTCGCGCTGAGGATGCCTACGGCTGTGGTCACGCGACGAGCCCCGGCCCCGTCAGCCCCGACGACCCAGATGGCTTCAGTGGGCGAGCCTCTTCCGGGAGGCTCCCGTACGGCATAGAAGACCTGGTCACCCTGCGGCGAAAGCTGAGGCATTACTCTCCGGTGCACCTGGGATCCGTCGGGATCGGGGAGCCGCGCGACGACTCGACCATCGGCCTCACCGGCCGCCGCCACGACGATGTCGACAGGCCCGCTCTCGGATCTCCCTCGGACGAACGCCATGGTGCGTCCGTCGGCGCTGAACGAGACCCCACCCCCGTTTATCACGGTGAACAGCTCCCGCACCTGGCCCGTGGCCAGATCGATGGCTTTCACGGTGCGTCCGCTTTCATCGCTGGGCAAGGAGTGTTCATACCACAACTCGTTCCCGTCCGGCGACCAGAAGGGCAAGCGAACGCCGCCGTCCTGCTCCAGGTCCCGAAACGGGGTCCTGGCCTTGGTATCGAGTGAATAGACGGTCAGATCACGGTAGGACCACCCATTGAGGGCTACCCGGCGGCCGTCGGGAGACCAGCGGAACAGAATCAGACCCGGATACTCCGTCAGCTCCTCGGCACCCGATCCAGCGGCTCGTCCGGTGCTCGGGTCCACCTCGACGCGCCATGGACCGTTGTGCTGTTGGAACGAGGTGAAGTGTACCCCCCCGGCGGCGGTCCATGACGCCCCCCAAAAAAGGCTGGCTGTTCTGTACGCGAGCCGCTCCGGGCCGCTCGGCATGCCATCGGCCATTGGAACGACCCAGATCCCGTCGGTATCCTGATAGGCGATGGCGCTGCCGTCGGGGGACCACATGGGGTGGGGATACAGTCCATCACCTGCCTGCGCGATCTCGTGGCGCGGGCCACCCGTGACCGGTTGGACGCAGACCGGCCTGGCACCGAGGGCCCCGCCATATCCGTATACCACGAAGCGCCCATCCGGGGAGAAACTGGCCCTTTGCCAGGG
>JASFVN010000260.1:0-6526 GCA_050049805.1 Gemmatimonadota bacterium
ACGCTTCCTTCCAGTTCACCACCCCCCAGGAGCCTGAGAGGATCATCGTCGATCCGGAGTTCGATCTCCTGAAGATCCAGAAGATGCCTCCGGTTCTGAAGACGGGGTATCCGGATGTGCTGGTGGCCTACGGGACCCTGGAGGACGGTGAAGCCAACCGAGCCGCTGCCGAGAGCTTCGAGAGAGGATTCCTTGGTCTGGGCGATGACGTGGTGAAGGCGGACGTCGATGTCAGCGAAGAAGACCTGAATGTTCCCGTCCTCGTCCTCTTCGGCAGACCCGATACGAATATCATTGCCCAGCGGTTTGCCGAGGCTTTCCCCGTGAGATTCGACGGCGCCACCTTCGCCTACGACGGGGCGACCTACCGGGAACCGAGTCAGGGTGTCTCGCTGGTCATCGAAAAGCCCGACGGCCTTCCCGGTTTGATGGTCTTACACGCCGGCTTGAGCGGTGAGGCCACGCGGAGGGTATGCGACAAGGCAGAGTGGCGAGAGGGTCTGGGAGGTTGGTTCCTGGTGGACTTCAACGCCTCGTATGTCATCTATGACACCGACGGGCACCGGCCCTTGGCTTACGGCGATTGGGTAGGGTTCGACAGCGATCTGGTATGGCTGGCCCTCGATCTAGCGGCTCAAGAGGACTCCATGTAAGCCGCCTGCGACTACTCCAACCCGTATTTCTCGATTAAGCGAGCCAGCCGGGGCCTGGAAATTTGCAGGATTTCGGCGGTGCGGGTTTTGTGGCCCCCAGTGGCGGCAAGAACCCGAGCTACGTGCTCTTTCTCCACCGCATCCAGGGGAGCCAGGCGGGCGGGAGATTCGGTGGGCACGGGGCCGATGGCCAGATGCTCCGGGCGAATGACGTCGCCGGTGGACACCACCACGGCCCGGGTGAGGCAGTTCTCCAGCTCTCGAACGTTTCCGGGCCAGGTGTGGGAGAGAAGAGCGCCCGAGGCCTCCCGGGAAAGGACCGGCGAGTCCCGATGCAGGGTCTCGGCGGCCCGCTTCACCAGATGCTCGGCCAGGATCGGGACGTCGCCCATGCGTTCCCTTAGGGGCGGGACCGTGATCTCCACCACACGGAGCCGGTAGTAGAGATCCTCCCTGAATGCACCTTCCGGGATCATGGCCTCCAGGTCCCGGTGCGTGGCGGCGATGACCCGGGCCTCGGTGCGCTCGGGCTTCTCACCTCCCACAGGATAGAACTCGTGGTCTTCCAGGACCCGGAGGAGCTTGCTCTGGAACTGGGTGGAGGTGTCCCCGACTTCGTCCAGGAAGATGGTGCCCTTCCCAGCCAGGGCGAAGCGCCCCCGGTGGTCCGACACGGCTCCGGTAAACGCTCCTCGGACGTGGCCGAAAAGCTCCGACTCCAGGAGGGTGGGGGCGAAGGCCGTGCAGTTGACAGGTATGAAGGGCTCCGGGGCATCCGGTGAGTTGAAGTGGATGGCCCGGGCGATGACCTCCTTCCCGGTCCCCGTCTCCCCCCGGATCAGGACGTTGGCCCGGTTCGCCGCGAGTTTCCCTACCAGCTTGTAGATCTCGATCATGCGGGGGTCGTGACCCACCAGCTCATTCAGGCGAAAACCGGCGGCTTCATCTTCCGCTGCCTGGCGGGCCCGCTCCCGGGTCCGACGGTCCTCGAAGACCTCGGCCACCACGCGACGGAGATCGTGGAGGTCCAGGGGTTTGACCAGGAAGTCCCGGGCACCCTCCCTCATCCCAGCCACGACGGTGGGCATGTCGTCGTAGGCCGTCATGAGGATGATGTCGACGGACGGGGCTCGCTCCCTCAAAAGGCGAAGGAGTTCCAGGCCGTCGATCCCCGGCATGCGGACGTCGGTGAGGACGATGTCCGGGGGCTCCGACGCCACCCTGGCAAGCGCCTCCTCGCCGTCCTTGGCGGTGGCGATCTCGGCGTCGGTGGCTGAGAGTCCACCGGGCAGGGACTCCCTGATGTCCGGGTCGTCATCGACGATGAGGATGCGTTTCATGGGCTTCCGTCGCCACCGGGAGGCAGGAAGTGCTCCATCAACCAGACTTCGGCACCGCTCCTCTGGGCGTCAAAGGCAAGGCGGGTACCATCCGGATGGAAGTCCAGATGTACCGGAATGTTCAACGCAGGATCGAGCTCGAGAATCTGCTGGGGGAGCCCTCCATCAATAGAAAGGCGCCACAGCTGATGGGGCGTGTCCCTGTACAACGTCATGTAATACAGGTATTGCTCGTCCGGAGACCACGTCATGCCCCAGAGCGCCTCAGGCGCCTCGTTCGGCCCCATCGTAAGTAAACTCCGAGGTTCCCCGCCACCGACAGGCATTGTCAGGATACGGAAGCCCGTCTCGTCAATTTTGGCGAGGGCGAGGTTCCGTGCGCCCGGCGAGAGGGAGGCAGAATTGAATGGCTCTTCGTAGAGGATCGTCTCGACACCCTTCTCCAGGTCCATCTGTGCGATCACGGTCCCAGCTTCTCCACGCTTTCGATAGAAGAGGGCCTGACCATCCGGCGAGAAGCCGAGGAATTCAGGAATATCCATGCCACGGAACAACTCCAGGCGTTCCGCTTCTCCGGTTTGAACGTCAAGTTTCCCCTTACCCACCAAAAGGTGATACCCGTCCGGGAACCAAGGGCCACCCGAGAACACTCGGGGGGGTGGTGCAAGCCGACGGGTCTCACCCGTTTCCACGGAGCGTATCTCCACGTAGTACCGGTCCGTGTACCAGGCGTTGACCGCCGGTTCCTGGTACAAATACGAGAGGTATTGTCCGTCCGGAGACCAACGCGGACGGAAGTACGTCCCAAGATCGTCTCCGTCTATAGAGGTAGGAGGGGAGACTACGTTCCCGGATTCCGGGTCGATGGTCGTCACATACACGTCTCGCTGGTCCAGATCAATGCCATAACAAAACGATCCGTCGGCCGTGAAGCCGATAGAAACCATCCGCCAGAGGTCCGACTTGATCAGACGGGGATCACCTGTGGCCTGGCCGCCCTCCACAGGAAGAAGCCATGCGCCGAGGCTCCCCGTCCGGTCGCTGGCAAAAAGGATGTGATCCCCGCCCGGAGCCCAACCCAGAACGAAGTCGTTGGCGGGGTTTCGCACGACACGTGTCTTTTGGCTTCCCTCTACGGGAATAGTGTAGATGTCTCGCTCATTCGAGTTCTCCCCCTCCGGGAGGTCGTAGACCACGTACCTCCCGTCAGGAGAGAAGTCGGCGTTTCTGGGCCACACATGCCCCAGGTCCTGCAAAATCCGTTGGGACCCATCAGCCAACGAAACGAGCGAGAGTGCACCGTTCTCATCTTTCCTCACAGCGTGGATCAGAATCTGTCGACCGTCCGGAGACCATGCTTTCAACCCAAACCAGCCCAGGGATTGGTCCCGCAACAATACCCGGGCCTCTCCTCCGTCCCAATCCACGACCCGGAGTTCATACTCGGGATCACTATCCACGTACCACGCATAAGCGATTTGCGTCCCGTCCGGGGAGATGATGGCTTCTTCGGCCACCCGCCAGGAGTCGTACCAGGTAGCCTCAGGAGTCAACTGCCTAACCTCGCCCGTCGCAAGTTCTCGGACGGAAAGGCCGCCATGGCCATCGATGAACACCAGATGACGTCCTTCGGGGGAAATGTCACCCCAGAGATTCGCATCGTGGCCGCCCCATACCCGGCGAAGCACCATGGGCGTGGAGTCCTGGGCAGGCATATCCGTCCCAGCTGTGCTCAACAGGCCCGCCTCCGCTGGGATCGTGCCCTCGACGGAACTCCGGTCGGCCTCCGGCCCGCATGCGGAAACTATGATCGTTGCGAAGAGGACCACCGCCACCGCGGTTGAGAGACTCATAGAGTGGACCGTCGGGCCCTTCCCTCGGCGGGAATTAGACACCTTCTTCATGACGTACTCCTTCCGGCTTCCATTTACGGCAGATGGCCGCGCGTCTTCAGCCACGCGTGCCTTGCTATGCACGTGCCAGAAGTAGATTTCGGCGTAAGTTATTAATCCTCATGATGTTAGTCCCACACAGGAGCCGTGACATCACTTTCCTCCGCAACGGTGCGTTTCGAATCGATGTTCGATTCATTGCGGTAGCCGCACCGTCACCGTCGTGCCAATGCCGGCTTCGCTCTCCACGGAGAGATCTCCAACGTGTGCCTGGGCGATCCGGTGGGCGATGGGTAGCCCCAGTCCGGTTCCTTCGGGACGGGAGGAAAAGAAGGGCTCGAAGATTCGGTCCAGGACCTCTGCCTCCATTCCCTTCCCGTCGTCCTGAATCAGGATCCGTACTTCTTCGTCCGAAGGCTTCACCGAAACGTTGGCCCGGCCACCGTCCTCCAGAGCCTGGGCGGCATTCAAGAGAAGGTTGAGAAAGAGGCGCTCCAGGGCGGATGCGTCTCCGCGGATCTCGATGGGCTCTCCCTCGGCCCCAGCCGCATCCAGGTCCGCCCCTCGCTCCTGGAAGGTCGGTAGTGCCATCTGAATAGCGGCCCGGAGAGGAGTCCGGAGGTCCATGGGCTCCAGCTTCACGCTTCCGCTCCGGGCTACCTGGAGGGCACCGGTGACCGATCCATTCAGAGCATCGATCTTCCGGATAGTCCGAGCCATGAGCTGGGAAGTTTCTTCGTCGTCCGGAAGTTTCTCCTCCATGCGTTGCAGATCGAAACGAATCGACGTAAGGGGATTCCGAACCTCATGGGCCATGGACGCCGCAAACTCTCCTACGGCGGCCAAGGCCCGGCGCTGCGACAGCTCCTGGAGGGTATTCCGGAGGCTCTCGGTCATGGTGTTGAAGGCTCGGCCGACCCGGCCCACCTCGTCCCTCCCCTTCGAGCCCACTTCCCGGTCCAGGTCCCCCCGGGCCACCGCCTCGGCCGCCTCGGCAAGCCGGGAGAGATCCCGGGTCGTGCCCCGTGTGAGTGCTGCGGCCAGGGCCAGGACCAAGAGCGTTACACCGCCCAGGATCCAGAGATTTCTCTGGGCGCTTTCCTGAAATGGCGCCACGAAGGGCGTCACAGGCGCGGCCAGCACGAGCTCCAGGGGAGGTTCCTCAAGAGAACGTCTCACCGAGAGCCAGGTCTCCTCTCTCCATCGAAACTGCTCTTCACGAAGGAGGAACGGGTCGATGGAGAGGGGGAGAAGGGATGCTCCGGTGTTCGGTTCGAAAGCCCCAAGGAGGGAGCCTGCCACGCCGCCCCAGGTGGCGCTGCCGGAAAGGAGAGTGCTCAAGGGAAGGTCGACCTCGAGGGTCCCCAGCCGGTCACCGGAGGCCAGGTTGAAGACACCCAGTCGGACGGGTAGTGGTCGGACCCCGCCCGACGACAGTCCTCCGGTGGGGTCGCCTTGGGCGGGGTACCTCCATAGACTGGCTCCGTCCCGGTCCAGTATGCTGATGGCCCCTACGCTGCCTTCGAGCTCGGCGAATAGGCGTTCCAGAGCCTGAGGAGGGGAGCCGGCGGAAGGAGTCTCCCGAGGCGAGAGGAGGGTTTCCTCCTGAGGCAGGACAGCACCGGACGCTCTGTCCTCCCTGAGCCCCTGATGCACCTCGGGAAGCTCGGCGATTCGGAGGATCTCCCCTCGCACTACCAGCCAGCGAAGCCCCACGTCCTCAGCAATCTCGGTGAGGGAGATTTCCAGCCGCTCTCGGAGAATCCGTTCACCGGAGCGCTCCGCCGTCTGGTTCAGCCACAGCCCCAGAAGGGCCAGGGGGAGAACCGCGCCCCCCAGGACGATAGCGATGAGCTTTGTGCGCAGAGAGAGGTCCAGCCGGAACCTCATGATTTTCCAACCTGGTTGAGCGTTATCCGAAACTAGTGGGGAACGGCGCGCCACACCAACCAGTCAGGCGAACCGAGGTACACAAAGCGGGCCTATTCTTCTAGCAGTTTCAGGAGGTTCTCTTTGCCGAAAAGCGCAGTAGCAGGACCGGGTTCAAGAAAGGGTGCAACGTCCCTCTCTGCAGCCTGCCAATCTATGGATTCCACCTTTTTACAGGTCGCGGGCCTCCAGCTTCTCTGGTCGAGGAACGGAGCCTCCCAGCCGGTCTGCTTCAGGGCGTTGTTCAGGAGTCGGAAATTGGGTTCCGGCCAGGTTGGGTCGCTCACGTACCAGAAGAGGTCGAAGAGATCCCGGCCCTTGGGCCAGCTTCTCTGCAGGATGGCGTGGAGCTTCCCGGCCAGCAGGGAGGGGCGGTCGTGATGCTGCAGATTCAGCATGGCATGGCGGCGCAGGACGGTTGTGGTGATGCCAGCGCCTTTTGGAGGTTGGGTATCCACTTCGATGCGGATGGTCAGTCGTTGCGATTCGTGAGGAGAGAGCCCTGCTTCGGACAACAGGCCCGGGAAGCTCACGAGAAGTCTCTCGACAACCCGTTCGGTCTCTCCCCTTGTCACTACGTCGTAACCCTCTCGGGTGAGCAAGACCCTGATCCGGTTTTCCAGACGAGCCGGATCAAAAGAGGTCTCCCCTGGCCCCTCCAGGGCGAAGTCCAGATCCTCCGAGAACCGCGGGAGCCCGAAAAGGAATCGGA
>JASFVN010000261.1:0-6485 GCA_050049805.1 Gemmatimonadota bacterium
TCCAGTCCCTCGTAATCCTCCAGCGGGTCCAGCTGCAGCACCGTCAGGCCACGGCGTTTTCCTGCATCCGCAGGAGTGACCTCCGACGGGGCGGAACCCGCTGGCATGGCCCTGCAGGTGGCCCGCTCCAGCGCCTCCGGTAACCCCCGGTAGCCGTCGGGCCCCATGACCAGATCCACGTAGGGAGCTTTCCGGAGCAGGTCCTCTCCCATCCGCTGGGCCATACACCCGGTGACGCCAAGGACCAGCTCCGGCTTATTCTCCTTGAGACCATTCAGGTGGGCCACTCTCCCCAACACTCGCTGTTCGGCATGTTCCCTGATAGCACAGGTGTTCACCAGCACGACGTCGGCGTCGTGGGGGTCCTCCACCAGATCGTACCCCCGGGATGCCAGGATTCCGGACATCAGCTCTCCATCACTGATGTTCATCTGACAACCGTAGGTCTCGACGTAGGCTTTCTTTCTCGACACCATGAGAATCAGTTCGCCAAAGGATGGGACAAATCAATATACAGATGGTCCCCTGTTCCCTGGAGACGGACGGAAACGATGCCCGGTGGGATTCTGGACGAGACGGGGATCTCCCGGACGGATTCCACCCTCAGATAATCCTCCGTCAGAGCCCAGCCCCCGGAACCCTCCAGAACCACGTGGGCCAACTGGCCGACTCTTCCCGCCCGGTATGCCATGCCCTTCTCGAGGGCTAGTTCCCGGAGCTCCCGGCTGCGCTCCCCAGCGATTCTCTGGGGTACCGGGTCTGGCAGGCCGGTAGCCGGCGTACCCTTTCGGGGAGAGAAGGGAAAGACGTGCAGGTAGGTGAAAGGAAGCTCCTCCACCAGGGCTCGGGTGAGATCATGGTCCTCTTCCGTCTCCCCCGGGAACCCTGTGATGACGTCGGCTCCCAGCCCCAACACAGGAAAGCGTTCTGCGATTTCCAGAGTCCGGGTCCGATAGGCTTCCCGGGTGTGCCAGCGACGCATCCTCCGGAGCATGGTGTCAGACCCGCTTTGCATGGGCATGTGCAGGTGGGGCGCCAAGCGTTCCCCCGATCTCTGGAGCAATTCCAGGAGGAGGTCGTCCACCTCCGTCGCTTCCACGCTACCCAGACGGAAGCGAACATCGGGGACCTCTTCCAGGAGGGTCGCCGTCAGCTTCGACAGGGTCGACCCTGACCCGAGGTCCCTCCCGTAATGTCCGATATGGATTCCCGTCAGGACCAGCTCGGGATGGCTCTCCGCCATGAGCTTCGCCTCGGCTACGATCTCGTCCTGGGACCGGGATCGGCTGGATCCCCTTGCCAGGCGAGTGGCGCAGAAGGAGCACTTCCTGTCACATCCGTCCTGGATCTTCAGCCACCCTCGGGCCCCACCCGCTCTTCTGCGGAGGAGTTCACCCCCCACCGGCTCGGACTCCAAAGCGGTTCGGGAAAACCGCGATTCCAGATGAACCAGGGGGGCGGGCTCTCGTCTCCTTTCCGGTGGGTGGCACCCCAACCCGTTCGGGCTCGCCAAGGCGGCCTGAGCTACCTGAACCGGGTCATGGCCTTCCACCACGGCTACCACACCGTCCATCTCCCGATACATCTGTGGATCCAGAGCGGAAGAGCAGCCAGCCACCAGGACCTCGATGTCGGGGTTCTCGCGACGGGCTCTGCGGACGAACCGCCGGGCGTCGGCGTCGGCCTGATTGGTGACGGTACACGTGTTGACGACGCAGAGCTGGGCGTCCCGGAACTCTGACACACATCGGGCACCCAGAGCTTCCAACTCCTGACGCATTCTTTCGGTGTCGTATTGGTTGGCTTTGCAGCCGAAGGTCCTGAACAGTACGCGCAACCATCCCCCCACTGCTGGAACTCCAGAAGGCCCACTATCCGCCTAGAAGCTTCCCACGCGAAAAGTGAGAGAGGCCCTCGAAAAGGTTTCGGACAGGGAGCCGGCTTCCCGCTTCCCCCGCTCGAGGGCGATGTCCACGACTCCGATGAAACCCGCGCCAGAAGGCACTAGATTCAGACCGATCCCGCCGCTGAAAAGGGTTTCCCGGGGAGTTTCTCCCTCGAAGGCGAAGGGAAGGTCGGTACTCTTGAATCCGACCCGAAGGGGGAAGTTGCGGGATCCCATCCGGGGGCCTGCCCACTCCACCCCCCCCCCATAACTCCACACCTGACCAACCACGTCCCCATCGTCGAGGAACTGGCCCGAGGACTTCCAGTCTGCGAAGGACAAGCCCAGGGAGAGTGAAAGGCGGGGAGTGAGCACACCGGACGCCCCCAAGCGGAATTCCGTCGGAATATCGAACGTCGCCCGGTCACCCTCGGTCCCGCTTTGAGGGTTGGCCTCGATGTCTCCGGACCAGTTCAAAGAGCCACCAAGGCGAAGTGCAGCGATGGGGTCCCACTGGAAACCAACGGAGCCAGACATGCCACTGTACTGCCACTCACCAACCGACCGGTAGGAACTGACACCTGAAAGGTCCTCCGCGTCGATGAGGCGGGTGAACCGGCGAGTCACGGACCCTATCCGGGTGCCGATCCCGAACCCGAGGGAAAGATCATCCCCTACTCTCTGGGCCCAACCGAGCTGGACCGAGGAGATGCCTCCGTCCGACTTGAAGATGTCGGTGATCGAAACCTCCTCACCACCGAGCTCCTGGGTGGACGCCTGCTGGACCTCCCAACGCTGATCGAAGACGGAGCTGAACTGGAGGAGAGCCGTCCCGTTCAGTTTCGGCACGGGATAGGCCAACCCCATCTGCGGAAAGCGAGTCCCCGTCGTGGAAGCGGACTCGTCGCCGTAGGAAAGGTCCACCCAGTGGGGTTGCATGGTGAACTGGACAGCCGGAAGGAAGATCCTGGCTGCGGCCGCCAGGTCGATGGACGAAAGGGAGGGACCCAGGAGGCCCACGCCGTTCGATCCAAGGGCTCTGGCCCGGGCTCCCAAGGGGTCGAGGGGAATGCCCAATCCCTGGCTGCCGAAGAGCGATTGACCCGACACTCCCTGGGGAATCGAAATCAACCCTAGAAGGGCACAGAGTACGAAGCGCCTCATCGGATCAGAATGTCCTCTGCCAGAACCAGGACCAACCTCAACTCCGGCGGAAAGGGACTGTCGGGGCCCTCGAAGGCCGCGAAGGAAAGGGAGGATGGCTCAAAGGCGGACAGGAGAGCCACCGTAGTGGGAGCTTCGAAGGATGCGTCGCTCACCGACAGGAGTGCCTGGATGTAGGGACCCAGCTGAACCTCGACCCGTGTACCCACGTCCGGACCGAACGACTCATGGGGCAGGGAGACACCCAGAGTCTGGAGCAGTGTCGTACCGAGTGGCGACTTGGGTAGACGAGAGGGCTCCAGCACTGGACGGGCATCCATGAGAAGGGTGTCTGTGGGCTGGAACCCCGCCTGAGGCTCTTTCGTCGTCAGGACCAGGAACGCCGAGACGATGCTGGCCGGATCGAGAGGAAGGGGACACTGCACCTGCTGGCACAACGACTCGGGCCCGTCCAGGGTCTCCGGAAGATCCATGGTGAAGACCGAACGCCAGGCGGGGACGCCGCCAATCCTGATCTCATTGTCGGGAGCATCCGGCGCGGGGCTGTAGATGAAGGTCCTGGCTCGGGTCGCCACCTCCAGCTCCACGAGAGTATCCGGGTTGACGCTGGGACGGGTTTCCAGATAGAGGCGGAGGTCTGTCAGGTCCAGACGGGCCCCCTCCGACACGACGTCCAAGCGGGCGCCTTTTCGGGCCCCGGCGGTATCCGCCCAGAGGGCCACGCCGGCCGAGTCGAGTTCCAGCACGATGGAATCGGCAAAGGCCGGATCCCACAGTGCGGTAGCCACAGGAGTCACCGGCCCACCGCCGCTCTCGCTCCACTCCTGCCGGTCTCCTACAGAATCCACCGCCATCCCCCAGCTGGATGAAACGAAGTCCCATTCCTGTGAGAGCGCACCGACGCCGACCTCCAAAGCCTCATCGAACACGCTGGTGGCGGTGTCGAAACGGGCGACCAGCCTTCCCCCGATGAAGGTCAGGAGAGTGTCTGTCCGAACGAGCCCGCCGGTATCCCGAACCTGAGCGGCACTGGGAAATGGAAACCACGAGGTGAGGACGCGGGCGTCCAGGCTTCCGCCGAAATCGTTGGCCAGAACGTCATTGGTGAGCTCGTACGTCCGTCCGTATCCGCTCCATCCCTCCAGGTCCTTGGCGAACTCGTCGAAGGGGAGCGTGACCTCGATCGTCAGAGCATCCACCGGCACGAGGTCTCCCTCCAGGACGGCCACAATCTCCTCCTGACAGGCCAGCAGGGGGGGAGTGGCCAGTACGACCAGAGCCATCCAGACTTTTCGATTCAACCAGTTAGCCATTTTCGCCAAGGCATCACCCACCGGACGTTTTCAGTCGGAATGGCCGGGGAAGCAATTCGGCCAGATTCCACTCATGTCGGTTTTCTCCGGCGAAGGAGACGATAGGAAGATCCGGAGAAAACTCCGCCAGAACCTCCCGGCAGGCTCCGCATGGAGGGACCGGTTCTTCACCATCTGTCACCAACACCAGTCGCTGAAAGTCAACGGCTCCCGCTGCAACTGCCGCGGCCACGGCAGCCCGCTCCGCACAAACCGTTAGACCCAGCGACGCATTCTCAACGTTGCACCCCGAGTGCAGGGCCCCCTCACCGGTCTCCAGAACCGCCCCTACCCTGAATCCCGAATAAGGAGCGTAGGCCCGGGACTGGTTCTTGCGCGCCAGAGCCAGAACTTCTTCAATACCCGCCATGGTCCGTCCAGATCCTGGGAAGTCGCCGGGTCAGCCCGGTAAGGACCTCGTAATTGATGGTACCAGCGTGCTCGGCCACCTCTTCCAGGGAGATTTCCTCACCCGGAGACCGGCCAAAAAAGGTAACCACATCTCCAACCTCCGTGTCGGGCACCTGGGTGACATCGAGGACCGTCACGTCCATGGATATCCGCCCGATGATGGGCACCCGCTTTCCACGGAGCACGGCGTGGCCCCTGTTGCTCAAGAGCCGGGGAAGGCCGTCGCCGTATCCGATGGCTGCCGTGGCCCAGAGCTCCCTTGCCCGGGCCGAATAGGTGGCGCCGTACCCTACGGTGGATCCCGGGGGAACCTCCTTCTTGAGAACGATTCGGGCCCGGAGCGATGCCACGGGAGCCGGCGCCGGCAGTGCCTCTCCGGCCACGCCACCGTAGAGGAAGATCCCGGGGCGAACCAGGTCGGCCGCCACATCAGGGCGGCGAAGCGCCCCGGGGCTATTGCACGCATGAACGACAATTTGCCGCCGATCCGCGGGAAGCAGCGCCACCACCGCTTCCAACCGTGCCCACTGGCGCGAAAGAGAGCCGTCGTCGGCGCTGTCCGCCGAATGGAAGTGGGTGAACGCCCCCTCCAACTCGAGTCCTCCCTCCATGGCCTCGGCCAGGGCAGGAATCCAGTCCTGAGCCGACCTCCAATCAAATCCGGCCCGGCCCATTCCGGTATCGACATCCAGGTGGAAGCGGGCGGGAATCCCCAGGGATTCCGCGGTGACCTTGAGGGCGGAAAGCCCTTCCAGGTCGGAAAGGCTGAGCCTCAAACCCCGTCTCACGGCCTCCTCGTAGGAGGCACGGGAAGTGGGGCTACAAACGAGAATGGGCCGAGCCACCCCGAGATCTCGGAGCTCGACTCCCTCTCCCACGGAAGCCACTCCGAACCCCCATGGATCCAACGGTTCCAGGTGGGCCACTGCTTCCGAAACCCCCAGCCCGTAGGCGTTGGCCTTGACCATGGGGAGGATTCCCACCCCGGATCCCACCGCTCTCCGTAGGGTCAGGAGGTTCTCCCGGAGGGCGGACGACGACACGTCCACCCAGGCCCTTGCCCTCTTCTCGGTTGACATGGTGGACGAAAGATGCGAAAAAAGACCGACACAGCAAGGGGCCCAGGACCCCCGAAGGACCCTTGAAATCAACGTGTTCCAGGCATTTTCGAGAGGTCATCTCCATGGCATCTCCCGTAGACGAAAACAAAGAAGATCCGGGTCAGGAGCCAGCACCGGAGCCGCCGCCGGATTCCGCCTGGGGCGAAGGCTCCCTGGACCGAGCTCTGGGCCTGGTTGCCTTTCTCCGCGAAAAGTGCCCATGGGACGCGGCCCAGACGGCGGAGAGCCTTATCCCGCACCTGCTGGAAGAAACCCAGGAAGTAGTGGATGCCATTCGGGCCCAGGAGCCGGAAGAGCTGGAAGGAGAGCTGGGGGATCTCCTTCTCAACCTCGCCTTCCAGGTGGTCGTAGGCGAAGAGGAGGGCTCATTTACCCGGCACACGGTGGCCCGGCGACTGGAGGAGAAGATGAAGGCCCGCCACCCCCACCTGTTTGGCCTGGGGAAGAAGGAAAAGTGGGAGAAGATGAAGGTACGGGAGAGGGGGGAGGACCAGAGGGTTCTCCAGGGTCTTGCGAAAGGCCTCGATCCTCTCCTCAAAGCCCACCGCATCC
>JASFVN010000039.1:0-23243 GCA_050049805.1 Gemmatimonadota bacterium
AGTGGCGAAGTCGATCCGCTGAGCCAGGTCCAGGTCTTTCTGTGTGATTCCCCCCACATCAGGCGTGGTCAGGGTCAGCCGAACCATTTCGTCCCGGATGTCGATGGCAGGGCGGTGATCTGTCTCATCAGCCAGGCTGGCGATCCGGTTGACGAAGACGATGGTGTCGCGGAAGGATTTGAACTGAAACTCCTTCACCAGGCAATCCCGCTTCGCTTTCCATCCCGGCCGGTTTTCCAGCCAACTCTGCACCGACTGTCTATTCAGTTTCTCGGTCATTGGTATCCTTGGTCTGGCTTCACGCATCGACAAGTGGCGTGGGGAGACAAAGATAATGGCAAAGGCAAGTACACCTGCAGGGGGTTGAGCCCCAGTTTTGCTTTGGGTATTTTTAGGGCCGCCCTGGAGTTGGGTTGTTTCACGTCCAATGCCCCCATCGTCTAGTGGCCCAGGATACCTGGTTCTCAGCCAGGAGACGGGGGTTCGATTCCCCCTGGGGGTATTTCAGAGGCCGGGCTCAGGAGCCCGGCCCGGTCATCTGAAGGAGATTGGAAGGGGCAACGGGGGCGGCCGCTTAGCTCAGTTGGCAGAGCACATCGCTCACATCGATGGGGTCGCTGGTTCGAGTCCAGCAGCGGCCATGGGAAACCCGGCTTTTCAGCCGGGTTTTTTTTACCTGCCCTCTTCTCTTTCAGCCATTAACTTCCGGTATGCCCTCCCTCCCATTCGTTCGATCGAACCTGCGCTGGAATCCTTTCGGCGAGCCGCCGCCGGAGGATCGGGCCTCTCTTTTCGTTGGAGGCCTGGAGGATTGGCCCCGGTTTCTGGGCAGTCGCCATCCCCGAAAATTCCTCCAGTTCGTAGGCCCCTCCGGGTCCGGAAAGACCACCCGGCTTAGAGAGCTTGGAGATCGATTCCCCGAGTCTCCCCTGATCGAATGGTGTCCGATTCGAGGTTGGCCTCCACTCCCGACCCCTTGCGCCAGCCCCATCTTCGTCGACGATGCTCAGGAGTTGAGCCGGAAGCTCTTGGGCCGGGTCGTCCGATTCAGGACAGTCGCCGCAGCGACCCAGAAAAATCTGGGAAGCTCTTTTGCGAAGGAAGGCTTCACGGTGATGACTGTCGATGTCGAGGAAATGATGAGCCTGTGCCGACTTCGGCAGTTCGTGGAGCGGCGTCTGGAATGGGCTCGCAGAAGTCCTGGAGCCCTGCCTCGAATAGGGGTCGACATATTGGCGGACCTGTTTCGGTGCCACGGATGCGACCTCCAATCCATCCAATCGGACCTTTACGACAGATACCAGCAGCTCGAGGGTGAGGAATGAGCCAGATCCTTCGTGTCAAATTCGGGCGATCCGATCGGACATATCGGTACGGCGAACGGGTCACGGGATGGGTGATGATTCAGACATCACGCAGTGCTTACTGCAAGAGCATCCGCATTCGGAGGTTCTGGAGAACCCATGGAAAGGGGAACGAGGACAAGGGCGATGTGGCAGGGATGACCCTTCACCGAGGACCGCTTCCGGACGACGGTCCCCATATCTTCGAGTTTGACTTCCCCGCTCCGGCCGGGCCCTTCACCTACCGTGGCCGATACCTGAATGTGGATCAGTACGTAGAGGCGAAGGTGGACCTCCCCTACGCCCGGGATCCCACGGTTCGGGAGGAATACGTCCTCCTTCCCGGCAAGCCTTTGGTTCCTCCCCCCCCTCTCCTGGAGATGCCAAGGAACCCGATGAAAGAAGTGGTCCCACTCCTGTGGGGCTTTGTAGGGGCTGCTGTCGCCATGGTCGGCCTGGCCTTGCTTCTCACCGCGAGCCCTGTGGGCTTTGGATTCCTTCTGGTGGGAGGAATACTCTTCCTTCCTGTATTGAAGCGGCGGGCAGACGAAAGGCTGGGGAAATCGGCCTCGGCTCGCCTATCGTCCCTGGTAGCCGGCCCGGGAGAGGAGGTAGGGGTTGCGGTGAAGGTGGTACCCCCAAAGCCGGTTCGACTCAACAGGGCTTACGTCGAGCTGCGGGCTCGGGAGGTCTGCGTATCTGGGTCGGGCTCGAACCGCCGGACCCACCGCCACACCGTGTTCTCCGGCGGCACTCCTCTATCTGGCGCCACGACGCTGGAGGGCGGCGCCGAGAAAGTGTTCACCGGAACCATACAGATTCCCGGCGGCGCGCCCTGCAGCTTCAAAGGGACGGCCAACAAGCTCCTCTGGGAGGCGAAAGTACGGTTGGACATCCCGAGCTGGCCCGACTGGGTGAAGGAGATTCCCCTGGTGGTGTGGCCCTCGGACGACCAGCTGGGTGCCGGTGCAGATGTGGATGTCCTACCCCCATGGGAGGACCACGAACCAGCGGAGGATCCTGGCGGACCTTTCCTGGAACCGGTGCCCCCAGCCGAACCGGGCCCTCCTTCCGAGCCGGAGCCTGCCGACGAGCCGGAGTTCGACGGCCTGCCGGATACGGCTTCCGAGCCAGAGCCGGACCTGGCCGCAACGATGTCGGACCAAGGTGAGCCGGAGGGTGAACCGGATTTGTTCACGAGGGATCCGGAGGAGACTGTGCAGGAACCGATTGGCGTTGAGTCGAACCTTCCAGCTCTGGCGGCGGCCATCGACGAGGCGGGGATCTTCGGGAAGGAGAGGGATCTCCTCATCAAAGATCTGGTGGGCAGGCCCTTCGATTTTTCCATGGAGGTGAGGCGAGTAGACCGAAGCATCGGGATATACACAGAAGCTGACTACCGGGACGGGCAAACGGTGACCGGAGTGCTGGTGGGCTCCGAGTTGGAGGTCGTCGTTTACTTCCCAAGTGATCGAAACGAAGAGATCAAGGATTGGAAGCCCGGGTCGGTTCACGGTGTCCAGGCCGAAGTGACCGATTGGGACCGACTCAGGAAACGGCCGGAGCTGTTGGCTCGGGGGTAGGGGCGGAGAGAATCGATGTTGATCTTGATGATTGCGTTGGGTGGGGCTGTTGGGGCCGTGGCTCGATACGGTCTGAGCGGGTGGGTCCAGGGCCAGGTGGGCACCACCTTCCCCATCGGCACCCTGGCGGTGAATGTCCTGGGGTCGTTCGTTCTCGGACTGTCTCTTCCCCTCTTTGAAAGTCTCGCCTGGTCGGCAGAAACTAGGACGATGCTGACCATGGGGTTCCTCGGGGCATTCACGACCTATAGCACCTTCTCCTACGAAGCCGTGGTCCTGTTGGAGGGGGGCGAGTGGACCCGAGGGGGGATCTACATGGGTGGAAGCCTTTTCCTTGGGCTCGCCGGGGTCGTGGCAGGCATGGCCGCAGCTTCTTTCTTCCTCCAAACCAGAGGCTGACATGATGGCCCATCGATTTCGGGGCGAACGGACTCTCATGCGCATCTTCATCGGGGAAAGCGACCGGGTGGAGAGCGGACCGCACAAAGGAAAGCCCCTCCACGAAGGTCTTCTACTGAGCCTCCGGGAGTGGGGATTTGCCGGCGCCACCGTTCACCGAGGGATTGCGGGATTCGGCGCCAGCGCAAAGCTCCATACCGACCGGGTCCTCCGCCTCTCCGCCGATTTGCCCATCATCCTCGAGGTTGTGACGACGGAAGAGATGGTGGACAAGATCCGGCCGGAGCTGAATCGCTTGATCGGGGGCGGGCTGGTTACCCTGGAAAAGGTCCAGGTGATCCTGTACCGCGCAGCCGACGTTCCCGATGACGAGCGCTGGAAACATCGGATCGAGGGCCTGGAGGCCGTGGAGGACCCGCCGGAGTAGGGTAGAGATCACATCCTGGGTGGCCCCATTCTGGGGCACCATTGACGCCCTCCGAAACCGCCGACGGGCTTTTGTAAGAATTTCCAGCCTTTCTCAACAAAACCGCTGGGGTCTCTGTCGTAGGATTGCGGCGGAAGTGCATCGAGTTTCTACGGAAGAAGCCCGCAGAGACCGGAGTCTTTCGCGACGCCTGCTGTTCACACCGACTTCGTTAGAAGTCCAGGTCTAGGAACGACTGTATCACGGAGGTGTCGTTTGCTCTATTTCGGTCCTGAAACCTACCTACCTCTAGCCTCTATTGCGGCGGGAGCCGTCGGCCTTCTCCTCACATTCTGGCGCCGGATGATGGGGTTCTTCCGGCGAGCCAGATCAAGGGTGTTCACCGTTTCCAAGAGACCGGGAAACGGGTCGAAACAGCGAGGGGGTTCTCGCCCACAGAGAGAAACAGGATCGGCCTCCTCCCGGGGCAGGGGGCGAGGTGGCCGCTGAGAGGGTAGTGGTCATTGGCCTGGACGGCCTTGACCCTGCCCTCACAGAGAAGATGATGGCCGCGGGAATGCTCCCGCACCTGGCAGCTCTCAGGGAGGAAGGGGGCTACGCCAGGGTGGCGACGACCTGGCCAGCCCAGACCCCAGTGGCGTGGTCCACCTTCGCCGTGGGAGGGAACCCGGGCATGCACGGGATCTTCGACTTCCTGACCCGGGATCCGGCCACGTACCTCCCTCAGGTCGCTCTCTACCGGCACGAGCAGAAGAGCCGCTTCTTGCCCCCCCAGGCGATCAATCTCCGTGGGGGCCGGACCGTCTGGGAACGTCTTTCGGACGCCGGCGTGGCCAGCACCATCCTTCGGCATCCATGCACCTACCCGCCCCGGTCCTTCAAGGGACGGTCGTTGGCGGGAATCGGGGTTCCGGATCTCCGGGGTGGTTTCGGCTCTTCCACCTTCTTCACCTCCGCTGAGGAGGTGGCTGCCGGAGAAGGTGAACATGTGGTCCAGGTCCGGGCGGACGGGTCAGGGGTGTACCGGGGAGAGCTACCGGGTCCCCTCCTCGTGCGGGGTGGAGAGCTCAGCAGAGAGTTGGAGTTTTCGGTAGACGAGGATACCGAGTCGGTAGAGGTCAGCTGTCCCACCGGCTCCTTCTCCACGTCCGTGCCGAAGGGGGCGTGGTCTTCCTGGATGAAGGTAAGCTTCAAACATAGCTTCCTTCAGACCATCCGGGGGTTTGTGCGTTTCCACTTCGTGGGGACCGAGCCCTTTCGTCTCTTCGCGTCCCCCGTCCAATTCGATCCGGATGTGCCAGCCTTTCCCATCAGCCATCCCTGGGATTATGCGGGAGATCTCCAAAGGGCCATCGGTCCATTCGCAACCCTGGGCCTGGCCGAGGAGCACAACGGGCTCACCAACGGCAGGTTTGACGAGCCCACCTTCCTGAGCCACTCCCTCGATATCATGCGCGAGCGCAGGGCCATGATGCATCACGAGTTGGATCGGCATGAACGTGGACTCTTCTATTGTCTGTTCGCCACCCCCGACCGCATCCAGCACATGTTCTGGCGATTCGGGGAGCCGGATCATCCGGCGAATCGGGGAGAGCCGCCTCCGCCTGAAATGGCCCGTGTGATTCAGGAGGTATACCAGAGGTGCGATGACATTCTAGGCGAGGTTCGGGAGTACGTAGACGGCCGCACACTCCTCATGGTACTGAGCGACCACGGCTTCTCATCCTTCCAGCGGGAGGTTCATCTGAACCGCTGGCTGCACCGGGAGGGGTACCTGTCTCTCGAGCCCGGGGTGGAACCAGGGGAAGAGACGGGGGACCTCCTGGGGAGCGTGGATTGGGGCAGGACTTCGGCCTATGCCCTGGGCTTGGGCGGACTCTACGTGAACCTTGAAGGTCGGGAAGGGGAGGGGTGGGTGGGTGAATCCGAAGCTCCAGCCTTGAAACAGGAAATCGCATCCCGCCTCAGAGACCTTCGGGACCCTGAACGGGGTTGTGCAGCCGTCCGGAGGGTCGTAGCCAGGGAAGACCTGTACTCCGGCCCGTATATGGATGGTGCGCCAGACCTTCTGGTGGGGTACGAGCCGGAGTACCGGGTCGCCTCCGAGACAGCCATGGGAGGAGTCGGCGCTGAGGTGGTGACGGATAACCTGCGGCCATGGTCCGGGGACCACGTGGTAGACCCTGGCGCCGTTCCGGGAGTCCTCTTCATGAATACCCCTTTTCGGGGTGAAGACGCCGGCCTTGCCGACCTCGCCCCGACCATCCTCGCTGCCCTCGGCGCTCCTTCTGAGGACCCGGAGCTGGAGGGACGGAGTCTTCTGCCGTGAAGATCCTGGTTATCGGACTCGACTGCGCGGCGCCGGAGCTGCTCTTCGGGGAGGACCTTCCCACCATTCGACATCTGATGAGCAACGGGATGTTCGGGTATCTGGAAAGCGTGATTCCCCCCATAACCGTCCCGGCCTGGATGAGCCTTGCCACCAGCCAGGATCCCGGCTCTCTGGGTGTCTACGGGTTCCGGAATCGGGTGGATCATTCCTACGGGGGGATGGCGACGGCCGATGCCCGCTGGTTCAAGGCCACCACGATCTGGGACCAGGTGGCCATGCAGGGAGGCCGTTCCGTACTCCTCGGGGTCCCGCCGTCCTTTCCCCCTCTCCGCATGAACGGGATTCGGGTCGGGTGCTTTCTCACCCCCGATCCGGCCGTCGATGTTTTCACACACCCACCAGAAGTCGGGGGACAGATCCGCGAGCTGGTGGGAGACTATCCGGTAGACGTGAAGGATTTCCGGACGGAGGACAAGGACTGGCTCCACCAACAGATTCTGGAGATGACCCGGAAACACTTCGAGGTGGTGCGCCACTTCATCTCTACGGAAGAGTGGGACTACTTCCACTTCGTGGAGATTGGGTTGGACCGGATGCATCACGGTTTCTGGAAACACCACGATCCCCTTCACCCTGGGCACCAACCAGGAGGGCCCTACAGCGAGGTGATCCGGCGGTACTACCGGCTCCTCGATCACGAGATTGCAGCGGTCCTGGAGCTTCTGGATGACGACACCACGGTTCTGGTGGTTTCCGACCACGGCGCTCGGGCCCTCCAGGGCGGATTCTGCGTGAACGAGTGGCTGGTGCGGGAGGGGTTACTGACTCTCCGCCGCAAGCCGCACGGGGTCCAGAGCCTCGAGGCGGTCGGGGTTGATTGGAAGCGAACCCGGGTCTGGGGGTCGGGAGGGTACTATTCCCGCATCTTTCTCAACGTGAAGGGGAGGGAGCCCGAGGGAGTCGTTGCCCCCGAGGACTATGAAGCCGTCCGGGACGATGTGGCAGCCCGATTGGAAGCCACCACCGACGAGGAGGGCAAACAACTCGGGACAAGGGTCTTCAAACCGGAAGCCATCTACTCCAGGGTCCAGGGAATCGCCCCTGACCTCATCGTCTACTTCGGGGACCTGGCGTGGCGGGCGGTGGGCGGTGTGGGGTATGGGACAATTCATGTTCAGGAGAACGATACCGGCCCGGACGACTGTAACCATGCCCAACACGGGGCATTTATCCTGGCGGGTAACGGTGTTCCGGATTCGGGCTGGACCGAGGGGGCCCACCTTCTCGATATGGCCCCGACCCTTCTGGCCAGGGGTGGCTACGACATCCCTCAGTCCATGCAAGGCAGGGATCTGTTGGGTGGGATCGATTTGCCTTCCGGAACGGGTACAGACTCATGGGGGATTCCCGGGCCGCTACCCGGCGGTGGGGACGCCATCCTCCGGGAGCGCCTCAGAGCTCTGGGATACCTGTCGTGAGTCGGCCGAAACTGTCTCCCGGGTCCGGGAGACGGGGGCGCGCAGGCCGGAGGTCGAAGGGGGAACGTGGGGAGGGCACCGATTCGAGCGGTGTCCCTTCGCCGAGAACCCAGCTACCGGAAGGTCCGTTCCATCTCTCGCCCGGGCGGATCCTGCTTCTCGCCATCTGCTCCGGGCTCTGGACGGGGATCATGGAAATCCTCCCCGTCCTGGTGTCGCTGAAGGGCGGGGGGCTGATCCGTCTCAGCCGGGATTTTCTCTGGATGACTCCCCTGGGGGACGTCATCATCTTCCTCCTGGCCGCATTGGCAATCCTGGCAGCGGGTCGGATCTGGCCCAGCGCCACCCATCGGCCTCTGGTTATGTCCCTGTTCGCCGGGATGACTACGATGGCCGTGGCGCTTTGTGCCGAGCGTCTGTATGCGGTGGCGGTTCTCCTTCTGGCTGTTGGGGTAGGTGTGCAAGTAGGGCGTCGAACCCGAGGCCCGATACGGAACCGTCGAATACTGGGGGCTTCAACGGCAGTGGCCCTGATCCTCGTTGTCGTGCTGGCAGGCCGGGTGGAACTGCGGGATCGGAGTATTCACCAGTACTGGCTCTCACGGTTGCCTTCGCCGAAGGGGGAGGCCCCCAACGTGGTGCTCCTGATCCTCGACACGGTGCGGGGGGCGAGTCTCGACTTTCTTCCTGATCTCCGGCAACAGTCGGCGGTGAAGCCTGTTCGGACACCCGCCCTGGAAGCGTTGGCCAGAGAGTCCGTGATCTTCACCAGGGCCATTGCTCCCTCTCCTTGGACCTTGCCCTCCCACGGGAGCATGTTCACCGGGCATTGGGCAAACCGTCTTTCGGGAGCGTACGGGCCGGGGACCGAAGGATCACGGGGCCTCGATCTCGGAATGACCACCCTGGCTCAGGTCCTGAGAGATGACGGCTACCTGACAGCGGGGTTCGTTGGAAACCTCCTCTATGCCTTTTCCGATACCGGACTCGGCCTTGGTTTCCTGACCTACGAGGATTACGAGAAAGCCCCGGCCCAGATCTTTCTCAGCACTTCCATGGGCCGGCGGTTGGCCCGGACCGACTGGCTACGGGGCGCCCTCGGGCATCATGAGGTGCTGAATCGAAAGGGCGCTCGCACCGTCATGGACCAGTTTCTGGATTGGCAGGAGGGGAACCATGACCGACCCTTCTTCGCCTTTCTGAATCTCTTCGATGCCCATGAGCCCTATTTCCCCCCGGATTCCGTGAAGAACACCATGCCGTCTGGAAGTCGGTGGGATGACTTCACCCACTACGTAGGTGTGGTAGTAGGCGCGTCGGCGGTTCGCACTGACAAATGGGACATGGACCGGGCAGAACGGGGAGCCCATGCGGCCGGATACAATGCCACCATCACTCGCATGGATTCGGAAATCCAGCGGATGCTGGAGGAAATGGCCCGACGAGGCGTGTTGGAGAACACCGTCCTCATCGTTGCGGGAGACCACGGGGAGCAACTCGGAGAGCACGGCCTTTATGGCCATAGCAATAGCTTGTATCTGCCGGCCCTTCATGTACCGCTCATGGTGTACGACGGCCGAAAAAATGGTGAGCAGAGAGTCGTACGAAGCGTGGTAAGTCTCCGGGACATGGCGGCCACCATCTTGGATTTGGCCGGCGTCGACGCTGCGCCGGCGGGGATCGAGGGAAGCTCCCTTGCTCGATACTGGACCCAACCGAATGGTGAGCTGGTAGATTCGTCCGGTCCAGCCTCGGAGACGGCCTTTTCGGTTCTTTACCGAGGGTCCATGACCGAAGCATGGTATCCGGTCGAGCGAGGGCCGGCCATGTACTCCCTCGTCGATTCCGTCTATCACTACATCTTGAATGGTGACGGGACCGAGGAGCTCTTCGACCTGAGGTCGGATCCAGGAGAAGTCTCCAACCTGGCGGGCGAACCCTCCCATGGAGATGTCCTCGAAGGTTTTCGGGAGAAGCTGGTGGAATTTGCCCCCGAGGTTTTGGGCGGATCTGAATGAGATGTCCTTGGGCGGGCTTCCAGTCCCCTGGCCCCTGGATCAGACAGATAGGAAGTCCTGGATCGCCCGACTGACCTCACCCGGAGTGTCCTCCTGGATGTAGTGTTTGGCGTCCAGCCGCACGACGCTGGCCTTCTCGAAATCCCGGAGGAAGGTGTCCATGAATGCAGGAGTGTATGCCAGGTCCTCCATGCCCCAGGTCAGGAGGAGCGGGACCTCCCTCAGCGTCCGTCTGACGTCGATCTCGAGCTGGGCCAGCCAGTTGGCCGATAGGCCTATCTGGCGGGCGAACTCGGCCACCCCAGTACGGCTCTCGAAGGTGGAAAAAGGCCCTTGGTAGTGTTGCTGAACCTCGGGGGCCAGAGAGTGTTTGACCCCCAGGGGTATGATCCGCTGCACGAAGAAGTTCTTCTTGTGGATCAGGCCCTGAACGTACCCGGTGGACATGATCCAGCTGAAGGCTCGCAGATGGAGGGCGGTGGTAGGCCAATACCAGGTGTTCCCCATGACAAGCCCCGTCACCCGGTCCTTTTCTTCCACAGCCACCCTCATCCCGATGGGCCCACCCCAGTCGTGACCCATAATGGTGAGCCCCTGGAGGTCCAGGCGCTGGACGAATTCGGTGATGGCGCCAGCGTGCTCTTCGGGAGTGTACCGATAGTCCAGGGGATGATCCGATAGACCGAAACCGGGAAGATCGGGGGCGATGCAGCGGAACTGTTTTCTCAGCCTGATAACCAGACCCCGGTAGAGGAAGCTCCAGGTCGGATTCCCATGGAGAAACAGGATGGGAGCCCCTTCACCTTCGTCGATGTAGTGGATCTTCGCGGCGGATCCCTCGTGCCAGCGGGACTCGAAGGGAAAAAGGCGTGGGTCGGGGCGAAAATCCGCGGAAGTCATACGCGCTCTCGGTTTGGAAGTCTCTCCTCAGATTTGCCGGGGCCTGTCCACGGTGCGTTCATTCCTGACGTTTCCTGTATTCAGTGTCGAGGCAGGTTCGAACAGTAACAGGTGAACCTCCCCCTCGGCGACAGGCTTGTGGTCGATTCCCCGAGGCACAATGAAGAATTCCCCGGCCTTCAAGGTCACCGTCCGGTCTCTGAGCAACAGGTTCATAACACCGTCAAGTACGAGAAAAAGCTCATCTTCGTTTTCATGGTGGTGCCATACGAACTCACCTTTCACCTTGGCCAGCTTTACCTGCTGGCCGTTGAGCTCGCCTACGATGTGCGGATCCCAATAGTTCTGGATCTTGGCGATGGTTTCTGCGAGGTTCACGGGGTCCTGACGCATGTAGGCCTCACGCTTTTGAAGGGATGGCGCGGATTCCGTTCGGTCTCAGGGAAATTCCGGTCCGGCAGGTACCCGCCCCGGGCAACCCGAGGACCAGCCCCGAGCATCTATGCAGAAAGAATAGCGATTCCCGCCCTCTTCTCCACCTCACCATCCGACAATGCCGAAATGAGTTTCTCAGCCCCTGTTTTCCGTCACGCTCCGCCATGCTCCTTGGCCTTTCTCCGCTCTCTCGTGTCTCTTCTGGTCCTGGCCGGACCCGCAACGCTGCATGCTCAGGTTCGCGTGCAGTTGCCACCCGAAGACCAGCCTTTGGCCATGGACTTGGAAGAGGTGTACAGCGTGGGTTCCATGGTTGGGGAGGATTGGGAGACCTTTTCCCGCATTACGGGGGCGGCCTTCGACCAGATGGGGAATCTGTATCTCCTTGACGCGGACAACTTCAGGGTCGTGAAAATTGGGCCCCATGGAGGATTGGTGGCGGAAATGGGTGGCGAGGGCGGCGGCCCCGGAGAATTCGGCATGCCCCTGGCCTTGGCTGTTTCCAGGGAAGGGGAGGTAAGGGTCTTCGACATGGGGTACGGCGGGTTCTCCGTCTTCGACTCCGATGGGACCTACCGAGCCTCCGTGCCCCTGGCCCCGGGGACGATGATCTTTCCGTCGGGGGGGCTCCTGTCCCATCCGGGTGGCGGTATACTGTCCCCGGGCGGCGGCGTGGTGGGCATGCGGCGCACGCCAGGAGGTGAGACGGACTTCCCCACGACCCTTCCAGTTCATCTCTTCACCCTTGCCGACGAGGTCCGGATAGACACTCTCTATCGGGCCTGGAACCCGGCGACGGCCCAGGGAGAACCTGATCTCGAGACAACCGAAGGGGGCGGGATCCGGTTCCAAGCCCCGCCCCTACGAGCCTTCGACCCCGAGGTCCTTGCCGGAGTCTTCCCCGACGGGAGGATCGCCCTTGCGGATTCCACCACCTATGAAGTGAAGCTCCTCACCTCCACCGGGGAGGTACTCCGGACACTCTACCGAGCCCTCTCTCCAAGAGAAGTGACCCGGCGGGATCGGGAGGCGGAGAGAGCACGGAGACTCGCCGAGATGGAGGCCTCCGGGGGCCCGAGAATCGTGATGCGGACGGACGACGGTACCACCAGCTCCATGGCTTCCAGCCAGGCCAAGGCCATGTTGGAAGCCAGGATCGAATCCATGGTCTTCGCCTCGGAAATCCCAGTTCTTGCCGATATGGGAGTGGACTGGGAAGGCAGGATCTGGCTGAAACGAAGCGGTTCTGGTGTTGGCCAAGAGGGACCTCTGGATCTGGTGGATTCCGAGGGCACTTACCTTGGGACCCTCTCCCCGGACTGGAGCCGGATCCCGGATGCCTTCGGGCCAGACGGGCTGACTGCCTTTATCGAAGAAGACGAGCTGGGTGTGCCGAGGGTGTTGGTCAGGAGGGTGCTCTTTCACTGACCCCTGGTCCCTCTGGCCGAAGGACCATTGCGCCCCCTTCCTTGACGGTCCCCTGCGAGTCCCCTTTTATTGGCGAGTTCCCGGATTCCAACCCGAGCCCGGGATACATCGGATTCTTCTGAACTCGAGGGCACCATGCAGCAAGACCAGGGCGGCCAACGGGAGCGTTTCAACACTCGGTTGGGATTCATTCTGGCAGCGGTCGGAAGCGCCGTGGGCCTGGGGAATATGTGGCGGTTTCCCTACGTGGCAGCAGAAGGAGGCGGGGCTGCCTTCGTCTTCCTCTACATCATCCTGACCCTGGCTGTCGGCATTCCCCTCATGCTCTCCGAGTTCTCCGTTGGGCGGGGGGCTCGCCTTTCCCCCATCGGGGCCCTTCGGAAGCTGGGAGGTGGTGGATGGTCCCTCCTGGGTTACATGTACGTCATCACCGGATTCATCATCCTGGCCTATTACTCGGTGATTGCCGGGTGGGTGATCCGGTACGCCTTGGACGGAATCCTGGGTGGTTTCTCCTCTGACACGGCTGGGCATTTCGAGGCAGTCACGACAGGAATGTCTCCCATCTGGTTCCACCTGGTGGTCATGGCCACGACGATCCTGATCGTCAGCATGGGCGTCAAGAAGGGGATCGAAAGAGCTGCTCTGATTCTGATGCCGATCCTGTTCGGGATCCTCATCTTTCTGGCCATCTGGGCTCTTACCCTGGACGGGGCCATGGAAGGGTACGCCTTCTATCTGAGCCCCAGAATCCAGGACCTTCTGGACCCGTACATCCTGAGTCAGGCTGCCGGGCAAGCCTTCTACTCTTTGAGCCTCGGCATGGGCTGCATGCTCACCTTCTCCTCGTACCTGTCGGACGACACGAACATGAACCGGGAGGCCGTGACCATATCCTTCTCCGATTTCGGGGTCGCCTTCACCGCCGGCCTGGTGGTCTTTCCCGTGATCTTCGCACTGGGCATGCAGAACGACGTGAGTGAGAGCACGATAGGAGCTCTCTTCATCGCCCTCCCGGGTGCCTTTGTGGAGATGGGGGCCATCGGTCGGGGGATCGGGATCCTCTTCTTCATCGCTCTGATCGTGGGTGCCATTACGTCGGCCGTGTCCCTCCTGGAAGTGGTGACGGCGTCGGTCATCGACGAGTTCAGACTTCCACGGAAACCTGCCTCCGTCGCTGGCGGAATCCTTATCGCCCTCATGGGGCTTCTACCGGCCAGTTCCCTGGATCTCCTCGGGGTGGTCGACAGCCTTTCCCAGGCCCTGCTGGGGTTGGGTGCTTTCTTCATGGCCATCTTCGTAGGATGGGTCGCGGTGGGTGCAGCCGACGAGCTGCGAAAAGGGGCTTCGGAGCGCACCAGGAAGTTCATCCCGGTCATCATGGGAGCGATCCGTTTCATCCTCCCACCGATGATCCTATTTGCCACGGTCTATGCGTTTATTGCCGTCGTGCAGGAATACCGGGCGGCGTTCGGGGGCTAGTTTCCCCATTCGAGAATCAGATTCGAGCCCGGGGTCATTGAGCCTCGGAACCTGGGAGGGTTGCCGAGGGTTCCTCCTTCCATGCTGAAAAGACCCTTCTTTCTCTTGACCCTCGCCCTGGTTTGGGGCGGCGGCCCAGGCGGGTGCCAGACTCGTTATGGGCCGGCAGGGCAGGGGTCTCCCCCTTTTATGGCCATGGGGATGGCGTTCCAAGACGACCCGTGGTCGGAAGGGATCGTGGGGACCGGCCTCCTTCTTCGCCGCTTGGATGGGGTCAAACGAGTACTGATGATCGGGGCTCACCCCGATGACGAAGACACCGCCCTTCTCGCCGCTCTGTCCAGGGGCATGGGCGTCGAGACGGCTTATCTGAGTCTGACTCGAGGCGAGGGGGGCCAGAACCTCATCGGTCCGGAGATGAATGAGGGATTGGGGTTGGTTCGGACCGGTGAGCTTCTGGCGGCCAGGGCCCTGGATGGAGGCCGCCAGTACTTCACGCGGGCCTTCGATTTCGGTTTTTCCAAGACTGCCGAAGAGACCTTCCGGTTTTGGCCCAGGGAGGAGGTGCTGGGCGATGTGACCTGGATCGTTCGGACCTTCCGGCCCCAGGTCATCGTCTCGGTGTTCTCCGGTACGCCCCAGGACGGCCATGGCCACCATCAGGTGGCTGGGATTCTGGCCCACGAGGTCTTTGAAGTGGCAGGAGACCCCTCCAGATATCCGGAGCAAATCGCCGCCGGAGCCCCGGCATGGGCCCCTCAAAAGCTGTACCGGCTGACCCGGAGAAACCCTCAAGAGGGGACCGCTGGAGTGGAGACGGGAACATTGGATCCGCTACTGGGCCGATCCTATTTCCAGGTCGCCATGGAGAGTCGAAGCCAGCACCGTTCCCAGGACATGGGAGTGGCCCAACCCATGGGACCACGTCGTTCAACGGTGGCTTTGATGGAGTCGAGGGTTCCGGCGGAAGGAGCCGACGAGATCTTTGCCGGTGTGGACACGGCCCTGGTCTCCTTGGCGCGAAGCCTGCCGGAGGGCACCCGAGTTACGGTGGTGGAGAGGCTCCGGGAATACCGGGAGGGGATCAGGGAGGCCAAGGATGCGTTGCACGTCGCAGACCCGTGGGCCTCAGCGCCCTTTCTGGGTGAAGCCTTGGCGAGCCTGAAGGCCGCCTTGGAGGTGTTGGAGACCGGAGAAGGCTCAGCCAGGAATTCCGAACTTGCCCGGCTCCTCCGAGAGCGAGCCCCCATGGTGCAGGAGGCCTTTCTTCGGGCGGCGGGAGTTGTGGCCGAGGTGACGGTGGAGAAGGACCTGCTGACTCCGGGGCAGGCGGTGGGAGGTGTTGTGGAGGTCTGGAACGGAGGTCCCCTGACGCTCCGAGGCGTGACGGGACGTCTTTCAGTGCCGTCAGGGTGGCGAGTCGAGGGGGAGGTGGGAGACGTCCGGGCTTTGGCTCCAGGTGCGTTGGGTCGCTGGGGTTTCCAGCTTTCCATGCCTGACGATACCGAGCTGTCCACCCTTTACTATCTTCGCCAACCCCGAGACGGAGAATTATACCGCCGGCCTCCGGCGATGGAGTTGCTGGGCCTTCCTGTAAACCCGGAAACCGTCTATGGGAGCGTGAGCTTCGAAGTGGACGCTATGGGCAGAATGGAAGTCTGGCGCCCTGCACGCTTCAAAGGGGTGGATAAGGCTATGGGAGAGTTCGAGGAGCCGGTCCAGGTTGTTCCGGCCATCTCCGTGTCCATCGATCCGCCCGTGCTGGCTTGGCCGTCCGGCTCTCGGGGGTCCAGAGAGTTCCAGGTCACCGTACGAAGCCAGTCCGTGCACCCGCCCAATGGGATGGTCCGTCTCCGACTTCCCGCGGATTGGCAGGTTTCGCCAACGGAATACCCCCTGGCCCTTTCCGGGGCCGGAGCCGAGGCCTCGTTCACCTTCGTGGTGACTCGAGCCGACGGAGTTACCGATGGGCGGTACCCGGTCTTCGCTCAGGTTACGGCGGAGGACGGAAGAGTTTTCCAAGGGGGCGTGGAGCTGGTGGATTATACGCACATTCGCCGAGGGGCTCTCTTTCCGGCATCCGAGTCAGTCGTGTCGGTGTTTCAGGTAGACCTTCCCGAGGGCCTCAGGGTGGGCTATGTCATGGGATCGGGGGACGATGGCCCGGATGCGATCCGGCAGATGGGGGCCCAGGTGGAGCTTCTGGCACCGGAGGCAGTGAGAGCAGGGGGGTTCGGCGGTTTCGACGTGCTGGTGTTGGGAATTCGTGCCTACGAGACCCGTCCGGATCTGGTGGCGGCTAATGACCGCGTGTTGGAATTTGCTCGAAGAGGTGGCACGGTCATCGTGCAATACAACCAGTACGAATTTCCGCAGAGTGGATTTGCCCCCTTTCCGGTGGAGATGAGCCGGCCACACGATCGAGTTTCGGACGAAACGGCCCCGGTACGAATCCTGGAGCCCGATCATCCCGTGTTCCGGTCTCCGAACTCCATCGGCCCGGAGGATTTCGACGACTGGGTGCAGGAAAGGGGCCTGTACTTTCTCAGTGAGTGGTCACCGGAGTTCACTCCCCTCATGGAGATGGCCGATCCCGGGGAGGACCCGAAACGAGGTGGGCTTCTGGTGGCGAGGGTCGGCGAGGGAGTCTACGTCTATACCGGCCTGGCCTTTTTCCGCCAATTCCCGAAGGGCGTTTCGGGTGCCTATCGCCTATTCGCCAACCTCCTGTCCCTGGGTGGAGACGACCTGCCGTCAGGGGTGCAGGAATGAGCTCAGAGATGCATCCCGAGGCCGAAGAGGGAGAGCGAGTCGGGATCTTTCCCAGCTGGCGGTGGGTGTATGGCACCGTCTTGGTCTACGGCATCGTGCTGATTGCCGTCCTCATCCTGGTTTCCCGACTCCTGGATTTCGGGGCCGGATCTTGAGCGGGGATCGGTGAGGCGGATTCCATGACCCGCCTGGACTGGCTCCTATTTGGCCTCTACTTCATCGGCGTTCTCTCCTTTGCTCTCTTTCAGAGCCGAAAGAACGAAGGGGTCGAAGGGTACTTCCTGGGGAACCGCCGTATGCCCTGGTGGGCCATCGGCCTGTCGGTCATGGCGACACAGGCCAGCGCCATCACCTTCATCGGGACCACCGGACAAGCCTTCGACGACGGCATGGAGTTTGTCCAATTCTACCTGGCGTTGCCTTTCGCCATGGTGGTCCTGTGCATCGTCTTCGTTCCGTTCTTCTACCGGGCCAAGGTCTTCACGGCCTACGAGTACCTGGAGAGGCGGTTCGATGAGAAGACTCGGGCCCTGACCGGTTTTCTCTTCCTGGTCTCCAGGGGCATGGGGGCGGGTATCATCCTCTATGCTCCCGCCATCGTCCTTTCGGTGATTCTGGGGTGGGACGAGCGGATCACCATCATGGTCATGGCTCTTGTCACGGTTTTCTATACCATGGCCGGAGGCATCACGGCGGTCATCTGGACCGACGTAGTCCAGATGCTCATGGTGTTCGGGGGTATCGCCGTGGCCCTGGGGGCCTTGTTCGCCAATCTGCCCGAAGGGGTTGGCCTGGCCGATGCAGTGTACGTTGGCGGAATCCAGGAGATGTGGCGAAGCGTAGACCTGGCCTGGGATCCCACCAACACCTATACCCTCTGGTCTGGCCTTTTCGGAGGGTTCTTCCTCTTTCTCGCCTACTTCGGCACGGATCAGAGCCAGGTGCAGCGGTATCTGACGGCTACTTCCCTGAAAGACAGCCGGCTCTCCCTGATCTTCAATGCCTTTCTCAAGGTGCCGATGCAGGTCTTGATCCTCTCCATCGGTGTACTCCTCTTCGTTTTTTACCACTTCGAAGAACCTCCCCTCGTCTTCAGCCCGGCCGAGGTGGTGGCGGTGGAGGAAAGTGACAGAGCCGAGGAGTATCGGACCCTCGAGGAGGAGAAGGGCCGCATCCACTCACTTCGCCGGGAGGCCACTCTCGAGTTGCTGGACCGACGAGGTGCGGGGGGCGATCTGACCGAAAACCGCAACGCCATCGAGTCGTATGACCTGCAACTGCAAGAGCTCAGAAGGGAGGCGAAGGATTTGGTCTCGGAGGTGCGGGGCACTTCCTCCAACGACGTGAACTACGTCTTTCCCACCTACATCATCAGCTTCATTCCCGCGGGGCTCCTCGGGCTTCTCATCGCCGTGATCTTTGCGGCGGCCATGTCTTCCCTGGATTCGGAGATCACGGCCCTCTCCAGCGCTACCGTCATGGATTTCTACCGGCGCTGGCTCCGGCCTGATGCCACGGAGGCTCACTACTTGCTGGTGTCCCGTCTCGCGACTCTCTTCTGGGGCCTGTTCGCATTCGGCGTGGCCCTCTACGCTGGGCAGTTGGGCTCTCTCATCGAGGCGGTGAACCAGGTGGGCTCCTTCTTCTACGGGTCGCTGCTGGGCGTTTTTTTGCTTGCGTTCTTTGTGCCCAGAGCCAACGGAACCGGGGCGACTGTGGGCTTGGGAGCCGGGATGGCATCGGTATTTCTGGTGTCCATTTCCACCGAGATTTCCTGGCTCTACTACAACCTGGTCGGAGCGGGTATGGTGTTATTGGTAGGGGTCCTCGTCAGCCGCCGGAAAGCGCAGGAGACCTCGGCTCCGGGAGTTTGAGGCCCGGGAGTATGAGGCGGGATTGTAATGAATTTCCCGCATCAGTTTTCGTTGGTGGCCTCCCGGGCGAAGCGGGGCAACTCCGCCAGGAACGCATCTACCAATGCTTCGTCGGTGAGCCAGGAGATCACATTCAGCCGCAACGCGAATCCGCCGGGGACCGGTGCGGCGGAAACCCAGAAGCGGCCTTCCCGTTGGATCGCCTTCGCGATTCGAACCTGGAGCTGGTTCCTCTTCTCCACGGCTCTGTCGGCAGACTCGACCCCTCGGCCGATGGCGTCTTGAAGAGCCGCCGGTTCGTAGCGGAACGTCACGATGGCCGTAGTGGGCGGCACCGCCACCTTCCAGTCCGGAAGGTGGCTGATGGCATCCGCGACTTTATGGGTCAGCCTCAATTGCCGGTCCACGACCTCGGCGTACCAGTCCGCCCCCAAGTGCTTGAATGCCATCCACACTTTGAGCGCGTTGAACCGGCGGGTCCCGGCCAGTCCCTGTTTCAGGTAGTCCGTGGGTGGAAGATCGGCTGCCTCGCTGGGAGGGATGTACCCGGCGGCATTCTGAAAGACCTCTTCGGCGAAAGATTGGTCCCGAAAGAGGATTCCCCCTGCGACGAAGGGAACGAAGAACCATTTGTGGGCGTCCACCGTGACCGAGTCTGCCCGTTCGATTCCATTCAGGATCCCGGGGAAGTCCTTGCTGAGGCCTGCGGCGCCCCCGTAGGCTGCGTCCACGTGGTACCATAGTCCCAGCTCTTCTGCGAGCTCTGCTAGTTCCGGTAACGGGTCTACAGCACCGGCGGCGGTGGTGCCGGCGATTCCCACGATGGCGAAGGGGTGGAGTCCCTCACGTCGATCGGCCTCAATCATTTCCCGCAGGGCTGCAGGATCGACGGTGGCATCCTCCCGGGCTGGAACAAGCCTGAGGGATCCCCTGCCCAGGCCCAAGACGTCTACGGACCGTTCGATGCTGAAATGAAGTTGGTCGGAAGCGTAGACCGAAAACCGGCGCCCCACCGCCACCAGACCCCGATCTCGGACTTCCGGAGCAGCCCGGTGGAGAGCCAGCTTCAGCCCGGTCAGGTTGGCCACGGTCCCCCCACTGGTCAGGTGACCTCGGCAATCGATCCCGTAGCCAGCGGCCTCGCCCAGCCATCGAATGACCGTTTCTTCGATCACCGAGCCGGCGGGGCTGTGGTGGGATGCGGCCTGGTTCTGATTGATGAGGCTGGTGAGAGCATCGGCGAAGATGCTGATGGTGACCGGGGTGGGGTTCATCAGCCCCATGTACCCCGGGCTTGTATTGACCATCGTATGAGGCACGACCTGATGGGCGAAGAGGTCCAGGAGATCGTCGTGGGGGATGCCACTGCGAGGGAGGGGTTCCTGAAACAGGGCCCTCAGGTCCGCCACGGGCGTGGGGTCCGAAATGGGTTGGGTCCTTCTCGAAGCCAGACAATCGGAGATGATCCGGGTGACCCGGGCTCCGATATCCTGCACCACCGTCGGGTTTTCCTGGTGAAGTTCCACCTTCCCCGGCCTCTCGGACATCCTCCTCCTCCTGCCTCTACTTACGCACCGGGCACAAGGCCCCGTTCTCAGTACAACCGGGACGGCTGATGGTCCGTTCAAAAAGCTCGAAGATCCTCCGATACTCGTCGGTCCAGGAAGACGGAACCACGAACCCGTGATTCTCCACCGGGTAGATGGCCATCTCCCAGTTCTCCTTGCCGAGCTCGATCAGTCTCTGGGAAAGGCGCACGACGTCGGAGAAATGGACGTTGGTGTCCACCATGCCGTGGGCCATGAGAAGGTGGCCCTTGAAGTTTTCGGCGAAGTAGATGGGTGACGACTTTTCGTAGGCCTCGGGATCGTCCTGGGGCTGGTTCAGAATGTTGCTGGTGTAGCCGTGATTGTAGTGGGCCCAGTCCGTGACGGAGCGGAGGGCTGCCCCGGCTTTGAAGACATCGGGTTCAGTGAAGAGGGCCATGAGGGTGATGAATCCGCCGTACGACCCCCCGTAGAGCCCGATGCGAGCCGGATCGATACCCTCCTCCTGTGCCAGGTAGCGGGCGCCATCGGTCTGATCGGAAAGGTCCTTTCCTCCCATCCAGCGGTAAATGCCTGTCCTCCAATCCCGTCCGTATCCGGCCGATCCCCGATAGTCGACATCCAGGACTGTGTATCCGTTGGCAGCCAGGAAATGGTTGAACATGTACTCCCGGTAATAAGACGACCAATAGTTGTGGACGTTATGCAGATATCCAGCTCCATGGACGAAGACGACCGCGGCACCGTTGGGCTGGGCGCCGAGATCTCCAGGCCTGTAGATGCGGGCAGGAACCCGGACTCCATCCCGGGCGGTGAAGTGGATGACCTCGGGTTTGATCCATGGAAAGCTGAGCCACTCTTCGGTGGGCGACTGGGTGATCTGCTCCATCTCGGCGTCCGCCTCGAAATCCGCCAGGTAGAGCTCCCCGGGCCGGTTGGCCACGGAGTGAACCAGGGCCACTCTCTCCCCGTCCGGTGACACCGTGGCGTCGAAACCACCATCCACCGTGGTGATGGCCGTTCGTTCGGATCCGTCGAAGGCCATGGTGAATACGTGCTGGTTGAAGGGGGAGCCCTCGTTGCTGTGAAGAACGAAGGTCCGGCCGCGCTCCGGAATCTGGACCTGGAGGACTTCCCATTCCCCTTCGGTAAGTTGGACCTTGTCCTCTCCGTCGGCATCCACTGCGTAGAGGTGGGCGAAGCCGGTGGCCTCGCTCACGAAGTACACCCGTTCGGAGTCGGGTAGCCACCCTATGCACCGGGAGCAGGGTCCGGCGGTCCAGGCCTCGTCCTGAAGAGCGTCGAGGATCGTCAATTCACCGGTAGCGGCCTCCAGGGAATAGATCCACCGCCACTCACGGTCGAAGGAGGAGCTGACCAGGAGAGCGTGGGTGCCGGCATCGTTCCATCCAGCGAAAGATGCGAAAGCCAACTCCGGTCCGGTTTCCTCGATATCCACGCCGGTCTCCTCGATCACGGAGGGGGCCACTGTCGCTCCTCCCTCCTCATCGTCCAGGGGATAGAGGTCCAGCCAGGCCACGTCCCCGGTGGCTACCTCCACCAGTCCCACCCGGGACGAACCCGGCACGTCACCCACCTTGGTTCGAACTGTGAGATCTTCCGTGTACCCCGACTCGGTGATCCAGTTGGGGACGATGGTCTGCTGGTCACCCTGGGCCGGTTTGTTGGCGGTGATGATGGCATGGGTGCCGGTGGCGTTAAGAATGGGTGGACCGGCCCTTTCCCCGGGATCCAGATAAACTGGCGTCGGCTCATCCGCTTCAGCTTCCTCGCGCTGGGCCTCTCGCTCTTCCCGCTCCTCCTTTCGGCGGCGTATGAAGTCGAAGAGCTCCACCTGCTGGTTTTCCAGGAAGGCCTTTTGCCCCTGGGCCTCCCGGTCTCCGCTGGGAGCGGGGCCATTCCGTATGTCGGTGACCTGCCGAATCATCGGCTGCTCCAGCGCCATTTCGAAAACGTTCCCGGACTTTCCGAAGAAAATAGATCTTTCGTCGGCGGAGAAGACCGGAGAACTCTCTCCTTCGTCCGTTTCCGTCAGGCGCCTGATCCTTATTCCATCGGTTTCGATGAGGTAGAGGTCGCCTCCCACGGCCGTGACCATGAGTGCCCCATCGTCGGTCCTGTCTCCGGTGGCAGTCCACAGGGCGACGGAGTCGGCCATCTCTTCGGGCACCAGCTCAGGTTCGCCGCCCGAGGCCCTCACCCTGTAGAGTTCCGAGCTGTCGTCCCAAGCACCGCCTCCGGCGAGCCATTGGAAATAGACCCAATCCGAGTCCCTGGACCATCTCACTCGGCTCGGGGAAATCCCGATGTGCTCCGGGCCCCGCATGATGGATTCGATGGTCAGGGGGAAAGCGAAAGATCGAGCGACTTCCGGTTCGAACTGGGCCGAGGTCTGACCTACCAGACCTTGAGCGATCATGAGGAGGAGGAAGGAAACGGAGGCCGAGAGACGAAGGCTTTGGCGGATCATGACAAACTCCATTCACACACTGTGGAAAACCCCCTCCACCCGACAGGGGTGGAAGGGGCAAGATAGGCCCGGGTGTGGATGGGGACAGGGGGGGGCCAAAGAGAGCCGGGGTCGAAGGCTCCCTCCAGCTCAGCGGGTCCCCTTACCGCACGGAGCTCGGAAGGTGAATGCTGTTCCCGGTGATGGCGATCCTGGTTCCCTTCTTGAACTGGAACCCGAGCCGCTGATCGTCTTCGGCGCAAACGATCTCCACATTCGCGTAGTCCTGGGTAGCCTTGTAGGTGATGCGGCCGGCCTCGGCCCAATGTTGTTTCCAGGCGCCTTCCTGAAAGGCGACGCGGAGGAATGCGTGGACCTCCACCTTACCCCCCTCTCTTTCAAGGATCTGTCCCCCAATTGCCGACTACGACAACCGGTGGCCCCGCGGGGCCTGTCAGCCCCGGTTCTTCCTCACTTCGCCGTGAATGTTATGGGGAGGGAGATCCAAACGGCTACCCTTTTGTCCCGGTTCAAGGCCGGCGTGAACTCGATGATGTTGGCCACCTTCAGAGCCGCCTCGTCCAAGGCCTGGTATCCGGAGCTGGTGTGGACCAGGGTATTCACCACCTTCCCCTCTTCGTCGATGAAGAAGTGGACTTGCACCGTCCCTCCGATTCCGGCGTCCCGGAGGAGCGGCGGATATTCACGCATCATGGCCCGTTCCACCTCAGCTCTGTTCTTGTAGCTGGGCCGGA
>JASFVN010000302.1:0-5438 GCA_050049805.1 Gemmatimonadota bacterium
ACCCGGAAGGGATCACCTGCTGTTGAAGGAGGCCATAATGAAGGAAGAAGACATCCGCCGGGCGGTTCGGGACCGCTACGGTTCCATCGCCCGTGAGGGTTCGACGGGCTGCGGCTGCGGTTGCAGGCCTGAGGGAGGATCCGGACCTGACCTTGTAACCATCGGTCAGACTGTCGGTTACTCGATGGCCGAACTGAACGTGGTTCCGGACGGCACGAACCTGGGCCTCGGTTGCGGGAACCCCACGGCCCTGGCGAACCTGGAGGAGGGGGAAACGGTCCTCGACCTCGGATCGGGAGGGGGACTCGACTGCTTCCTGGTCTCAAGGGAAGTCGGCCCGACGGGGCAGGTCATCGGCGTAGACATGACTCCCGACATGATCGATAGGGCCAGAAGGGCCGCCGCGGCAGGTGGTTACGAGAATGTGGAGTTCCGATTGGGGGAGATCGAGGCACTGCCCCTTTCGGACAACAGCGTGGATGCGGTCATCTCCAACTGTGTTCTGAATCTCTCGCCGGCCCGGCCCAAGGTGTTCGCCGAGGTGATGAGAGTCCTGAAGCCCGGGGGCAGAATCATGATCTCCGACCTGATCTCCGAACATCCGACTCCTCAGTTCCTTCTGGACAACACCGATGCCCTCGTAGGGTGCCTCCCCGTTCATGAGGATGAATACCTGGCCGAGATGCGAGCTGCAGGTCTCGAAGAGGTTGAGATTGCAGAGGAAAACGCCTACCCCACCGACCTTCTCAGCGCCGACCCTGCGGTTCAGCGCTATCTGGAAACCCACCCGGATGAGAAGCAGCTTGTCCTGGACTTCATAGCCTCCATCAGGAGCGGGATGATTCAGGGGCGAAAACCCATGGACTGAGGGGAAATCAGGGAAGAGGAAGCCTTTTCAGCCCCAGGGGTCGAAGAAATCCGCCTCCCCCTTTGTCTGTTCCTCCCTTTCGGACCTGCCGGCTCCGAGGTATGCGATCCAGGCTCGGGCCAGCTGCGGGGTCAACGCCTCAGCCTTTGCGGCCCCGTCCACAACCCCCACGGCTCCCTCCAGCTCCAGGAGCTCCCGGATCGCCCCTACGGCAAACCGATATCCCAAGCGAATGGCCCATTCCGGGTCTGGATGGGAGATCTCCCGGCGATGAGCTAAAAAGAGGGGTGTAACCGTGGATAAGATATGCTGATGAAAGGCGAAAACCCTGCGAGCACCCTCATCGTCCTGCCGTCGTTCCCGGCCCAATATCTCCCTTTGGTGGTAGTCGGCCCGAAAGGAACGCAAGAGCAGGCTCACCACCCCTTCCACCACTTCCTCCATGGAGAGGCCACCCCAGTCCTGCGACTCCAACTCTGCGTCCCATCGATCCCGGGCCTCGGCCCAAATGCGATCCTGCAGGAAGAGGATGAGATCGTCTTTGCCCGCAAACCGAGCGTAGAAAGAGCCGACCGAGGTGCCAGAACGTTCGACGATTCTGGCCACCGTGGCATTCTCCACGCCGCCCTCCTCCATAAGGTCCAAAGCCGCCAGAGCGATACGATCCAGCGTCCTTCGGCTACGATCCTGCTTCGGAGGTTTGACGGGGGACCTCAACAAGTTCTGTTCCCCATCCGATTGCCCAGCCAATGATCGTCCACGATAAATAGAAACGAAATTCTTATTCTGAAAGTAAAGCCTGGAACGATGGGGTCAAGACTTGGCCTCGGCCGGGGCTGGTGGGGTCTCGCCGGCTTTCATTCCCCCGTTGGATATTGGCCCCTCAGAACCGGGGGGTCTTCGGTGACCATCAGGCGACTCAGGGCTCTCAAGGCAACCGTGCCCACCTGAACCATTCCCGGGAAGTCGATGGTTCCCACATCGTCCCCCGGGGCATGGTACTCCTCGTGCATGCCGGTGAAGAACCCCAGAAAGGGAATACCCTCCCGCCAGAAACAGACGTGATCGGTGCAGCCCGTACAGCTTGACGTTGAAAGGGGCGCCACCAACGCAGGGAAGTTGGAGTTCGCGGTGAGAGGCGCCCAGAGATCAGAGGTCTCGCCACCGGAGAGGTACACGGTTTCATTCCGAAGGCGGCCCACCATGTCAAAATTCATCATGGCTTTGGTTTGGGCCAATGGTACGGCCGGGTTTTCGTAGACGTAGGAACAAGAACCGAGAAGGCCGTCCTCTTCAGACCCGAATCCCGCAAAAAGGACCGATCTTCGATCCCTGGCGGCCATTCCGCCCGAATCCACATAATCCTGTAATATGCGGGCCAATTCCAGGATCAGTACGGTACCGGAGCCATTGTCATCGGCCCCGTTGTTGGGCCCCTGGGTCTCGTCGGGAAGATTCCTGAATCCGATGTGGTCATAATGGGCGCCTACCACGATCCATTCCTGAGCAAGGGCCCCTGAGCCCTCTACGACCGCAAGGACGTTTCTGGAGTCCAAGACCCGACCCTGCCTACTTGAGAAGGCCTGAAAGCTCTGTATCACCCCTCCAGGAGCCTCCTGGAGGCCATAGGAAAGGTAGAGATCCGCCAGATACTCCGCAGCCTTCAATTCGTCGGCGGACCCTGAGCCCCGCCCCCGCATAGTGTCGTGGGCAAAGGCCTCAAGATGAAAATAGAGGCTGTCCCGGTCGGGAGACGGTGGGGGAAGTCCCTCGGTGGTGAACTGCCATGTGTGTGGATTGGCAAGGCTGGCGCCCCCTTGAAACCTCAATAGGTCGGAAACTTCCACACGGTACGTCGTCCCGAAATCGAAGGGATCTGCCGGCTTCAGCCTAACGATGTTTGCCTGGGGCCCAAGTTCAGGGGCAACCACCACGGGTCGCTGGCCGTTCCAGATCACGATGGCCGCAGGTGCCGATTCCAGATCGACCTTCTTGTTGAAAAACAGCTGCACGTGAGACAGAACCGAAACGTCCGTCTGGCCTTCGGCAGGCGTAATCTCCTCCAACTCCCCCGGCCCGCCTCCCCCAGATCCCAGAAGGTCATCGCACCCAGACACCAGGATCGGCACAGCGACGGCGAGAACTGCCGCCATTTTCTTAGGCCTCATAGATCCTTCCAGGTGAATCTTGGCGCCGGCCCGTCATCTCCTTCTACGAATCTTCGGGTGTCCTCTTTCGTAATGATTGGTAGTAGAGCACGTATTCACTCGTGAACAGGGTAAGACAAGCCTCGGCACGGAGAACTATTCGGCACGGAGAACCATGCGACATTCCTCCTGGACACTCTTTCTGGTCCCATTGGCCTTTCCCCTGGTGTTATTGCTGCCGGGAGCTACGAAGAAGCCGGACTCTGTGGAGCCCGTGGCCAACTACGAGCAAGTCCAGTCAGAATGGATCCTCCCCTTCGAGAATCTCTCCGGACCATCCACTCCCTCCGAAGAACCCGCTAGGGACCTGCCTGAAGCGCTCTACAAAGACTGAGCTTTTCCTCTGCCTTACCCCTTGAATCCCCCTAAGCGCTAGTCAGACCTGATGTTAGTCTACCTTCACAGGAACTGGTCCGCCTAGCTCGACTCGGTCCGGGTAGACCCGGCACCTCCGCCCGAGGACCTGAACCCCGGCCTTGGCGGCTTCCTCCAACGCCTCGGCGAATTTCGGATCAATCCGACGCGCCGCCCGAATCTCGTCAGCTCCGGACCGTTGCAGGACAAACAGGACAGCCCCATTCCAGCCGGCTGTGGACGTGATTTCGGCCAGCTCCCTGACATGCCTGGCCCCCCTCTCTGTTACCGCGTCCGGGAAGAACCCTATCCCACCTTCCACAAGAGTGACGCTCTTGACCTCCAAGACCAGTTGACGTTCACCGGGCCCGGTCAGGAGGAAGTCGAAACGCGAGCACCCCAGGGTTGCCTCAGCCTTGACGAGGTCCCACTCCCGGAACTCGTCCATCTCACCAGCTTCCAGAGCACGTCGGATCAACCGGTTCGGAAGAGTAGAATCCAACGACACCAGCTCATCCCCGTCGGGACTCTCCACCAGCACCGCGCTCCAGCGAGTCTTCCGCTCCGGGTTCTTGGCAGGCCGCAGCCAGATCCTCTTCTCCGGCAAGAGAAGCTCCCTGAGTCGGCCGGGGTCAGCCATGTGGGCCCCAACAACCTCACCGGTATCCTCAAGTCGTACTTGAAGTAAGAAGCGGTTTGACCGCTCAACGAACCGAGCCAAAGACAACGGTCCGGATATGGGGGTAGAAATGGCGTTCATCCATTACCGTCGAGTTGAAAACCTGCACAAGAGGGAGTACCCGGGTCATCGGAGGCTGGTTTCCCCGGGGCTATGCGCGCAACTCAAATCCGCAGCCCCGTTCTCCAGTCTCATCACCTTTGCTGAGAGTTCGCTGAGACTCGCACATCATCTTGGGTTTCCCGGCAACGCCAAAGCAAAGGAGACCATGATGCGCTTACCCATCGAGGGCCACCGGTTCCTGGGTTTCTTTCCTCCTTACAGAAGGTTGGAGGTCCTGGACCACCCGCTCCAAATCCCTCGAAGTCCCTCGCCGAATCGAGGGTCGGCCCTACTGTGGAACCTCAAGCCGGGTGAGCTGCCATCCGGGATCCAATCAGTACGATCACGCCCACCGGGAGTGGCGCTACTCTTGATTCTGCCCCCGGCTGGGGACCTCTCTGACAAGCGACTGCTCTTAAAACTGAAGTCCTCGTGCCGCCCCCACAGTGTCATTCCGCATATAGACGAGGTCCATTGTGATGAGCTGGTATCCATCCTTCGGCGGTTTCCTGCTCAGCTCGACACACAGGTGACGGACTATCTCGTCTGGAGGGGTGCTGAACTGGATCTGGATACCCGGCGACTTCTCAGAAAAACCCTGGAATTGTCAGGGGAACTTCGAACGGTCAGCGGTCTGGCTCGAGCGCTCTACATGTCACGTCGAGCCCTTGGCCGGCGCTTCATGAATCGTGGGCTACCGGTCCCATCCCATTGGCTCCATTTCGGCCGTGTGCTTCGAGGCTGCCTCCGCTTGCAGCATCCCAGAGGAAACCTCTTCCGGGTCGGATGTGATCTCGGCTATCCTGATGGCTTCTCGTTCTCCAATCAACTGAAACGCCTGACGGGACTCCGCCCATCAATCATGAAAGTCTGTTTCGGTTGGGAGTGGATCGTGGAGTCTTGGCTCGTTCGAGAAGCCGCAGAGGGAAACCTTTCCCCCGAGCTCAGGAGAGCCCTATTTCCGGACGCGTCGGCCCTGGAGCCTGCGGCGGTGGAGGAGAAAGAGGAAGCCGACGCAACAGGGAATGCTGGAGCTCTCCGGGTGGCCGAGGTTGCCACAAAAAGGGACCGAAAGCAGATACCTTGACCCATGGTGAAAAACCTCGGCCAGGTTTGCCTTCAAGGGGCGGAGTCGCTCTCTTCTTTTTCGCCGAACCGTCGCTGCCTGGTGCAAGCTCAAAGGGCCAACCGAGGAGATGACTATGCCTCCTGATTCGGCTTCCACGGA
>JASFVN010000262.1:0-6440 GCA_050049805.1 Gemmatimonadota bacterium
GCTCTGATGAATGGGTCTCCCACCGGGGGTGGTACTGGCTCAAAGCCCTGGGTCGACTGGCCCCCTCCGCCTCACGGGAAGCTGCGGTTGAAGAAGCTACGGCCCTTCACAGAAATGGTCGCCGGGAACTCCTGGAGGAGGGACGTTATGCGGAGGACGCTCGTATCGTCCTGGGCTCCATAAACGCGGCCCTAGGACCCGATGCTCCGGGTGAAGTAAGGGTCTCTCGTTGGCTGGTGGGCGTCACCTTCATCGTCCTCCTTATTGCCTGTGCGAACGTCGCGAATCTGCTGCTGGCCAGAGGTGCCCGCCGGCGCCGGGAGTTGGGAATCCGGGTTGCGTTGGGCATCTCCCGTCGGCGGCTGATTCGACAGCTCTTCCTGGAAAGCACCATCCTGGCCGCCATGGGAGGCGTCGTCGGCTTGGCAATGGCATACTGGGGAGGCGAAGCGGTCCGCGGATCCTTCTTACCTCAGGTTGCCTGGCCCCCTTCACCAGTAAACGAGCGGGTGCTTCTCTTTACCCTCGGAGTAGCCTTGGCGACCGGGTTACTGGCCGGGATGGCCCCGGCCTGGAGCCGGGTGCGAGAAGGCTTGGCCGATACTCTAAGAGAGGGCGGACGATGGGGAACGGCGAGACGTTCCCGCAGTCAGACTGTTCTGCTGGTGACGCAAGCGGCTCTCTCGGTGGTTCTTCTTGTTGGAGCCGGTTTGTTCGTGAAGAGCCTAACCCACGCCCAGAACATGGACCTGGGTATCGATCCCGAAGGCTTGATCGTGGCTTCTCTGGAGATGGACGGGGAGTGGGAGGCATCCGCGCTGCTGGATCTCGCCAATACGGCCACCGAACGGCTGGAAGCACTCCCTGGAGTGCGGGAGGTCGGTCTGACCTCCAGACCACCTTTCGCTGGAATGGCGGCGTTCGATCTCTTCGTGCCGGGAATGGATTCGATCCCCGCTCCCAGGGGAATCACGCCCTTCGTCACGATCGCCTCCTCCGCCTACCTCTCCACCCTGGGTATTCAGCTTCAGCAGGGGAGGATGTTCACGAACCAGGAAGCTGCCGCCGGGGCAAGAGTGGCTGTGGTTACGGAGAACATGGCGGGGGGAATCTGGGGAGGCGAATCGGCTCTTGGAAAATGCCTGTTGGTAAGTGATCGGGAATCTCCGTGCTGGGAGGTTGTAGGTGTGGTAGAATCGAGCCGCCTAACCAACTTGGACGGGCAAATCCCGTGGCAGTACTACTTGCCTATGGGCGAAGCGGCATTCGCCTTGGAGGCCAGGCCGGGAGCACTACTGGTCCGAGCGGAGGGTCAAGGCCGGGAACTCCTGGCACCCCTCCGGAGGGAGCTTCGTGCCCTCGATCCTGCGGTCCGTTTCGCCAACGTCGCCCTATTACAGGACAGCATCGATCCCCATCTCCGACCTTGGAGGCTGGGAGCGACCATGTTCACCTTATTCGGGTTCCTGGCCCTCATCGTGGCTGCAATGGGCCTTTATTCGGTTCTGGCTTTCAACGTTGCCCGTAGGACCCGGGAGCTCGGGGTCCGAAGCGCCATGGGGGCATCACGAGCCCGGCTGATAACCATGGTCCTCCGGCAGTCTGTGGCGGTCACTGGGATTGGGGTGTTCCTGGGGCTGGTGGGAGCCTCGATTCTCTCCGGAAAGGTAGGTCCCCTTCTCTTCAGCACTTCCCCCAGAGATCTCCAGGTGATGCTGGGTGTGGTTGCGGTCCTCCTCGCTGTTGCCTTGATAGCTGGAGCCATCCCGGCGTGGGCAGCGGCGAAGGTCGACCCCATGAGAGCCCTTCGAACGGAGTAGGCTCGGTGGGGTAAAGAGGAAGGTCGGCACCCTGCCCGGAAGCGGACCAGGTGCAACGTCATCTTGGTCGGATTCGTTGATTCTGGTCAGGTGAGGCCGCCGGCTTTATCCTGAGTCCTGAGCCTCGATCCGTACGACAGAGTTCCTCTCCTGCCTGGCAGCCGAACCCTATGCCCGAACCGAAGGTCCGGCCCCAACGCGGCCCTGAACACGACGTCATCATCGTCGGAGCCTCCATAGCGGGATGCCGCACTGCATTGACCCTGGCGGAGGAGGGTTTCACGGTCCTCCTTCTGGACAAGGCTGACTTCCCGCGTTGGAAGCCATGCGCCGGCGGCTTGACGCTCAAAGCACGCCCTTACCTTCCCGGCGCCTTGTTCGACCTCGTCGAGACCCCTGTTCAGGACTCCTATCTCGCCCTCGGTGAGGACTACATCACCCATATCCACTCGAAGAATCCCATGGGTTGGCTGGTGCACCGGGAGACCTTCGACGAGGCTCACCTGGAGTTGGCTCGTTCACAGCCCACCGTCGACGTCGCCTTGGGAGTCACGGTGCGCGATGTGAGAGAAGAGCCCCGCGGCGTGATCGTGGAGACAGGTTCGGGAGCGATGGGGGCCCGAGTCGTGGTAGGTGCTGACGGGGCCGGGAGCGCAGTCTCGAGGGCGTTGCCCGGGCATAAAGAACGCCATATGGCTTTCGCCTACGAGGGTGAAGCCCGACCAGCCCCCTCTGGCCACACCAGCCCCCCGGGATCGACCTATTTCGAGTTCAGGAAATTCCCCGGTGGGTACGGGTGGGTGTTCCCGAAACGCGACCATTTCTCGGCAGGGGGGTTCATCTACGAAGGGAAGCTTCCGAAGGTCAAAACGCTCTTCGAAGAATTCTGCGCCGAGACCGAGATGGTGAAGGGTGCCGACACCTATCGGGCACGGGGGCATCCGGTTTGCCTCGGTGGGAGAGGTAGGCGCTTGAACTCCAAGCGGATCGTACTGGCGGGGGAGGCAGGAGGGCTGGTAGACCCCCTCACCGGCGAAGGGATTTACTACGCCTTTCGGTCAGGCCATGTGGCCGGCAAAGCAATCAGCGGGTTTCTTAGAGATCGAATCTCCTTGGACGGTTACGGAGATCAAATCCGAACGGAAATCCAGGACGCGTTCAGGCCGGCCCGGGCCATCGCCGATTTCCTCTATCGGCACCCCAGCCTCGCCTTTCACCTCCTCCTCAGAAACTCCATGGCCTGCCGCTGGTTCGCTGAAGTCTGCGCCGGCCAGAAAACCTATGAGCGAATGCTGAGCCGATTCTTCCGGAACAGCCTGGCTCTCCCCTTCCATGCGGGAATCGGAAAGCGGCAGGAGGTGGAAGTGGAAATGCCCCGGGAGGTCAGCCTGCATCCGTAGGGGCCCCGATTCTGAGCGGTAATCGTCCACGCCCCACCTGGCCTCCCGGCACCTGCCGGGCCACATTCGACCTACATCGAAAGTCCCAGCCAGGAGCCGTCCATGAACCGGGGAATCTTTCGGACAGCCGCCATCCTACTGCTCGCGGCTGCCCTGCTTTTCGTCATCCTGGGTGAGAGAGCGGAAGAACCGGGAGCGACCGCTCTTTACTCCGAGGCCATGCCTTACCCGACCAACGAGGCCATCGAGGCCCTCCACGACGAGGCCCTGGTCTGGGACACCCACAACGACCTTGCCTACCGGGTTCTCTACGAGGGCCTGGATATCGGCACCCGCCTACCCGGGGGCCACGTGGATCTGCCCCGCTTGGAGGAGGGCCGGGTCGATGTTCAGACCGTCGCCCTCTACGTGGAAAACTTCCTCTACGGTCATCCGGGGGAGCCTTCCGGGCAGGCACGCCAGCTGTTGGACGCTATGCTCGAGGCCATCGCCACCAACTCGGACAGGGTGGAATTGGCCAGGACCGGGACCGATATCGAGCGCATCGTCGGTTCCGGGAAGGTCGCCATGCCGCTGGCCATCGAGGGAGGCCACGCCATCGAGGCAAGCGTGGAGCTCCTCCGGGAGTTCCATGGTCTCGGGGTATCGTCCATGACCCTCACTCACAACGTGTCCCACGATTGGGCGGACTCCGGAGCCGATGATCCCCGGTGGGGCGGGCTGAACGACCTCGGCCGCGAGATCGTGAGGGAGATGAACAACCTTGGAATGGTGGTGGACGTCTCCCATGTCTCGGACTCTACGTTTTTCGACGTTCTGGAGGTCACGGAAGACCCCGTGATCTTCTCCCATTCCGGAGTCCGGGCCATCAACCCGCATCGTCGAAACGTGAGCGATGACATGCTGCGGGCCCTGGCTGAAAACGGCGGAGTGCTGGCCGTCGTCTTTGTCCTCAACTATCTGACCCCGGAGTACAACCAGGCCAAAGCCGAGCTCGGCGCCATCGGCAGGCCCTGGTTCAGCCAGGTGCCTCCTCCGGAGGACCTGACCCTCAGGATCGCCTTGAACCACCTGAACGCCAGCCGCGACTGGCCCATGGAGCATCTGCCGACCCTGGACGACCTCCTGGACCACATCGACCACGCTGTGGCAGTGGCCGGCGTCGACCACGTGGGGCTCGGCGCCGACATGTACCCCCGCAATCCCTCTCCGGTGGGAATCCGGGGCGTGGAAGACTACCCCAACATCACCCGGGGCCTCAAGGCCCGGGGGTACAGTGACGAGGATGTGAAGAAGATCATGGGAGGGAACCTCCTCAGAGTCTGGAAGCGGGTAACCGGATGACGAGAGGCGGATGGTGAGGGCCGCCCTGCTTCTCCTGGCTCTTGGTGGCACGCCGGCAGGCCTTATCTCGCTTGGCCTTCCACCGCTCGGCTCCCTAGCGCTCGGCCGCCTCCCACTCGGCCTTCCCGGGGTGGAGACGGGATCGGCCATAAGTGGCCCGGACTCCCTCTACCACTTCACCCGGCCCGTCATGGGGACCGATGCCGAGATCTACCTCTATGCGGAAAGTGGAGAGGCGGCCTCGGAGCTTTTCCAGGCCGCCTTCGCGGAGATCGAAGCGGCCGAAGACGCTTTGAGCATCTACAGCCCTACAAGTGAGATCTCTCGGATCAACCAGAACGCCGGAGTCGAACCGGTCACCACCGACCCGGAGGTCTTCCATCTCATCGGCCTCGCCCTCGATTGTAGCGAGAGAACGGGCGGAGCCTTCGACATTACGGTGGGGCCCCTGGTCGAGGCCTGGGGGTTCTTTCGGGGTGGTGGAAGGTCCCCTTCCCCGGAAGAGTTGTCGGCAGCTCGAGCCAATAGCGGGTGGAAGAAAGTGGCCCTGGACGAAGGCCGACGGAGCGTGCGGTTCCGGGTACCGGGTGTGGAATTGGACCTGGGGGGGTTGGGGAAAGGATGGGCGCTGGATCGGGCCGCCCGAAAGCTGAAAGGATTGGGGGTCGAGGCGGCTCTCCTCGGGCTCGGACAAAGCACCTACCTGGCTATCGGTGCACCGCCGGATACCGAAGGATGGGTGGTTTCCATCCCCGATCCCAGGTCCAGCACCGAAGCCATCTCCACGATCCGACTCCGGGACCGAGCCTTGTCGACATCGGGGAACGCCGAGAGGTACTTTGTCCTGGACGGGCGCAGGCTCAGCCACATCATCGATCCCAGAACCGGCCGCCCAGCCGAGGGTGTGGAGCAGGTCACGGTGGCGGCACTGAATGCGACAGAGAGCGACGCCCTGTCTACGGCCTTGTTTGTGATGGGGCCCCAGGCCGCACGGCAGCTCCATGAAGGGGATCCTGGCTTTCAGGCTTTGATGATTCTGGATCAGGGTGCCGATCAGCGGACAGTTCGCCTGGGGTGGCCCGGGCCGATCTCGAACAGAACCAAAGAACGAGAGGTGGGCTGAACCATGAAGAGACGGGATTTCGTCAAGGCGTCGGCGATGGCAGCCGGATCGACATTGATCGGCGCGGAGGCCATGGCCGAAACCCTCACTCGACGCAGAGTCTCACCCTCGGATCAGATCAACGTCGGGGTCATCGGAGTCGGGAGCCGAGGTAAGTACATCGCCCAGCTCTTCCTCAGGAACCCGGACGTCAGAATCGCGGCCCTGTGCGACGTCTACGAGCCCAGGTTCACCGAGGGCCGGGAGGTCACCGGCGAGGAGACCCCGGCCTTCCTTGACTACCGGGAGATGTTGGATTCGGTGGAAGACCTGGACGCCGTCATCGTCGCTTCCCCTCTCAGCTTCCACGGTCAGCACATGGTTGCCTCCCTGGAGCGTGGCCTTCACGTCTACGGGGAAAAGGCCATGGCCTACACCGTGGACGAGTGCAACGACATCGTACGGGCGGCGGAAGGGAGCGGGTGCCTGTTCCAGACAGGGCTTCAGTACCGGTACGCTCCATGGTATCGGCAGGCTATCGAGCGGATTCGTGAGGGTGAGATCGGGGAGGTGACCCACGTCTACGGCTACTGGCACCGGAACTACAACTGGCGCCGTCCGGTCCCGGACCCGTCATTGGAGCGCCTCATCAACTGGCGACTCTACAGGGAATATTCCGGCGGGCTGCTGGCCGAGCTCGGATCCCACCAGATCGACGTCGCGAACTGGATTTTCGGAGAAACGCCGGAAAGAGTCATCGGGAGGGGATCGGTG
>JASFVN010000041.1:0-22836 GCA_050049805.1 Gemmatimonadota bacterium
ACGTACTCCCAGCTTTTTCTCCCGGACAGGCCGGGGCCGGATCGCTGAACGCTCTCCGACACCTCCGGTGGATAGGCTTCGAAATCCTCGGGGAGGTCCAGAATCGGCTCGGGCATGGCCCGAAGGTTTCCTTCACCTGTGGCTGTCACCGTCAGGGTGAAAGCCTCGTCTGTGGCAACCGAGTCGGGGGTCAAGCTGGTAGCCAGGCTCAGGTCGCCTACGACGCCGCTGAAAGGTTCGGGACGTTCCGGCGGCAGGGGTTCCACCTGAAGTTGGATGGGATTCGAGGCCACGGTGACCGGCACGACGGTTCCGAAGAGGGAGGATCGGTCCAGGTCGAAGATGCTCTCGAAGGGGTCCAGCATCCGCCTCTGTTGGCGTACCCGGACCTGGGCCTCGATTCCCAGCGGATCCAAGGTCCGCTCCCCAGGGCCCGTGGGGACGAGGGCCACTCGCCTGATGACGGCCGTGGTGTACTGTTGGCCATCCCTTGTCACTTGCTCCACCTGAGGTTGCTCGGGCAGGGGGAGCTCCTCCACCCAGAATCCTTCCAACTCGGGGACGGTGGTAAAACCGTAGGAGGTCACGTTGACTCGGGTGAAGATCCGGTACTCCACGATGAACGGCTCGCCCTCCCGGATCCTGCTCCGACTTGCTTCGGCTGTCACGAAAAGGTCCTGCGGGCCAACAGCTGCCGGATCGGAGCTGGGCTGGGTTTGCTGGGGGTGCTGCGGTGGGGCGGAAGAAACCGTGAGAGTGAGGGGCTCCGTGGAATAGGACTCTCCTTCCACCGGAACTGGGAAGGCAGGGATCTCGAAGGTGCCCTCTCTCAGGGCCTGAAACCTGTACTGGAGGGTGAGGGAAACCGTGGTCCGGTTGTTGATGATCTGCATGGAAGAGGAAGACCCGCTCCCCAGGTAGGTGCTGAAATCTCCCAATTCCGGTAGCTGTGGCTCCGCATCTACGTTCTGGGAACCTGTGATCTCCACGTTCAGGACGAAGACGCGTCCCACTCCTACGGTGGACGGGGTCAGGTAGGCCCGAACCGATATGTCCTGAGCCGAAGCCCCGGAGATTCCAACGGGGTTCAGGACGCCGAGGAAAGCCACGAGGATCCCAACCACCGATCCCGGGAACTCTCGACTCCTTTTGCCAGGCCTTCGGGTCACCCTACCAGTCCTTCCTCGGCCGCCGCCCGGTGGCTGCCGCTCGCTTACGATTCACCTCCCCCGGGTCCTCACGGATGGCATCCAGGAGGCGCTCGGCTTCCTCCGGTGTCATCTGCCCGGGCGGGAGTTGGGATTCTCCCTCACCTTCCTGTGGCTCCTCCTGGGGGGGCTGCTCTCCCTCCTGCGGTTCCTGGTCACCCTCCTGGCCCTGGGGAGGTTGTTCTTGTGGCTCCTCACCCTGAGGCTGATCCTGAGGCTGGGGATTCTGCTGGGGCTGGTCTTGCTGGTTCTCCTCTTCCTGATCGTCCTGCTTTTCCTGGTCCTCGTTCTGCTGATCCTCTTGCTCCTGTTGTTGCTGAAGCTGTTCCAGCACCCGCTCTAGATTGTGCTTCGCGTCGGTGTCAGAGGGATCGGAACGGAGGGCCTGTTTGTAGGCCTCCAGGGCCTCCCGCAGCTGTTGGGCCCGGTACAACGCATTGCCCAGGTTGTACCAGGCTGCGCTCTGAAGCCTCGGGTCGTTGCTCTCCGCAGCCTCCAGAAACCGCTCCATGGCCCTTTGGAAGTCCTGGCTCTGGTAAAGAGCGTTGCCGTCGTTGAACCGGATCAACGGCGACTCCGGATCCTCCAGGAGCGCCTCCAGGTACTGTTGGTGGGCATCGTCGAAACGCCCTTCCGAGTAGAGCCGGTTGCCTTCCTCCACCTTCGAACGAGCCCGTTGGCCTTCCACCTGGCCTGGGAGTAAGACAAGGCCCAGGACCAGAACCCATGGCATCTTCATTGAAATCTCCCGCTCCACTCTCCCGCTGCTCGACGTCTTTCCGGCACCAGAGCTTCCACCAGAAGCATGACAAAACCAAGGGCCAGGAAGAGCTGATATTGCTCTTCGAACTGGGTGATCTCTCGGGTGTCCATCTCCTCTCCCTGACCCGCAGCTATCTGGTCCACCAGATCCTCGAAACCGGTGGTGCCAGGTGCAACACGTACGAACTGCCCACCCGTGGTTTCGGCCACCTCCCGCAGCGTCGCTTCATCCAGCCGCGTGGTGACGACGTTACCCTCCTCGTCTCTTTTGAACCCCTGTCCACCGCTACCGCTGCCGGATTCGGGGATGGGGACTCCCTCAACGGAGCCAATCCCAACTGTGTGAATCTGCACCCCCGAGGCCCGGGCCCTCTGAAGCTGCTCTTCCCACTGGCCCTCATGATCCTCGCCATCTGTCACCAAGACAATGATCCTGTCTTCCCGGGCGGCTTGATCGAGGGCGTCCAAGGACATCCTGAGGGCCTCACCCAGATCGGTTCCCTGGACCGGCATCATCTCCGGCCCCATGGCGTCCAGGAACATGGCGGCCGCTGTGTAGTCCACCGTCAACGGGCTCTGGATGAAGGCATCTCCGGCGAAAGCCACCAATCCGATGCGGTCTCCGTCCAGGCTTCGGATGAGCCTGAGGATCGCCAACCTCGCCCGGTCCAGTCGATTGGGAGTCACATCCTCCGCCAGCATGGATCGAGACAGATCCACCGCCACCATGATGTCCTGCCCGCGTCGGCGTACGGTCTCAACCCGCGTTCCGAATTGAGGCCGGGCCATAGCCAACACGAAGAGCGCCACGGCCCCCACCGCCAGGGCTTTCTTGATCAACCGAGCCCGGCGGCTCACAGAAGCGGTCAGCCTCGACAAGAGCTCGGCCTCCCCAAAACGCTCCAGGAGGCGTCTCCTCCTCCGGGCGGCCATCCATAACCCACCCGCAACCGCGGGCACCAGAAGGAGTGCGATCAGCCATTCGGGCGAGGCGAAACGGAACATATCTGCTCGTCTCCTCAGGGCAGTCTTCGAAGCACGGTCTGGCCCAGCCCGAGCTCCAGGAGGAGGAGGAGCAGGCCAGCGCCCAGTGCGGGCGGAAAGCGCTCTCCGTAACGGGTGAAATTCTCTACCTCCATTTCCGTGGTCTCCAGGGCGTCGATCTCCCCGAATACGGCCTCCAGGCTCTCCCGGTCCGTGGCCCGGAAGTACCGGCCGCCGGTGAGTTCGGCCATCTCCCGTAGCGTGGGCTCGTCCAGATCCACCCTCATGTTGACATACCGACGCCCCTGGAAGGGGTCGTCCACGGGCACGCGAGCCGTTCCCCGCGTGCCGGCTCCGATAGCGTATACACGAATTCCGAGAGCTTGGGCCATCTGTGCAGCGGTAGCGGGTCCGATCTCTCCCCGGTTGTTACGCCCGTCGGTAAGAAGCACTACGACCTTGGAGTCGCCATCAGAGTTCTGAAGACGCTTCACCGCGGTTGCCAGGCCCATGCCCACGGCTGTGCCGTCTTCTATCATCCCTACGTCCAACTCTCCCAGGAGCCCGGTTATGACACCGTGATCCAGGGTCAGAGGGGCCTGGGTGTAGGCCTGGCCCGCAAAGGCAACCAGGCCGATGCGGTCGTTTCGCCGACCCTGGGCGAATTCAGCGGCGACCTGCTTCGATGCTTCCAACCGATTGGGTTCCAGGTCCTCGGCCAGCATGGAGCTGGATACGTCCATGGCCATGACGATGTCGATGCCTTCCGTGAGGACCGACTCGGAGGTGATGCCGGTCTGAGGTCTGGCCAGGGCGATGACGACAGCCACCAACGCGAGGAGGCGGAGGAAGGTCGGGATCCGGGCGGCCCATCTACTTATTCCGAGCCCTGTGGCTCGAGCTGCCTCCAAAGCCGAGAAGCGGAGGGTGGCACGGTGCCGAGGCTCCCAACGCCGGCGGATGATGACCAGAACGGGCAGGAGAGCCAGAAGGCACAGAGCGAGGGGATCCTCGAACCGGAACATCAGCCCTTCACCTCCTGGAGCCCGGGACTCCCCAGGCCGGCGGGCTCCGAGACCCCTTTCCTCTCAACCGGAATGGTATCCTCAACAAGCTGCCGCCCCAGGGTCAGTATAGCCCGGCTGGCGTGTGGCTCCGGCAGGTACTTGGCGAACTTCACCATGTCGCACTGGCCGAAGAAGGTCTCGAATCTCTCGAGAACCGGCGTATCCAACCCCCTTTCTTTCAAGTCGGCGAGGATATCCGCGGTTGTCATCTCAAGGGCTGGTACCCGGAACCGGCCCTCCACGTAATTCCTCAGAACTTCCGAGACCCTGATGTGGTATTCTTTGATCTCCCCGTTCTCCAGGAGCGCGGAGTTCTCGATCCGGTCCAGGGCTTCCAACGCAATCTCGTGGGGCTCTCTCCATGGGGCGGCGGGCATGGTGTCTCTGAGCTCGGGGTCTCCCCGCCGGAACCGTCGGTAGAGTGCCCGCCCCACGATCCCTGCCAGGGCAGCAGCCAGTAAAACCAGCAGGACGGGAAGGAGGTTTCGGGGGATACCTATAGGTCCCTTGATCTCCCTGATGTCACCCCCATCGTCCAGTCCCACCGTGATCACCCGAATCCCGAAGGGGTCGGTGGTCACGGTAGTGGTTTCGCCCCTCGTGTCGGTGATCCCCACCTCGAAGCCAGGAACCTCCAGATCACCCAGTTCGAAGGCCGTCAAGGTGAGAGCCAATGAGGACCGGAGTCCGTCCTCCAGAGTGGCTGGAGGGTCGGCCCGGGCCTGCAGGACCTCGAAGGGCGCCAGATTCAGGGAATCGGGCCACACGACCTGGGATCCGGCGCCGTGATCTACGGTCACGGTCAGGGTGATTCGATCTCCCACTGACATGACCGCCGTGTCCACCTCCATACCGATGCGCGGGGCCTGGGCTGCGAGGGGGTAGAATCCCAGGCCGATTGCCGCAAAGAGGGTGGCGAAAGCGAGGGGAGAGAACCGAGAACTCATCGGAACCGACGCATCCGTTTCTGGAAGAACTGCATCAGGGGTTCCACGTAGGGCCGCCCCGTCTGGACGTCGATCACATCCACCTTGCATCGAAGGAAATCCCGGTCAAGCTCTTCACGCGCCTTCCTCGCGTGGTCTCGGAACGCCTGCAGAAAGCCACGGTTGGATGTATTCACTATCAGCTGTTCACCCGTCTCCGGGTCCTCGAGTTCGACGAATCCCAGGGAAGGAAGGTCCTTTTCCCTGGCGTCGTTCATCCGGACTGCGATGAGGTCGTGGCGTTTTCCTGCTACCGATAGAGGTCGGAAGAAGTCCTTGTCCATGAAGTCCGAGACCAGGAAGATCACGGCCCGGCGAGAGATGACCCTGGAAAGATATTCGAGGGCCCCGCTGATGTCCGTGCCTCTTCCGCTGGGGCGGTGGTAGAGAAGCTCACGGAGCACTCGCAATACGTGTCGACGTCCCTTTCTCGGGGGTACGAATTTCTCGACCCGGTCGCTGAAGAGGATGAGCCCGATCTTGTCGTTGTTCTTGATTGCGCTGAAGGCTAGAACCGCGCTGAGCTCCACGGCCAGTTCACCTTTGAGGCGCTCTTCCGTTCCGAAGTTCCCGGAGGCGCTCACGTCTACCATCAACACCACCGTGAGCTCCCGCTCCTCCTCGAATACTTTTACGAAGGGGGATCCGGTCCGGGCAGTGACGTTCCAATCGATGCTCCGAACGTCGTCCCCGTACTGGTATTCCCTGACCTCCGAGAAGGTCATCCCCCGACCTTTGAATACCGAATGGTACTCGCCGGAGAAGACCTCGTTGACCAGACCCCTGGTCGAGATCTCGATGAAGCGGACCTTCTTGAGGATCTCCTTTGGAACCATGGAAAATCTCCCAGATCCTTCTACGGCACCTCGACGTTGTTCAGGATTCGTGTCACCACCTCCTCCGAGCTGATCTCTTCCGCCTCGGCCTCGTAGGTGAGAAGAACCCTGTGTCGCAGGACTTCCATGGCCATGGCCCGCACGTCGTCCGGCGTAACGAACCCCCGACGCTGGAGGAAGGCGTGGGAACGGGCGGTCTTGGCCAGGTAGATGGAGGCCCTGGGGGAGGCTCCGTAGGAGATGAGGTCCGTGAGATCGTCCAGCCCATAGGCACCGGGATCCCGGGTGGCCAGGACCAGATCTACGATGTACTGCTCCACCTGATGGTCGACGTAGATCATTTCCACCGCCTTCCGGGCCTTGAGGATCTCCTCGGGCCCCACCACAGGGGCGACCTCCACCTCCGGACCGGTGGCCATGCGCCTCATGATCTCCAGCTCTTCGTCCCGATTCGGGTAACCCACCGAGAGTTTGAGCATGAAGCGGTCGACCTGGGCTTCAGGCAGGGGATAGGTGCCCTCCTGCTCGATGGGATTCTGAGTGGCCAGGACCAGGAAGGGGGTGTCCAGGGGAAAAGTGTTCTCGCCGATGGTAACCGTCCGCTCCTGCATGGCTTCAAGGAGAGCGGATTGCACCTTCGCCGGGGACCGGTTTATCTCGTCGGCCAGGATGATGTTTGCGAAGATCGGACCCTTTCGGGTCTTGAAGGACTGATCCTTCTGGTCGTAGACGAGGGTTCCGATGAGGTCGGCCGGCAGCAGGTCCGGTGTGAACTGGATCCTGCGAAAGGTGGTGTCGATCGCCCGGGCCAGTGTTCTGACCGTCAGTGTCTTTGCAAGGCCTGGCACCCCTTCCATGAGGACGTGGCCGTCGGACAGGAGTCCGAGGAGGAGCCCCTCCACCATGGCCTCCTGGCCTACGATGACCCTTCCCACCTCCTGCCGGAGTCGAGAGAGGAAGGCGCTTTCCTCTCGGATCTTCTCTTGAATGACTTCGATGTCCTCATTCATGGCTTTGTTCGTGTTTGAAAGCTCGTCTTGCCCCTACCATAAGATCTGGCAGGACCGCTCACAGGGAAAAATATTTGACCATATCTTGAGATGACCAGCCCCATTTCAGCGTTGCCTGAAACGGGGAGTCGGGAATGGAGAGGAAGGAGGAAGCTTCCGGGTACAAGCCTGGCGAAGTTCCTCCCCGAAGTCTGGCTCTGATCGCGACCGTGCCTCGAGTGAGGTGGCCTCACCGGCCGAAGGGCCGCCGCCTCACTTCATGAAGTCCAGACCTGCCTGAATAGCGAAGGTCCATTCACCCCCGTCCCGGTTCACCTCGATCTCCCGGTCGAAATCAAAGTATCCGAAGGCCGGAAAGTATTGGAAGCCCGGTGCGATCCGGAGAAAGAGGTTCTGGTCACTGTCCACGGCTAACCTGAGCTGCAGGTAAAGGGGGACCGACAGGTGCCAGACAGGGTCATGGCCTGTGCCGCCGAAGCGATGGATGTTGAGACCGGTCTTCACCTCTACAGGGCTGTTGAAGATCGGGAACTCCGCAGAGGGTTGCAGGGAGAACATGTTCAGCTTCTGGTCGTCTCCGATCCGGTCCTTCCGCGCCACAGGGAAACCCAGAACGGCCCCGACCCTGACTCGGGTCCCGCCCTCTTCGATCTCCCAGGAGTAGGAACCGCCCAGGGCCAGCATGGAAGGGCCGCTCAACCTGTGAATCCAGTCGATGATTCCCCCAGGCCCCCTCTTCTGCCCCTCCAGAGGCTGGGCCATCATCAAGCAGGTAGTGAGCACCAGTACCGAACAGGACGCGAGCTTCCTCATGCTTCCGTTCCTCCGTTTGAACCTCGTGATACCAGTCGTTCAACCTTCATCTCCGGCGCCATCGAAGTACTCAGGTTCCTCGAAGACGTATCCGAGAGTCCCGAGGCGTTGAAGGTCGGGGACCTCACCGACCTGATGTCGCGTGGTGATCCCCGACTCCGATCGATAAACCAGCAAGTCCTCCTCCGTCTCCAAAAGGATGTAAGCTCGTTCTCCGTCGATGAGGGCCCTCTCGTGGGTGCTGTCGTAAACCAAACGCCACGGCAGCGTGGTCAGGATCAGTAAAAACCCGATCCAGGCCAAAGACCCCCACCGGGCCGCCGCCACGCGCCCTCCCCACGGGCCCCTCTTCCTCAAGGACCGGAAGAGACTCCTCCATCCCAGGAGCAGGGCCACGATAAGGGCCGCCAAGACGATGGTGTATGCTTCCCGAAGGGGTTGGTGAGTGTAGGAAAGGAACTCTGGATCGGAATCGTGAGGGAGGGCACCCAGGTATCCCAGGAAAGGACTGACGGCGATCGCAGTCGAGATGACGGCTATGAAAAAGAAGAGATCCGCCGCCGCCTTTGGGCTCAGGCTGCTCCAGAGCTTCTGCCAGATTCCTGTGGCGGCAACGGTCAAAGACCCGTACGTCTTCCCGATCCCCGGAGTGCGCTGGAGTCCCGTCGAGGCCAGGCGGCCCGCCCGGTGGAGGAACACGTACCCCCCGAACGCCAGCGCGCCGAAGACCAGGACGGGGATCATCGCCTGGAATCCCACCATGGGGAGATCCCACCGTGAGGGAGTGAACTCCAAGGGGATCCCCAGCTTGACATCGTACACTCGGTTGGTGAAGTACCCCACCACCGTGAAGGTGAGGAGGGCAGCAAGCAGTGTCCTGACGATTCCACCAATGGACCGGAGAGAGAAGGGGGCGCCAGGTGCTTCCCTCCCGGTCGCCCGGTGGGAATCGAGACCGACCGACAGCCTTTCCGGTGAAACCCTGAGGGCCTCTCCAAGCTCTACGGCCGTCCTGAATCGATCTGCGGGGCTTCTGGCCAGTGCCTTCAGGATCGCCGCTTCCAGCCAATCGGGCACCGAATCCCGAACCACGCTGGGGCTGGGAGGTGGCTCCCTCAGCTTTCTGGCGAGGATTGCCTGCGGAAGGCGGCCGGTAAATGGAGGGTCCCCCGTGAGGGCCTCGAAGAGGACGCATCCGAGGGAGTAGATGTCGCTCCGGCCGTCGATGTCGTCGTCCCCGGCGGCCTGTTCCGGGCTCATATAGTGGGGAGACCCGGGGGAGACCCCCGAGGCCGTCAACCGGTTGTCCGAGACCTGTTGGGTAGCCAACGCGATCCCGAAGTCCGCCACGACGGCGTGGCCGGAGTCCAACATGATGTTCCCCGGCTTGATGTCGCGATGGACCACTCCCTTCTCATGCGCATAAGCCAGGGCGTCGGTGACCTCCCGGCCGATCTGAAGAGTCTCTTCCAGGGAAAGCTGTTTTTCTCGGGTGAGTTTGTCCCGAACCGACTCCCCCTCTACGAAAGGCATGACATAGAAAGGCAGGCCGTCCACCTCTCCGGAATCCAGGAGTGGAAGAATATGCGGGTGTCTGAGCTTGGCAGCGATCTGGATTTCCCGCAGGAACCGGTCCGGGCCCAACATCGAGGCCAATTCTGGAAGGAGGACCTTGATGGCCACGGTGCGATCGTGCTTGAGGTCTTCGGCCAGGTAGACTGCGGCCATCCCACCTTTTCCGATCTCCCGCTCCACGTGGTATCGGTCTTTGAGCTCTTCCCTCAGACGGCCGATCAAGGCATCCATGCGTACCGGGGCCTTCCCTTTGGCGGCAGGAATCGGTGGCGATGACTTTGCTGGAATCCAATCCTGACCACCTGTGAGGGTCAGAACTGTAGAAAGGATGCATACAGCCTTCCTCTACCGCCAGTCTGCCGTTCAGGCCGCTCCAGGCGGCCATGTCGATCCATCTCTGGTCCCCTCCCCCTCCTTGGTGGGGTCGAGGGTAACTGTTTATTTTTGAGGGAGCGCTTGAAACCGAATGGGGCTGGAGTCCGTAGAGGCTTTTGCACCCAGATCGGAATGATGACTGGGCAGAATCCACCCACCCCCGGGGACAAATGGCGAAATTTGCAGCTGGACTGACGGTTTCAGGGATCCTGGGCTTCCTTCTCCTGGAAGCCCTCAAGGTCGTCATGGTACCGGTGGCGGGGTGGGTGATGGGCCTGCTCGTGATCGTGGTGAAGGTTGTTCTGGTGGCCCTGGTGATCCTGGCGGCCGCCGCGGTAATCGGCGCCGGTGTCTGGATCTACAAGAGGGGACAGAAAGCCTCGGTTGAGGCGTAGGCAGAGACCCGACGCTTCACCACACCGACTCCGTACTCCTCCGTTTCTGACTCTACCGGTGTAGCTCCACCACGTCCCCCTCTTCGAGAACATGGTGTTCGTGGACCGACTGTCCGTCGAACGCGCTGGGGCCCCAGACCCGAGCGAACTTCACCTCCTCCGCGATATCCTTGTGTATGGCCCGAGCCAGATCTTTGACTGTGCTTCCCCTGGGTAAGGTGAAAGGTCGGGTCATGTCCGGATCCTTCCGGGGTTCCTTCGAATACACCCGCATGATCTCCAGGGCTTCGAAGGTGGTCTTGGCCAGCTCCTCCAATGCTTCCCCTGTTGCCACCGATACGGCCACCCGAGGCCAGGGAAGATCCATGAGCTCTTCCAGTGCCTCCAGGTCTCCCCGGGCTCCCGGCCGGTCCATGCCGGTAACCACCAGGAGGGTCTTCTTGTAGGTCCATCCCGGTCGAGGAGTTGTGGGGGCCTCCGACCCCGCGGGGAAAAGCCCAATGGCTTTGTTGCCAAGAAGCTCCTCAACCAACTCCAGCCCTTGCAGAGGCGCCTGGATGGAGACCACCAACCAGACCAGGTCGGCGGCTCTGGTGAGGTCATAGACCCAGGGTTCAACATGCTCGTGGCAGAGGGGCGGGAGATCCACGAGTTGGAACCCCACGTCTTCGAAGGGCATCATCCCGGGCGTGGCCTTATGGGTGGTCATAGGGTAGGGGGCCACATCAGGCTGGGCGTGGGTCAGCTCCGCCACGAGGCTCGACTTGCCCGAGTTGGGAGCTCCGACCAAGGCGACCTGCCCCGCGCCCTCCTTGGGGATCTTGTGGCTCAAACCCTTTGCTACGGTCTTCTTCTTCGGTTCCTGCCTGAGCTTGGAGAGTCTGGACCGAAGGTCTGCTTGCAGGTGCTCCGTTCCCTTGTGCTTGGGTATGACACGGAGCATCTCCTCCAGAGCGGCGATCTTCTCCTCCCTGGTGACGGCGGCCTTGAACTTGGCCTCGGCTTCCCTGTAGACGGGGGTCAGGTTCGCTGGCATACAAGGGGCTCCTCACGCGTCTGCCCGTAGGCCCCTCTCCTCGGCCGGGAGAGCATCTTCCTGAGGAGAGCATGTGTGTCCGATGCCTCCCAGGCAATAGATGCCGGACAAAGGCCTGGATGGAGAACGGATTCGGCCTTCGCGGGTAGCCGTGTTCCTACGACACCCGAGACCTGTTGTGGAGTCAGGTCAAGGCAACCACCAGAGGAGGAGGTTTCCGTGAGCATCAGCGCATCCATCCTGCCGGAGTTCGACATGGAGATGGCCAAGACCCGCACAACCCTGGAGCGGATCCCCGGGGAGAAGTACGACTGGGAGCCCCACGAGAAGTCTTTCTCCTTCATGGAAATGGCGAACCATCTGGCTCGCATTCCCGGCTGGGGTACCGCCACCCTGACCACCGACTCCATGGACATCGACCCGGAGAAGGGTGAGTTCGCACCTCCGCCGGAGCTCCACACCCCTGATGAGGTCCTTGCCTTGTTCGACCAGGGGGTCGCCGAGTTCAGGGCAGCCCTGGAGAAGAGCGCGGATGAGGACATGATGAAGACCTGGACCCTGCTTCAGGGTGGAAACGAGATCTTCACCATGCCTCGCATCGCCGTGATCAGAGGGATGATCCTGAACCACATGATCCATCACAGAGGTCAGCTAACGGTTTACCTCCGGTTGAACGACCTGCCCCTCCCGGCCCTTTACGGGCCGTCTGCCGACGAAGAGGGGAGTTAGAGACGTCTGGCGGAAGCTCAAAGGTCCTGGCGGCGGAAATTCCAGAAGGCCCAGGTTGTCGCCGCAATCGAGATGCACAGCAGAACCGTTCCATCTCCGAAGGGGAGCCCGTAATTCGCGGCTGCTGCGGGGTCGAAATAGTGGAAGGGACTCACGAGGCGGGCCGTCTCGAGAAGGTCCCAGTATTCCCCCATGAAATCCAGCCAAAAAAAGACCAGGGTGATTCCTATTCCCCGGGCCACAGCAACGCCACGCCGTTTTGCCCCGGTGGCAATGAGCAAGCTGTAGGATCCCACCGCAAAGAGTAGGAGGGCCATTGCACCGGCCGAAGAAACATATGCGGTCCACGCCACCGGCTCGGGAGCTTCCACTACGGCGAGTCCAAGAACTCCACCTGCAAGGAGGGCCAGGGGAGCCACAGTCGAGGCAAAGAGCACGAGGAGGAGATGGGCGGTCAGATAACGGCTTCTCGGAAGAGGCCGTGTGAGGATCAGGTCCAGTAGGTCCGTTTCCCTTTCGTGAGCCGGGATCGTAGCCATCACCGTTACCATGGCGATGGCGGCGATGAGGGCCAGAGGATGCTGATAGCCGAAGGAAAGAGCGCCGCCGAAGGAGGCAAAGCCGAACTGGCTGAAGAGGGTGTCCACCACGTCCGTCGGAAGAAGGGTTCCCAGGATGTCTCTCAGCCCGGGTCCCATGCCGATGCGAGCCGCCACCCAGACCAGGGCCCATTCGAATAGGAAGAGCCCAACGCTCAAGACGCCCAGGAGGCCCAGGTGTTGGCGCAGGCCTCGGAGAATGAGTGCCCGGATCATCCGCTCCCCCCAGGCCCCTCAGCAGGATCCTCGTAGAAGGAGTTGAAAGCCTCTTCAAGGCTCGGCTCCGGGAAGCTCAGGTGCTGGACCGGGTTCTTCGCCAGGAGGGTCAGCAACGGCCCCACCTCTCCCGATACCTTCAAGACCAACCTGTGCCCCTCCACCTTCTCCACCTCGGCTCCGGCCGCCCTCAGGGCCTCCAGAGGAGGGTCTCCTTCGAAATCCACCACCATGTGCCTGCAGGCAGCCCGCCGGGCTTCCTCCACGGATAGGAGTGAAACCAGCCTCCCGTTCCGCAGGATCCCTACACGGTCACAAGTGCGGTCCACCTCGGAGAGGACGTGGGAGGAGTGGAACACGGTGACCCCGGCATCCCGGGCTTCTGACATGAGGTGGAAGACCACCTCCCGGACCAGGGGGTCCAGGCCGGTGGTGGGCTCGTCCAGGATCAGCAACTCCGGCTCGTGCTGAAGGGCCGAGACAAGTCCGACCTTCTGTTTCATGCCTCTGGAGTACTCCCTGACCTTTCTCCCGAGATCCTCTTCCGAGAGGCCCAGTTGCTGACAAAGTCCTACTCTTCGGGAAGGGTTACCGGCCTTTCCCCCCTGAAGGGCGTAGAGGAAGTCCAGTGTCTGTTCGCCCGTCATCCGACCGTCCAGCGAGAGCTCGCCAGGAAGATACCCGATACGGGTACGGACTCCGGGATCCTTCGATGGGCCTCCGAAGAGGAGGGAGTCGCCCTGGGTCGGCCGGATCAGGTCGAGAAGGAGTCTGATGGTCGTCGTCTTCCCGGCACCGTTTGGGCCCAGGAATCCAAAGATCTCACCGGAAACGACATCCAGGTTGAGGCCCTCCACCCCCACTGTGGCCCCGTAGTATCGGGTCAGGTTCCTGCAACGAATGACAGGGGCCGAGTCCATGAGGGTCAGAGGCTCCTTTATGGGTTGTTCAATAGGCCTTGGAGGACAGGGGGTCGGGGAGCCTGGTGCTACCGGAGCTTCCCGAATACCCCCCGATCCATGACCAGCCTGGCACCCTCCAGAGGAAGACCGTTCAGCGTCACTCCCTCCGGGCTGGCCAGGAGAGTGTTCTCATGAAATCCCTGGAAGGTGATCTCTTCATCAGGAGTTGGACCTCCCACGGATCGGAGGGCGGTGCCGGGGGTCGCGTCTGGGGCCAGCAGCACCCCTAGACGACCCTCCTCATCCTCCGCCGCCAGCAACATACCCTGGCTGACCTCCCCCCGGAGCTTGGCGTGCTGGAGGTTTGCCACTACAACGATGGGAAGGTTGGTTAGCTCCTGAAGATCGTAGTGGCCCACGATTCCAGCCACGATTTGCCTCTGCTCCCCGCCGAGGTCGACGTCCATGACCAGGAGCCGATCGGCGTTGGGATGGTCTCGAGCCTCCAGAACCCGGGCTACTCTCAGGTCGGGAACCGGCGGGGCCTTCTCTCCCGCGCTTTCCAGGGTCGTGTCCGTCGGCTCTTCGTTCTCTTTTACCATGGGTTGTGTCCTTTGCCGGGGGATTGCGGGGCCTCGGGTCCAGGGGGTGGGTACAGGGTGCCCGCAGGCCTCATCGAATATGATAGGTGAACCCGGTCCGGAAACCGAAGTCGTCTTCCTCCAACCCTTCCGGCACCCGATTGTCGTGGCGCCAGGTAAGGGTCACATCCAGCTGGAGGGAGGAGATGAGCTGGACCTTCAACCCAAACTCCCCCGAGAGTCGATAATCCGCAAACCCCTCCAGATTGGGCTGGTAGTAGAGGACGGTCACCCATCGGTTTCCATCGCCTACGGGACCGGAGCCAACCACGAGATTCGCCAGGCGCACGACCTGGGTTTCCGGATCCTCTCCAGGCGCGAGCTTCCCTTCGTTGAGCCGCTCCGCCTCCAGCATGAGACCGCTGCCGACCTCAAGGTGGCTGTCGGCTCCCCCCAGGACACGGAGCCGGAGGCCTGTTCCCAGGAGAAAGCGCCGGTCAAGGAAGAGGTTTTCGTTGGCTTGGAGTTGGATGAAGTGAAAAGTCCGGAACCAAGGTGAGAACCGATAGTTGTACCTGACGTGAACATAGCGGTTGTTGAGGATGTCCTTTCCTTTCCTCTCCAACCGTTCCATTCCGGCGAATCCCCGGATCCAATGCCGCTCGCCCAGGTATCCGAAACCCAGGTCCCCGCCCACCTGGAAGAGGTCGGTGTTTCCAGAGGCCAGGCGAAGATTTCCGGACACCTCGGCGTGGATTCCCTCCTCTTCATTTCCCTGCAGGGCCTCGACGTTCAGTATGGCCTGCCCCGCCCCCGGGACGGGGAGCATGAAGACCAGGAGGATGAGGCAGGTCAGGGCTGCCAGGTGAATGCGCGAATCCATCATCCTCCGGCGGCGTCCGCCTCGGCTTCCGTCCGGAACAGCCGGTGCGTCAGGATCTCCTGAACGATCCGGTCGGCATCGTAGACTTTGTCCATGGCCTCTTTGATGGCACGGACGTCCACCATGATGTTCCGGCCCCGGTCAGGGAGATAGATGAAGTCTCTGCTCAGACCCTCCACATTCCGGTCGAAATTCAGCCCTACGATGGCCAGGTCGGGTGTCACAGCCGGAGACCCGGAATTCCCACCGTAGGTGTCGGCCGTAGAGATGAAATTTAGGGGGGTGCCCAGGTCCAGCTCCGGATGGGGCGGGAGCCAGCGCTCGGGCAGGTTCCAGTCCGACTCGGTCCCGTAGGAGTAGAAGTGGTCGTACAAGCCAAAGAAGGTCGTGTAAACCGGGGCCAGCGTGCCGTTGTATTCGTAGGGTTTCACCACGCCGTCGGTGATGCGGGGTGACCGGGAGGCATCCGGGGGCACATCGGGTCCGTATACGGCGAACCTGGCCCGCCCGAGGTCTGCCGCCAGCTCCCGCTCCTGGGCGACCAGGGCATTGTATCTCATCTGGAATGCCCCGAGGGACGGCAGTACGGCTTGGGCCAGCTGAATGGCCGGGTCGTCTGCCGAGAGAGTCCCCCCGGAGATGGCCTGTTCCGTACCCTCTCTTGTCGCCAAAACCGATCGGGTCAGGAGACGAGTCGTAGCCCCTTCCACACTCCGGCCCCCAAGGGCAGCCTCCGTAACCGGGTGCTCCGGACCGAGGAACCGCTGGAAATCCCTGAGCCGCTCGGCCAGGAAGGCTTCTTCCATTTCCCCGACCTGGTTCTCGACCTCCTGTATCTGCTCCTGGACAGCGTCCAGCTGCTCGGCGGAAGCGCCCCCGGCCTGGCCCTGAAGGAGTTGGGCAGCCAGAATGCCTCGAACGAGGAGGCCGGATTCGGTGTTTCCCGGGCCCAGGCGGACGTAGGCAGAGTACTCGGGTCCGAGTTCGGCTTTTTGATTCTGGATCTCCGCTACTTCGTCGATGAGCCCGCCCCACTCGGCCCGGAGTTCCGGATCGGCTTCCAGGGCCGCCTGGAAATCCGCTTCCGCCCTGCTCTTACGGGTCATGATGATGGGATCGCCGAGGGCCTCGAGACGACCGGAGTTGGCTTTGAGGGAGTTGGAGAGGCTGAACATCTGGTTCCGGAGCCCCATGGCCTCGCCCTCCTGCGGATTTTCCTCGTAGAACCCCTTCATGATGTCCAGTCTGCTGCCGAGGAAGGACTTCTGGGCGGCGACCGAGACGTCTCTCTGGAATTCCAACTGCGCAACGGTGTTCAGGCGATTGGTGGGACCCGGGTTACCGATGACGAACACGACGTCCCCTTCCTCGACACCGTCCAGGCTCCAGTTGAAATGGTTCTCCGTTTCCAAGGGTTCTCCGTCGTTTCCGTAGACCCGAAGGAAGGCGAAGTCCAGAGCATATCTGGGGTAGGTGAAGTTGTCCGGGTCACCTCCGAAGAATCCCAACTGGAGCTCTGCCGCCGCCACCAACCTGACGTCGGTGAACCTCCGATAGGCGTAGGCGGAGTATCGTCCCCCGTTGTAAAGGGCTGTCACCTCCACGCGCACGGTTCCTTCGTCTTCGGAGTGCCGGCCCTGGAGGCGCTCCTGGATGGCGGATATGGCCTCTCTTCTGGCCTCTTCCCGGCCACGTTCACCGGTGGCCTGGTCCACGGCCAGCTGGATCTCGTCGGAGACGTCCTCGGCGGAGATGAGCTGGTCCACATAGTAGTTGGGGATGGGCCGCTCCTCCTCCAGCGAAGTGGCGTAGAACCCGTCGTCCAGAAGGCTCTCCCCGTCACGCGTCACGTTGACCACCGCTCCCCGGGCGCAGTGGTGATTGGTCACGACCAGCCCGTTGGGTGAGACGAATGCTGCCGAGCATCCGGGGATTCGGAGGGCGGCCAGGCGTGCACGATTGAACCAGTCCTGGTTGGCCTGGAACCCGTATGTCTCGGTGAAATACTCCGTGGGAGCGTTCTCGAACGTCCACATCTTTCCCATGTCGAAGCGACCGGGCTCGGTCGGGTCAGGACCTGCGGCGGCCGTTTGTCCGGCTGCAGGGGTTCCCGGGAGCAGCAGAGCGGGGAGAAGGAGGAGCCCTGGGAGACCGATCCCCATGGTGACGGCGATCCACCGAGGCCGCGAGACGGAGCTATGGTTCGACGACATGATTTCTGCCTACTATGCTGAGGTTGACGTGTCCGGGCAGGTCCGGGCGTGGAGACCAATAGATTATCGACTTTGAGGATTCAGGGTAGCCCCCATTTGGGGGCTGAGGACCCAACACCGCCTTCTCCGGTGAAAGACATGAGATTCCGACTCCCCATCCTGTTGTTTGTTCCCCTCCTTCTTTCGGCTTGTGGTGGGGAGGGCCGGCCCGCGGAACCGGACATCCGCGCCGTGGACCCTTGGGCCCGGGCCATGCCACTCATGGAGGATGCCGGCCGAACGGCATCCAACTCGGCCGTGTACCTGACCCTCCGGAATGCAGGCAAGGCCCCAGACCGCCTGCTGGGGGGGAGGACGCCCGCGGCTGAGACCGTGGAGGTTCACCAGAGCAGGTTGGTGGGCGACGTCATGAGGATGGAGAAGCTCGACGGCCTCGGGTTACCTCCAGATTCCGCCGTGAAACTCGAGCCCGGCAGCTATCATCTCATGCTCATGAGTCTTACCCGGTCCCTGGAAGAGGGGGAGGAACTCGAGTTGACCCTCACCTTCGAGCGCTCAGGAGATTTGATCCTGAATGTGCCCGTGGGAAGAGCCGGCGGGGATTGAAGGCATGTCCCGGCGGAGAGACCTGTTGTGGCGAGACCATGCGTCGGCCGCGCTGGCGGTGGCGTGTCTGCAGCGGCTCGATGTCGACGGGCCCCTCCTGACCATGCAGGACCCCCTTCCGGATGTTGAGGTTGCCCTCAGGAGTTCAGGAGCGGACGTCACGGCCTTCCATCGTCGCGCGTTCGGGGGCAGGGACGCGTCCACCTGGCCTTCGCCCGGCCCCTATCAGGGAGTCACCCTCCGCATTCCACGAGGGAAAGAAGAGCTATCCATGAGTCTCTCGGCTGCCTGTTCCGTGCTTCGAAAGGCCGGATGGCTCCTGGTCTACGGGGCCAGGGACGAGGGAATCCAGGCGGCGCAGAAACCCCTATCCGTCCTGTTTTCCCGGGTGGAGACGATGGCGGTAGGAGGAAGGTGCCGGGTCCTGAGGGGGTCCGGGCTTCGGTCCGAGTTTCCGGACCGACCGTGCCTGGAGGACTGGAAAGTCATTGCGTCTCCTGGACATCCGGAGCTTCCAGGGGAATGGGTCTCCTATCCGGGAGTGTTTGCCCACGGTCGACTGGACGAAGGGACTCGTCTCCTGCTAGGCGCTCTTCCAGGGCTGCCAGCCGAAGCCAGACTCCTGGACTACGGATGTGGCACGGGGGTCGTAGGGTACGTAGCCTCGAAAAGGGGGAAAAAATTACAGGTGGACCTCCTGGACGTAGACGCCGTAGCCTTGGAAGCGGCCAGCCAGAATTTCCCCGAAGCCTCCCTCCTTCTCCATGACGGGCTTCCACCGGTGGGCTCCGGTCCCTATGACGCCATTCTCTCGAACCCGCCCTTTCACCGGGGCAAGGCCGAGGATCCCGGGATGATCCTTTCTCTCATCTCGGGATCCGGGGCCCTTCTGTCCAGGGACGGAAGTCTGGTCCTCGTCGCTCAGAAAAGGCTGGCCTTGGAGGCGGATCTCTCACGCCACTTCAAGGATGTTGAAGCGTTGTCGGACGACCGGACCTTCAGGGTCTGGCGAGGCCGAGATGCCCGACGCCTCTCCCCCCGGAGGCTTTAGTCCAGGATCACGTCCTGGTAGGCGTACAGGCCCGGTGAGCCTCCGGTGTGGAGGAAGAGAACCTTCTCTCCCTTCTTGAAATGGCCCTTCTGGATGAGGTCGAGAAGGCCGGCTGCTGCCTTACCGGTATAAACCGGATCGAGGAGAATTCCCTCTGTTCTGGCGAAGATCCTGACGGCTTCCGCCATCTCCTCGGTGGGGATGGAGTACCCTGGCCCCACATAGTCGTCGAAGATCCGGAGCTCTCCGTCGGCCAGGTCCGAGGGGAGGCCCAGGAATTCCCGGGTTTGCGTGGCCAGGCCGCCGATCAGACTCTCCTGCTCTGGAACGGGTCGACGTACGCTGATACCGGTCACGGGGATGGAACTGCCCATGGCCCTCATTCCCACCAGGATTCCCGAGTGAGTGCCTCCGCTACCGCTAGCGGTTACCAGGTGATCGAACTGGATCCCTTTGTCGAAGGCCTGGGCCAGGATCTCCTGGGCACAGGAGACGTAACCGAGGGCCCCGATGGGGTTGGATCCCCCTCCCGGAATCACGTAGCCCTTGCGCCCTTCCTGGGCCAGCTCGTCGACTTCCGCCTGCATGGCTGCATCGAGATCGGTCCCCAGGTCCACTACCGTGGTCTTTTCGACGCCCAGGAGGCGAAAAAGGAAGTTGTTGCCACTGGCGTCGTAGTCATAGGAATCCGGCACCCTCTGCTCCAGGACCAATCGGCACCTCATGCCTTCCTTGACTGCGGCGGAGAGGGTAAGACGGCAATGATTGGATTGGACGGCTCCAACGGTGATGAGGGTGTCGGCACCTTGCCTGAGTGCATCGGCCACCAGGAACTCGAGTTTTCTCGTCTTGTTCCCACCGGCGGTGAGCCCCAGGAGGTCGTCTCGCTTGATGAAGATGTGCGGTCCGCCCATGAACTGCGTGAGGTGTGGGAGGTGCTCTAGGGGGGTCCAACCCTCCGTGTACCGGCGGCGGGGAAAGCGGGCAAGGTCCATGAAAGGCCTCTCATTCTTGATTCAATGAAACGGTCGGAAGGAGAATGGGAAGATTTCCGTTGGTTGGCCATAGGTGAAGTCCGAAAGGAATGGCCGAGGGGCGAGGGCAGGTGACCTTCTGGGTGTCCTTGACCGTGTCCTCCAATGATTGGAGATTGTTTTGGGTTGAAAATGGTTCTCAACTAGGGGCTTCTCCGGATGCGTTCCCGAGGCTGGTTCGGAGGAAAGGCTTGGGGAAGGCGTCGACATTGCCGTCGCCGCCACAGGCGGAGGCCCGTCCCGTTGACACTGGCGGATCTGGCAGAGGGTGAAGCCGGGGTGGTGGAATCGCTCCAGCTCCCGGAAGATGTCGCCCTGAGGCTCATGGAGCTCGGGTTCATTCCCGGCACCACTGTAGTTGCGGGGCGGGCTGCTCCCGGCGGGGATCCGAGGGTGTATCGAGTCGACGGGAGCGAGATCGCCCTTCGGCGGGAAACCACGCAGTATCTTCTCCTGCGGTACCCGGGATGAGCCCACCCAACCCGGATGAAGTGCCGTCCGAGGGCTCTCGAGTAACCGGGTTGGCGGATCCTCCCGCCGCCACCGTAGCCTTGGTTGGGCCGCCCAACTGCGGGAAATCCACCCTTTTCAATCGCCTCACCGGTCTTCGACAGAAGACAGCGAATTTCCCCGGGGTGACGGTAGAGCGACACCATGGGCACGTGCGGCTTTCCGACGGTAGAGAGCTGGAAATCCTGGATCTTCCAGGAACCTACAGTTTGACGCCCCGATCCGAGGACGAACGAATCACCGACGACCTCCTCCGGGGAAGGATGCCGGAGGTTTGCGTGCCCGATGCGGTCCTCCTGGTCCTGGACTCCACGAACCTTGGACGACACCTGGTTCTGGCAGCCCCCATGCTGGCTCTGGAGAAGCCCATCCTCGTCATCCTCAACATGGCGGATGAGCTGAGACGTCGAGGCGGGGAAGTGGATGTGGAAGCTCTATCCGAACGTCTTGGGGCACCGGTGGTTCTGGTGAGTGCTGCCAAAGGTGAGGGGCTGAAAGGAATCAACCAGTTTCTGGAAAGCACCTTCAAAGCTCCGGCGCCCGTTGGCCTTCCCGTACTCCAGAGTCCACCCTCCTGCCGCCAGTGGGCGGGGCAGGTGGCGGCGGAGTCGGCCTACCGTCCGCCCGTTGCGCCGGTGTGGACTCAACGCCTGGATCGAGTTTTTCTTCACCCCTGGCTGGGACCGCTGGTCTTTCTACTGGTGGTCGTTACCGTTTTCCAGACCATCTTCTATGGTGCAGTGCCCTTCATGAATGGGGTAGAGGCCCTGGTGACGGTGTCGGGGGGGTGGCTGCAATCGACCCTTCCGGCATCGCCTGTAAGGGATCTCGTGGTCGAGGGTGTATGGGGTGGGGTGGGCTCAGTCCTGGTATTTCTTCCCCAGATCCTCTTGCTCTTCCTCTTCCTCGGGATCCTGGAGGACTCGGGCTACCTGGCCCGGGCTGCCATCATCGCCGACCGGACCATGGCCAAGGTCGGATTGCAGGGGAAATCCTTCATTCCACTCCTTTCGGCCTACGCATGTGCGGTTCCGGCGGTCATGGCGACTCGAACCATTGAGAACAAACGGGATCGGTTCGCAACCATCCTCATCGCCCCTTTCATGACCTGTGCGGCCAGGCTTCCTGTCTACATCCTGGTCATCGCCGCCTTCCTGGAAAGCAAACCCCTCCTGGGCCCATTTCTGGGTACACGGGCCGCCGCCTTGCTGGGCCTCTATCTCCTGGGCTTCCTGGCGGCTCTGGTAACGGCTTTGATTCTGAAGTCGACGGTCCTCAAGAGCGACCGGACACCGTTCGTGTTGGAGCTCCCGCCATATCGGTGGCCCACACTCAAGTCATTGGGGCTTCGTCTTCTGGATCGTTCCAAGATCTTCCTTCGGCGAGCAGGGACGGTGATCCTGGCGGTGGCTGTCTCTCTCTGGATCTTGGCTCACCTCCCTCTTGTCGACGGGCCCGCGCCCGAGATCGGCGACAGTCTGGCGGGTACGGTGGGACGGACCATCGAGCCGGTTATCGAACCCCTGGGCTTCGACTGGAAGATCGGAGTCGGGATCATAACCTCCTTGGCTGCCCGAGAGGTCATCGTCGGCACCCTGGGGACCCTCTATGGCATCGAGGGTGACGAGAGTTCCCTGGGCCTTCAGGAGGCGTTACGGCAGGACCTGACCCTCGGTGGAGCAGTGGCCCTCCTGGTGTTTTTCGCTTTCGCCATGCAGTGCATGTCCACGGTGGCCATGGTCCGGCGGGAGACAGGAGGTTGGAAGATTCCGATCTTCCAGTTCGCCTACATGGGCGTGTTGGCTTACGTCGGAGCTTTCATTGCCAATCAACTCGTGACCTGGCTGGTGTAGGTACGGGTTTATCCGTGGGCGGGGGTCCCCCTGAGCTTCATGAAGAGGGTGGCCTTCAGCTTCCCAGAACCTCCAGCAAAGCTTCTATCCGAGGCTCCAGCTCGATAACCCGACGCTCTGCGTCCAGGCAAGCAGCAAGCCTTTCTGGGATGGGGATGGCCTCACCCAGGACCGGTTCCACAACCTCCGCGAATTTGGCGGGGTGTGCCGTAGCCAGCAGGACCCCAAGCGTTCCAGGCAGGTGTCTCAACTCCCCTTCCAGAGCTGCATAGCCCACCGCCGAGTGCGGGTCGAGGATGTAGCCGGTCTCGGCGAAGACTCTCCGGATACACTCAAGGGTCTCCTCGTCCGTAACCCGTTGTCCGACCAAGTCTTTCCTGAGTTCGGCCAGATTGCCGCCGTAGAGATGAAAAATGCGATCCAGATTCGACGGACGCCCAACGTCCATGGCTGTGGAAAGTGTTTGCTTGGACGGGCGAGGTGAGTAGACGCCGGTCCTCAGGTACTCGGGGACCACGTCGTTCTCGTTGGTGGCAGCCAGAAATGTAAAACCGTCAAGGCCCATCCGCTTCGCCAGCAGCCCCGCAGCGAGGTTTCCAAAGTTCCCCGACG
>JASFVN010000263.1:0-6379 GCA_050049805.1 Gemmatimonadota bacterium
TCGTTTTTCGGAATCCTGTCCGCAGTCGGATCCGTTCAAGGCCAGGAGCCGTCCATCGTTGGTGCATGGATCACCGAGAGTTGGGAAGGGCAGGACGGTGATCCTCAGCCTGGGCTGCTGATTTTCACCGAAACCAATTACAGCATGATGTTCGTCCCAGCTGGCATGGTTCGGGAGCAATACACCGGCGAAGAGATGACCGAAGCCGAAATGGTTGCAGCCTTCCAGACGCTGGTTGCCAACTCGGGTCGGTACACGAAGAGCGGAGATCAGATCACTACTGAAGCCTACGTTGCACTTAATCCCAACTACATGGCCAATTGGGGTGACAACCATCTCACCTACACCTTCAGGGTCGAAGGGGAGATTCTCCATCTGACTTGGCCGGCAGGGTTCGCACGTCCGGACAACCCACCGTTCACCGGGACATTCCGCAAGGTCGGGTAGACTGCCTGCTGGTTGACGCAGAGGTTCGGATTCAGCCTGCCACGCGAGTTGGGCCAGTAAAATGGGCCCTCTCGTCGGGTTGATCTTAGCCCCACCATACCCACAACCGATGATCCTCCTTGGTGCCTGAACCATTCTGCAGATTCTGGCGCCCAAGGGCCCAACGTCCAGCTCCTCTTATTCCGCGGATTTGAGCTCCATCCCGATTCCGGTCATCAGCGCCAGCTCGTCGATCAACTCGTTCTCCTCCACAATCTTGCCATCCATCAGGCGAAACACCGTGTACTGAGTGATGCTCACGGTATTGCCCGTGGGAGGCATCCCCTCGATCTCTCCGGCGTGTGTGCCGCTCGTGACGACCCGGGTCATGACCTTGTCGCCTTCGGCCATGATCTCCTCGACGGTCGTACTGGTGTTTTGGAGCGCGGCTGCAAACATGCCGTACACCTGTTTGTATTCCTCGAGACCGTTCATCTCCATGGAAGGGCTGTGGTAACGGACATCGGGAGCCTGAAGGTCATCCAGTTGGTCGGGGTCTCGAAGATTCCATTTCACGTCCCAGTACCGGCGAATGATCTCCTTATTTCGCTCTTCAACTTCAGACATCTTCTCCTCCTACTCATAAGGACTTGGATTCAGATGACGGGATTCCGCTCTTTCTGGCCTTGGAGGTGGGAGCGAGTGGGCATGTTCAATGCCCCTCTCCTACCCGCTCCTCCAACTCCGTGAAGAAGCTCTGGATCTGGATCATACGGGGGGCGGGTCCCCCGCCACTATCCGCGACAGGGTCAGCAAGGACCATGAGGAAGCGGCCGTCCAAAGGGGAGATTTCGTATCCGCGTCCAAGGACGTCAGAGCCAAAGGGCCGGGCATCAAAAAGACGCTCCCAATTCTCAACAATGAAGACAGAATCGGCGGAGTAGGTGACCGCGGTCATCCAGCCGTCTTCGCTTCGGAAGAACAGTTCTCCCCCGTTCGGGGCCCACATCGCCTCGTTACCTCCGTCCCTGGACACTGGGGTGAAGTCAGAATCCACGTCGGGGAAGGGTCGCACGAAAACCTCTCTGCGCCCAGTGATGTTCGAGGTATAGGCCAGCCACCTGCCATCGGGTGAAAGGGCCATCCCGAACTCGTCGAACTCCGTAGCCAGGAGTGAATCATTGACCTCACCAGTGTTCAGGTCCAGAAACCCAATGTCAGCCAATCCACCTGCTAGACCCACCCGAAAGACCAGGCCCTTGCCGTCAGGCGTGAATAAGGCCTGGGGCACGGTTTTATCCAACTCGAGCAGCACCTCGTACGCTCCGGCTGATCTTCCGTCGGACGGCATACCCCGAATGTGGTAACCGTTGCTAGAAGGGGCGACATAAGCGAGGGTGGCTCCGTCTGGGCTCCAGGTTGGCCGATAGAACAATCCGGGACCGGTAGTCAACCGAGTCAGAGGCCCGTCGGGAAGGACCTTCACCGAGATCTGGCTCCCCGACTCCTCGGTTTTGGCCACGGCCAGAAGTTGGCCATCGGGAGAGAGGGCTAGGGTGCCGAAGGGACCTGTGGCCCACTGCGGGTCCATCGGCTCCCTCTGCCCGTGCCTGTCCACCCACGACAGCTGATTGCTCGCCATGTCCTGGGCTGGACCCTCTAAGAATAGAGCGGTCCCGTTCCGTGCCAGGACCATGTTCGCAATACGGGAAGTGAAAGAAACGCCCTCGAAAAGGGGCTCGTGGCCGCCGGACCATTCCAATCGGTCCAGGTCGAATGGTGTGGCGAAGACGACACCATCCCGGCGAACCCACACCAAGTGGCCGGTCTCAACGTACCACGCCCGTAGCACCTCGTCCTGGAGAGTCCACGCAGTGTGGGCCCGGAGGTCCACCACATCCAGGTAGGAACCCAGTTGGCAGTCTCCTCCCTTGCACCGGACCAGCAAGGCTGCGTGCTCGCCAGGGAGAGCATAGGCCCAGGTCGGGGTATCCGGGCTCGAATCATACACGGTATCTGGTGGCAGCCCTCCGTCCTCGGGGATGCGTAGGACGTGTCCGTCGGCCATCTCACAGAGGATGGTTCCGTCAGTCATCCAGCTGATTGCCATTCGACCAGTCGCCACCCCCTCAAGGAGTGTCTCCGTGCCCGCTCCCTGGATGGGACGTTTTACAAGATCGTTCCCCGCTTTGTAGACGATCCATTGGCCGTCCGGAGAATAGACCACATCGAGGGCGTTTACCGTTCCCGAAAGTGGCCTTCCATCCACCGATCCTCGCTCCTTGACCCAAAGCTGCCAACCGGATTGAAGACCAGCAGAGTCAGCGTACACCATGCTCGAGCCATCGGGGGCCAAAGCGACCTGCCTTCCCCACTCCAGTATATCAACCATCCCCGGGGGGTGGATCTGTTGTCTCAGGACCGGCGGGGGAGGAGGTTCGGGCCGGAAGAAAACCATTCCGGCCACTCCCAACGCCAATAGGGCCACCACGGCTGAGCTGATACTCAAAGGGTTCCACAACCCTTCAGCTGCTCCTGCTCCCACTCCCACTCCATGCCGGAACGCTCTGTTCTCCAGCGCTGCCGCCAGCTCTGCCACCGACTCAAAGCGGTCTGCCGGGAGCCGCTCCAGGGCCTTGAGAACGGCTCCCTCCACATTGGCAGGAATGGTGCGTCTCAGCTTGGTGGGTCGGGTCACTTCTGCAAGGAGGATCTTCCCCAAAATGGCCTGGGCTGAGGTGCCCGTGTGGGGTGGCTCCCCGGTAAGCATCTCATATAGGACACACCCCAGGGAGTAGACATCACTGGCCGCAGTGGGTGTCTGGTCCCCCGCCGCTTGCTCTGGGCTCATGTAATAGGGCGTACCCAGGCTGAGTCCCGTTTCCGTGAGCCTTCCCTCTCCCGCTGCACTTATGGCCAGGGCAATGCCGAAGTCGGTCATTACCGGCTGCTCGTCCTCAAAGAGGATGTTGCTGGGTTTAACGTCCCTGTGGATGACTCCCTGGCGGTGGGCGTAATCCAAGGCGTTGGCCACGTGACCTGCGACCCGGACCGCCTCTTCCACCGAGAGTTGACCGTCCTGGTCCAGCTTCTGGCGGAGGCTCTCACCCTCTACGTAAGGCATGACATAGAAAAGGAAACCGTCGGCCTCCCCGGAGTCGTGCAGGGGGAGGATATGGGGATGGGATAGGTTGGCGGTGGTGCGGATCTCGGCCAGGAACCTCTCCGTCCCCACCACGGCGGCCAACTCCGGCTTTAGGACCTTGACCGCCACCTTCCGATCATGTTTCAGGTCCTGTGCCAGGTAGACCGTGGCCATTCCTCCGCTACCGATCTCCCGCTCGATCTGGTAGCGGTCAGCGAGTGCGGCCTTCAGGCGTTCCTCGTTTTCCATGTCGGATGATCCGGTGAGAGTTGACGCCCCGGTCCAGCCCAGTCAGCCACCACTGGGAAGGATGGGTTGTGGGTATGGTGGGGGCAAGGAGTCGTGATCAGTGGGGCGGACCAAACCCGGACACCGGCTTGTCAGCTAGTCCGATATTGTTCGTGTCCCAACTCCTGCCCGAGGATTGTGAGGATTTCGTCCACACTTTCCTCCAAAGCCCTGTACATGGAGAGTCTCACAGCGGTAACGGCCAACCGACCTACCATGATGTTCCTGAAAACCGGATCGGAGGGGAGGCTACGGTAATCCACGCCCGAAGGCCGGATATCTACGATTGAATCCACCCCGAGGAGGTACTGAGGCAGGGCAACAGCCAGATCCATGCGAGTCATGAGATGCTCGGTGATATCCCTATTCCAACCATCACTGGCCATGTCTTGCATTCCGCTCACCCTGCCAACTCGAACGCCGAAGTCTGCCAGAAGCGCCCGAAGAGAGTCGCTCCTAATGACCTGGAGGCTGGATGTGTTGAGAAGCTCCTGGTAGGTGCCCAGGTTCGGGGAGAATCCGATGTTGATGTCCCCAAAGATCCGCGTGACCAGGCTCACCACGGAATCCGCATCCAGGGTCGGGGTTCCTGTAGCTCCGAAAAGGACCAGCTTCTGGATGCTTTCCATCACGTCGTTTTGAACCTGGATAACATGTTCGAGGCTCTCCCGGTTCTCCATACAGTCCTTCTCCAGGCTTTCCAGGTACCAAGCCTCTCGTTCGGCCAACTCACGACGATCCCACCACGCATCCAAGGCAAAGGCAATCAGGATACTGGCAATAATCGCCACGGCCTCGGCTCCGATCCGAAGCCACGGCACCTGTTTCCACTTCTTGGCATTCTCAGACACGAAGCCTCGACAGGTCCAAGCCCACGAATTGTTGGATTGACATTGAGCCTAACCCTCCACCAGCGGCCATGCAAATCCTCCGCACTGGAAAGTGAACCGCCCCGGGTTTATCGGAGACTGTCTCCTTGAGTCCTCGCCGGACTTTTCCGCCGGGGGGCATTCCGTTGGCCACGGGTGTGAGAAAGCCGAGGGGTGACTCCAAGGGAAAATGGGATCTTGGATCACCCTGGTTAAATTAGGGTTCGTCCTCTTTGGCCTTCTTTCCTAAACCCCTATGAATATTGACCTTAACCAAACCGCAGCAAAGACGGATCGAACCTTCTAATCCGTAGATCGTGGGTGGAGCTACGGCGGTGGGCCTGCGGTGCCCACGGGGCACCTCGGCCGTCTCCGGCCCCGTCGGGGCCTATGGCGCGTGTCCTCACTCAACTCAAGCCGCGGTGCGGCCCTCGGCTCGAGCCCCACCCGGGCCATTCTACAGCTCCCCTCTACCCCATGGGGTGAATCCGCGCTCCCCTTCGTGTACAATGAGAAAGTTCACCTCCCCGCCCTCTCGTTGGCGTACTATGACGGGAGTCGCGAACCGCACACCCAACGAGGAACGATCATGAGACCTGTGCTCTTTGGATTGGTTGGGATGGTCCTCTTCTTCCCCACCCAACTCTCCTCTCAGGACGCCTGGGCCCTGCGCCCGGGCGGACCCCCCATCCCCGAGGGTACTGAGGCCGGCTACCTCCGCGTGGGGCCCGACTCCCTCTTTTACGAGGTGATGGGGCAGGGCCCGATCCTGGTCATGGTTCACGACGGATTGATCCACCGGGAGGTCTGGGAGAACCAGTTCCCGGTCTTCGCCCAGGAGTATCGGGTGGTGCGCTACGACCGGCGGGGGTACGGCGCCTCGCCGGTGGCCAGCGCACCCTTCTCCGATGTGGAGGATCTGGCCGCTCTCTTCCAACACCTGGAGATCGAGACGGCGACCCTCATGGGCATGTCTTCCGGGGGCCAGCTCACCATCGACTTTACCCTGGCCCAGCCGGACCGTGTGGAGGCCATGGTCCTGGTGGGAGCGGTGGTGCGAGGGCTTTCCTATACTCAGCACATGCTCACCCGGGGGGGGCGGATGTCCTCGGATTTCTCAGACGAGGAGATCTTGGCCTACATCTTTTCGGAGGATCCATATGAGATCTACCGGGAGAACCGGAATGCCAGTCAGCGGCTGGTGGAGCTGGGGGCCCGGGGTTACCGCCCCGGAGAGAGGGAGTTTACCAGCGGCTTCACCGGCACCCCCTCGGTGGAGAGATTGGGGGAGCTCCAGGTGCCCACCCTGATCCTGGCAGGGGAATTCGACATCCCCGACGTCCACGCCCACGCCGGAGCCATTCATGCCGGCATCCGGGGCTCCCGCCGAGAGATCATCTCCGACTCCGGGCACCTCATCCCCCTGGAACAGCCCGAGGCGTTCAACCGGGTGGTGCTGGAGTTCCTGAGGGGCGGGTAGGGTCCAGAGCTACTCCGCCTCCAACGCTCGCTTCGGGCTTACCCCTGCTGCCCGGAGGACTGGGAGGAACTCCATCGGCACCCGGACCGCCGCGGCCGTTCTCCACATCCTGTTCCGGGCCCTCCGCCACTTCGCCCGACACGGCCTCCCTGCAGTTGCCCCCAAAGCGAG
>JASFVN010000264.1:0-6364 GCA_050049805.1 Gemmatimonadota bacterium
AGGTGCTCCCGGATTCCCTGGCGCTTCCGGACACGCTGACCGTGCCGGATACATTGGTCGTGCCGGACACGCTGACTGTGCCGGCCACGCTGGTTTCTCCTGGTACCACCACGGTTCCAGACACGTCCAGGGTCACGAGGGAGGGGTCGCGCTGGCTTGAAGTGCATGCCCTCCCCGAACGGAGGGGAGGAAGGTTAGGGGGATGACCACGGGTAGCAGGCTCCGGGCCGAGGGTTTGACCAAGATCTACCGGAAGCGAAAGGTCGTGGACCGGGTCGACATTCGCGTCGATCAGGGTGAGATCGTTGGGCTGTTGGGTCCCAACGGTGCCGGGAAAACCACTACCTTCTACATGGTTGTCGGGTTGATTCCCGCTAACGAGGGGACGGTCTACCTGGACGATCGCGAACTCACCGATGTCCCGATGTATCAAAGAGCCAGGTTGGGGGTAGGCTACCTGGCTCAGGAGCCCTCGGTCTTCAGAAAGCTCACGGTGGAAGAAAACGTGATGGCCATCCTGGAGACCCTGGGGCTTTCCAAGTCGGAGCGGAAGGCGAGGCTTGAACAGCTTCTCAATGAGCTGTCCATCGCCCACCTTCGAACCAACAAGGCTTATTCCCTTTCGGGCGGCGAGCGTAGGAGACTCGAGATTACGAGAGCCCTGGTACAGAGGCCCAAGTTCATGCTCCTGGACGAGCCCTTTGCCGGGATCGATCCCATCGCGGTGAATGACATCCAGCAGATCGTGCACGACTTGAGGCACAGGAAGATCGGAGCGGTGATCTCCGACCATAACGTGGAACAAACCCTGGAGATCGTAGATCGGGCCTACATCATGTACGAGGGCCGGATCCGCGTCAGCGGTACCGTATCGGAGTTGGTTTGGAATGACGAAGTGGCAGAAATCTACTTTGGCCCCACGCTTACGGCCCGTATGAGAGATCGTTACACCAGGCCCCAGGCGGCGGTATGAGCGGATTCAACACCCGTCTCATCCAGAGCGCGCATCTCCGCCAGGAGATGAAGATCAACCCTCGCCTATATCAGGCGATGGAATTGCTCTATATGCCCCTGCTGGACCTCCAGCAGCACCTGAAACAGGAATTGGCCGAGAACCCCTTCCTGGAAATGGCCGAGGCCGATGTCCAGGAAGAGGTGGAACTGGACGAGGAAGGCAAGGACGATCCGGCCGAGGAGATCGATTGGGAGGAGATCCTCCTGGATGGCTTCGACGCCGGTGGGAGAAAACAGCAGTTCGAGCAGAAGGAATACTTCCAACCCACTGCGGTGGAGACCCAGGACCTGGAGGACTTCCTCCTCGATCAGCTTTACTACCTGGATCTCTCGGAACGGGAAATCCGCTTGGGAGAGGAGATCATCGGCAACGTAAACGACGACGGATCTCTCGCCTGCTCGCTGGAAGAGGTCCTGGGTGGGGTGAACAGCTGGCTGGAAGAGGTTCGGGTCGTCGCCCTGGAGAAGATGGGCCAGACAGAGTTCGAAGACGAGGCGGAACGGCGCCGGGAGGAAGAGGAACTGGAGAGGCTCTTCCAGCCCTACGAGCTCCCCGAGGCCGAAGAAATGTTGGCTCGGATCCAAACCTTCGATCCTCCTGGCGTGGGCGCGAGGGACCTCAGAGAATCAATTCTGATCCAACTGACACGGAAGGACATGCAGGACTCCCTTGCTGCGGCTCTGGTTGAAGAGCATTTCAACGATCTCATCAACCACCGGTGGGCTGAGATCGCCAAGGCGAGGGGGATCACTCCCATCGAGGTCCAGGACGCGGCGGACGAGATCGCCAAACTGGATCCGAAACCGGGGCTGAGACATTCCTCGGATCCCGAGCGTTACGTGATCCCGGATCTGATCGTGGAGAAGATCGATGAGGAGTATATGGTCTTCGCCAACGACACCAGCCTGCCCCGCCTGCGCCTCTCCCGTGCCTACAGGGAAGTGGCCAGAGACAAGGGGAAATTCACCGGAGAGAACAAGGACTTCATCTCGTCGAAGCTCAATTCGGCCAACTGGATGATTCAGGCCATCGAGCAACGCCGTCAAACCATGCTCAAGGTCATGGGGTTCATCGTGGACCGACAGCGGGCCTTCTTCGAGAAAGGGGTGCAGCATCTTCGGCCGCTGACCTTACGGGAAGTGGCAGAACATATCGAGATGCACGAGTCCACCGTGTCCCGCGTCACCAACGACAAGTTCGTTCAAACGCCTCGAGGCGTGTTTTCCCTGAAATTCTTCTTTTCCAGCGGACTTTCTACCACCTCGGGGGAGGATATCTCGGCCCGAGGGGTGAAGGCGAAGATTCAAAGCCTCGTGGACGACGAAGACCAGAAACGTCCCCTGACGGACCAGGCCATCGTCAACCTGCTCAAGTCGGAGGGCGTGAATATCGCCCGGAGAACCGTGGCCAAGTACCGGGATCAGCTGGGAATCCTGCCGGCAAGGATGCGGAAGCGAGTGTGAGCTTCCGTCCCCGAGAGGCTCCGGGGGCGGACCATCCGCAGATGGGGCCCGGCGGGCCTTCGAGCCACGAACTCTTCCACGGAGGGGTCCGATGGAGGTGTCCGAAAGCAACAATGCCGTCGAGGTGACCGGCTCCCTTTCCTCCGAAATGCGGCGGGATTTCGCCCTGGTCGTTCCCGCCTACAACGAAGCCCCTGTCATCCCGGACCTCATCCGGGAGGTGAGGGCGGCCTTCGAGGAATTCCAGCTCCAAGGTGAGGTCATTCTGGTTGACGACGGTTCCGACGACGGCACCGGAGATCTGGCGGAGAGGGAAGGGGAGGGTTGGCCCAACCTGCGGGTCCTCCGGCACCGGGCCAACATGGGAAAGACCGAAGCGCTGGTAACGGCCACCGAGGCCACAGACCGTTCCTACCTCGTGCTCTTCGACGCCGACCTTCAGCATAGCCCCCGGGAGATTCCACGCTTCCTGGCCAAGCTCCAGGAGGGATGGGACATGGTCACGGGCCGGAAGATCGGGGACTACCAGAAGCCGGTGGTGTCAGGGGCGTACAACTGGCTGAGTCGAAAGATCTTCGATGTCCCCGTGTCCGACCTGAACTCCATGAAGGCCTTTCGCAAGGAGGTGGTGGAAGACCTGCCCATGCGGCACGATTGGCACCGGTTCTTCGTGGTCCTGGCCTACTCCCGCGGCTATTCCGTCTCGGAGATCGACATCCAGCTCCACCCTCGCAGGGCAGGCATCTCCAAGTATACCGGCCGTTTCCGCATCGTCGCCGGCCTCATGGACCTGATTTCGGTATGGTTCTTCCTTCTCTTCTCCCGCAAGCCCATGATCCTTTTCGGCTTTACGGGATCCACCCTCATCGTCCTGGGCCTGGTGGTGGGGGCAGTGGCTTTCTATCTGCGATTCGTGGAAGGGATGGGCTTCCGACCCCTGCTCTATCTCGTAATCCTTCTGGAAACTGTGGGTTTCGTGCTCCTGGGCGTTGGATTGATGGCTGAGATGGTGGCCCAGCTCCACCACGAGGTGGATTCCCTTCGCAGGCGGTTGAGGTAGGCGAGACGATGACGGACCCGACCCAACCCGGATCGCCTCCCCGGGTCCTGACGGTGGTAGGAACCCGGCCCGAGGCCATCAAGATGGCCCCGGTGGTGAAAGCTCTTGCTGCCAGGGGGGACCGGATCCAGGCCAGGCTGGCCCTCACCGGACAGCACGACGAGCTGGTGGATCAGGTCCTCGAGGCCTTCCGGATGCAGCCCGACTATGACCTGGGCATAATGAAACCGGGTCAGGACCTCTATGACGTCGCCCACGCCTGTCTGGACGGGTTGCGGGAGGTGATACGGGACTTCGAACCGGATCTGATCCTGGTGCAAGGCGACACCGCCAGCGTCTTTTTCGGTTCCTTGGGGGCCTTCTTCGAGAGAGTCGGTGTCGGGCACGTGGAGGCCGGCCTCAGGAGCGGTCACCCCGGCCTCCCGTACCCTGATCCCTTTCCCGAGGAGATGTTCCGGCGGCTGACCGGGGTACTGACCCTCCATCATTTCGCTCCCACGGCCGAAGCCAGGGACAACCTCCTGGCGGAGGGGGTCCCCTCGGATCGGGTTCACGTCACGGGAAACACTGTGGTGGACGCCTTGCTGGACGCGGCGGGGCTGGACCACGAGCCGGCGAACCCCGACCTACAAAGGGTTTTGGCGTCCGGCCGCCGTCTGGTCTTGCTCACGGCCCACCGGCGAGAGTCCTTTGGAGATCCGATCAGAGAAGCTTTTTCGGCCGTTCGCCAGATGGTGGATGAGCACGATGATGTAGAGGTTCTCTATCCGGTCCATCCCAATCCCCAGGTCGTCGAACCGGCTCGGGAAATCCTCTCGGGACACCCCAGGATCCGTCTGACGAATCCCCTGGACTACCTGGATCTGGTGGCAGCCCTCGAGGACGCCCACCTGGTGCTGACCGATTCCGGCGGCATCCAGGAGGAGGCCCCCACCTTCGGTGCACCGGTCCTGGTGTTGCGGGATGCCACAGAAAGGCCGGAGGGCATTCGAGCCGGTGTGGCTCGCCTGGTGGGTACCCGAAGGACCAGAATTCTGGAGGAGTCTCGGGATCTCCTGGCTCGCGGGCCCCGGGACCCCACTGAGAGGCGAGACAAAGGGGCCGATAACCCCTATGGCGATGGCCGGGCCGGAGAACGAGTCGCCGATATCGTGATTTCGAGCCTCACGGGGATGTCTCGACGGACCGAGGATTGGGTAGGGGCGTGAAGATCCTCTTCCATTGCGTGTACTTCCCTCCGGAGGTAGGTGGGCTGGAGAGCCACGTCTACTACCTCGCCAAGGCCCTGGCCGAGTCCGGCCACACGGTGCAGGTGGTGACCTCTCGTTCTCTGCCTGGCGTTCCCGAAGAGGAGGAGATGGATGGGATCCATGTCTGGCGAACCTGGTTTCCGAGCCGGAGCCCGGCCGGCTGGGTGGCCCACGCCCTGGCCTCCATCCCGAAGACGAGGGTCCTGGCGGCGGAATCGGACATCGTGCACGCCCAGGCCTTCGCATCGGTGCTGCCGGCGTCGGCGGGAAGGCGGAAGCATGGATTCCCCCTGGTGGCCACCTTTCACACCTCCCACTTCCTGACTCGGGCTCGAAAGGCGTTCTGGCGCCCCATTCTGGCAGGGCTGGTCCGGATGCCGGATTATTGCCTGGCATCCAGTGCTGAGATTGCCGATGTGGCCATGGGCCTGGCCCCGGGAACCACCGTAGAACCCTTGCCCAACGGGGTCGAGACGGACTTCTTCCGGCCCGTGAAGCCCCTCCTGCCGGGAAGGGGCCGAGTAAGGATCGTGGTTCCCCGGCGGTTGTTCCCGAAAAACGGAGTGGAGTACCTGATTCGATCCCTGCCCCTGATCAGGAAAGAGGTGGACGCCGAGGCTGTTCTCATCGGAGATGGGCCCGAGCGGCGGCGTTTGGAGGCTTTGGCCCGGGACCTCGACGTCAGCGAGGTGGTGGAGTTTCTGGGCAAGCGCCCACATGCCGACATGCCCGGCCTGCTGAGTTCGGGCGACCTGGCGGTCATCCCGTCGCTGATGGAGGCCACGTCGGTGGCTGCTCTGGAAGCCATGGCGTGCGAGTTGCCTGTGGTAGCCTCCGACGTGGGAGGCCTGCCCGAGATCGTGGGCCCGGAGGTGGGGGCCCTTTTCGAGCCAGGGAATCCGGAGGCCCTGGCGGAGGCGGTCGTCGGCCTGTTGAAAGAGGGGGATCTGGCGGAGAAGGGTAGCCTGGGCCGGAAACGTGTGGTTTCGGCGTGGAGTAATCAGCGCTTGGCCCATCGGCACTTGGAGATCTACCATCGGTTGCTTCAGGGAGGGGCTTGATGGCAATGGGGAAGCGGAAGAAGACGGCAAAGGGAGAGAACGGGCCTCCCGGACCCGAAGGCCGGGGCGCAGGGTCGGCGAGGGGAGGCGGCACGTCCTCCCAGGGCAGGGAAGGGGACTTCACCGTACCGAGGTGGCTGCCCGCTGTCCTCTATGGTGCCGTGACCATACTTCTTTTCCGGAAATTCGTGTTTTCCGGTGAGATGCTGCTTGGACAGGATACGCTCTCCCTGGGGTTCGTTGCCCGGAACTTCTTTGCCCAGGCTCTGCGCCAGGGAACCTTCCCGCTGTGGAATCCCATCATCCTGGGTGGAACGCCTTTCCTGGACTCCTTGGCGGGAGGGGATTCCCTCTATCCGACCTCCATTCTGCTTCTCCTCATGGAGCCATTCCGGGCCCTGGGCTGGAAGCTCGTTTTGCATGTGTTCGCCGCCGGGCTCTTCACCTACGGCTGGATTCGGGCTCTGGGGCGCTCCCAGGCCGCGGCCCTCCTCTGCGGCCTGGCCTATCTGCTG
>JASFVN010000042.1:0-22685 GCA_050049805.1 Gemmatimonadota bacterium
GCGGCTCTTTGAAAACCACCTGCGATCGGAGTGCGACAACTGCGTCGACAACGGAGTCCGACTGAGCGTCATCGGGCGGCGGGACCGCCTGCCCAAGGGGCTCGTGGACGCCATCGGAGCAGTCGAATCCAGAACGAAGCAGGGAACGCACCTCCATTTACGCCTCGCCATCGACTACTCGGCCCGTGAAGCGTTGATGAGGGCCGCCGCATCGGTCAGCGGGGGAGGCCCTCTCTCCAGGGAATCATTCAGCGCAGCCCTGGCCCATACCATCAACGCCCCGGGGGGAACCCGGGACGTAGATCTGTTGATCCGCACCGGCGGGGAGCGTAGGCTGAGCGATTTCCTTCTCTGGGAATCGGCGTACGCGGAGTTGGTGTTCATGGACAAGGCGTGGCCCGATTTTACCGCCCAGGACCTGGAATCCGCAGTGCGGGAATTCTCGTCTCGAGACCGAAGGTTCGGGAGCCTCGATCACACAATGACACTCGCCGGTGCCAATCGCTGACAGAAGGAAAGATCGAACCATGAGCACACGTACTTTGCCAGTAACCGCCATACTCGCAACGGGTGTGGGAATGGGGGCCGCCGGAGACCTTCTTCTGCGGGGCCCAGGGGCGCCCGGGCTCAATTTCACCCTGCTGTTCGCTGGCCTGGCCGCAGCTGTAGGCATCGTATCCCTGAACGGGGGCCGTCGCCTCAGCCGCGAGGCCCTGGTTTGGATCGTCGTGGGAGTTGTCTTTGGAACCGGGCTGGTTTGGAGAGGCTCCGAGACGCTGCGTTTTTTTGCATTCGTGTCGGCCGCCTCGGCTTTCGCACTCCCCGCCCTCCGCGCCGGGGGAGCATGGATCCGGAAGGCGGGAGTAGCCGATCTCGTGGAGGCCGTGGCTGCCTCGGGATTGCACGCGGGCCTCGGCGCCACACGGCTTCTCCAGAAGTCTCATTGGGAGACCGCCGTGACGGAGGAGTCCCACCGGACCGCTCGAACTGTAGGCCGTTCGGTAGTGATCGGCGTCCTGCTGGCCGCCCTGCCCCTCGGGGTATTCAGCGCCCTCTTCTTCTCTGCAGACCCGATCTTCGCCGAGATCCTGGGAAATTTCGTGCGGATCGACCTCAGTTCGTTCGCCTCCCATCTGGTCCTCACCGCCGTTCTCTCCTGGCTCGCTTGCGGATACCTGGCCGGATTCTCCTCCGGCACCCGGTTGGATGGACTCCGGGAGTTGGGTTGGGAACCCCCGAAGCTGCGGACGGGCGAGGTGGCAGTCGCCCTCGGTCTCGTAGACCTTCTCTTTCTGGCCTTCGTCATCGTCCAATTCCGCTACCTGTTCGGTGGCTCCCAGATGGTCGAGGTCACGCCGGGTTTGACGTACGCGGCCTACGCCAGGGAGGGTTTCTTCCAACTGGTGGTAGCCACGGCCTTGGGCCTGCCCTGGCTACTGGCGGCTGACAGCTTGGTTGGCGAGAAGGAGGGATCCGGCCGGTGGAGCTTTCGGGCCCTGGCATGGATACAACTCGTACTCCTGCTGGCCATCGTGGCCTCGGCCCTTCACCGAATGCGGGCCTATCTGGAGGCGTACGGCCTCACCGAAGACCGTTTCATTGCCACAGCCATACTGATCTGGTTGGCGCTGCTGGTCGTCTGGTTCGGGGTCACGGTCCTGCGGGGAAAGGGAAAACCCTTCGCCTTCGGAGCACTGGTGAGCGGATTCGTGTTGATCGGGCTCCTCCATCTGTCGAACCCCACGGCCTTTGCCGCCCGTAGCCACCTGGATCGTGCGGAGATCGCAGAGGAGCAGCAAGCCGATGCCGGATCCAGATTGGACGTCGACTATCTGACCAGGCTCGGGAGTGACGCTACCCCGATCTTGATTGAACGTATCGATGAGTTGAGGGGCACAGCCCAGAGCGAGCTGGCAAGCGCACTCCTCTCACGCTGGGGCCCGGACCGGGATTCGGACTGGCGGAACTGGAATCTTGCGGACTGGAGAGCACAGCGGATGGTGGGGGCTGAAGCGGGGCGCCTGAGGTCCATGGCAAGCCGGTAGGAGAGGAGTCCTCCCGGGAAGCGGGGGACAGGGTCAAGTCTGGACCAGGGACCTGCGAATCTCGGCGATTGTCTCAGGCCCTACCCGGCAGCACCCGCCAACTCCTGAGGCCCCCCTCCGGACCCAATCCAATGCCGCCTCCTCGAAGAGCATCGGGGACGGTGGTGAGCACCATTTCTTCTTCCCCGCATCGAACATCTCTCCCGAGTTGGGATAGACGAGGATAGGTTTTCCCGTTCCCCGACGAGCCTCGTCGATGAGGGATGGGATGAACTCCGGCGGCGTGCAGTTGATCCCCACCGCCGCCACTCTGGGCTCCCCATCGCAGGCACGGGCTGCATCCCTGAGAAGACCTCCGTCGCAGAGGTGCCTTTCGTCCCTGCACGAGAAGCTCACCCAAGCCCATTGGCCCGGAGTACCGGAGAGGAGGTGGAGGAGGACTTCGGCCTCCCGCAGAGCGGGAATCGTCTCGCAGGCCATGAGATCCGCACCGCCCTCGGCCAGGACTTCCCACCGCCCCCCATGGAACTCATACAATTCCTGATCGGAGATTCCATAGTCCCCGGTGTATTCCGATCCATCGGCGAGGAAAGCTCCGAAGGGTCCGATGCTGGCTGCCACCAGCGGCTCGAGCCGGCCCGTCCGATTGGCTGCCTCCGACCAGAACAGATCCCTGGCCTCCAAGGCCAAGGTGAGGGAGAGGCGGAGAAGCCCGGCTGCAGCCTCCTCATCCAAGCCACGGTTCCGGAAGCCAGGCAGGGTGGCTTGATAGCTGGAAGAGGTGATGCAATCCGCACCGGCTTCCAGGAAGTCCAGGTGAACTCGTCGAATGAGGTCCGGGTCCTCCAGAAGCACCCTTGCAGACCAGAGCTCGTCGGCGAGATCACACCCCCTTTCCTCCAGGGCCGTGGCCAACCCTCCGTCCAGGACGAAGATGCCCTGCCCTTCAACGAGAGGGAGTATCGGGTTTCGGTCAGCTGTTTCCATGTTCGCCCAAGGGGGACAAGCACGCCCCGCACGGCCCAGGTCTCCCGATGCATGGCCTGGTGTCACGGTCAGGGAAAAAGGGCTGCTTGACAAGGTGTCAGGGCGGCGAGGGATTTGAAATAGTGGCCTCCACTCGGGAACGATGGGATGGAATAGCAGGGCTCTGTCATATATCCGAGGGCCTCAGGTCACTAAGGACCAGAGCCGACGCGGTCGAATCTCCGACCTGTAGTCATAACGGAGGGAAGGATCATGTTCGAGAACCACTCCTCGGTCCTGAGACGAGGCCTGGCCCTGGCACTCCTCGCTACCCTGGCGGCGTGCTCCTCGGATTCCACCTCACCGGACGACCCCGGATTGCCGCCCGGGCTGCCTCCCCTGACCTCCATGTCGGGTGACTTCAGCATCTTTGGATCTACCGGATCTTCCCAGGCGCCCCTCGAAGCCGAAGCAAATCAAACCTCCCTGAATTTCGGGGCCGCCGCTGTCCGAGTGATTGCAGCCCAGGTCGCCACTGTGGTCGTTCTGGCAGTCCCCGTGGCTACGTTTGCCGCGGCTGTCAACAACACGCCCACTTACGAGGACGACGATCTCTGGCACTGGCGGTTCGTTACGGTCCAGGGTGGGCACACGTACACGGCCCACCTCAGTGGGGTAGTCCAGGGCGACATGGTGGATTGGGATATGCGCATCACCTCACCGACTCACCAGCCACCCTTGGAGGAATTCGTATGGTATGACGGCCTGGGCCGCCTCGATCGCACCTCGGGTACGTGGACCTTTTATGATCCGGCCAATCCGACCTCGGCCATCGAGGTATTGAGGATCGACTGGACACACGCGTCCACCACCGAGCACGGATGGGAAGCCACGGCCCTCTCCGGCCCAGCCACAGGTGACGTGTTTACAGCGGAGGTCGACGGCAACGACCACATGATCACCTACCTCGACGCCTCCGAGCAGGACTTCATGGAGATCTACTGGAACGGATCAGATGGCAGCGGCTACCTGATCGCGCCCCGTTACAACGGGGGCGCCAAAGCGTGCTGGGACGCCAGCCAGCAGGACGTTGCCTGCGGGTAGCAACGAGCCGGGGTTTGCCTTCCTCGACGACACCCTCCTAGGATAGGTGGTCGACTTCCCGGACCGGCGGTCGAATCGATCAGCCCTTGGAAAGGTAGAGGAAGGTGAACCCCGACTTGGCATTCCATTCCGACGCTCACGAGATGTTGGCCAACACCTCCCTCGTGAAGCGTTTCCTGGAATACGTACGGATCGACACAACCTCCGACGAACACTCCGAAACCTGCCCGTCCACGGAGAAGCAGTTCGACCTCGCCAACCTCCTTGTAGAACAACTCGAGGAGATGGGACTCACTGACGCTGCAGTGGACGAGAATTGCTACGTGACGGCGACACTCCCTGGAAATGCCGAGGGCAAGGAAACGGTGGGCCTGGTCGCCCACCTCGACACCTCTTCGGCGGCTCCCGGCGTAAATGTGAATCCCATCCTGCACGAGCACTACGACGGATCGTCCATCGAGCTGGCCGATGGCGTGGTCATCTCCGTCGAAAACAATCCCCACCTCCAGGAGTGCATCGGGGACACCATCATCACGGCCGACGGCACCACGCTTCTCGGGGCGGACGACAAGGCCGGCATCGCCATCATCATGTCCGCCCTGGAGTTCTACCAGAAAAACCCCGAGTTTCCGCGCCCCACCATTCGAGTAGCCTTCACACCGGACGAGGAGATCGGTCGAGGAACCGCAAAGTTCCCCATCGACACCTTCGGCGCTGATGTGGCGTTCACCATCGACGGCAGCTTCGACGGGGAAGTGAACATCGAGACCTTCAACGCACACTCGGCCTACGTGACCATCACCGGGGTATCCACCCACCCCGGAACCGCCAAGGGAAAGCTGGTCAACGCCCTCCGGCACATGGCCGTCTTCCTTTCGAGGCTCCCGGCGGAAGTCAGCCCCGAAAGCACCGAGGGAAGAGAGGGATTCATCCATCCGTACGAGCTAAACGGTGATGCCTCCTCGTGCCGGTGTCACCTCATCCTCCGGGACTTCGAGAAGGATGCCCTGGCCTCCCTTGGAGACCAGATCAAAGAAATCGCCGACTCGGTGCAGCGAGACGAACCTCGGCTGAAGGTGGAGGTGAAGATCAAAGCCTCCTACCCCAACATGTACGAACACCTGAAGGACCGGCCCGAGATCACCGAGCGACTGTTGGAGGCGGTGCGGAGAGCCGGGATCGAGCCGAATCTGAAACCGGTCCGCGGTGGAACCGACGGATCGATGCTGACGCAGAAGGGGTTGCCATGCCCCAACATCTTCGCCGGAGGAGTGAACTTTCACGGCCAGACCGAGTGGGTTTCCACCCGATCCATGGGGCTCTCCCTCTGCACTGTTCTGAACCTATTGACGCTTTACGCTCGCTGACCAGCCGGCGTATCAGGTCCCCATCCGACATAAACGGGTCTTGACCCAGCCCGGCAGGGCCGAAACAGCGACCTCCCGAATCGAATCTAAGGAGCTCTCTCCATCCAGAGGCTCTCGACCCGATCCCGGAGCGCTCGTAGCTCCTTCTCGGCATCGAGATCTTCTTTGAGGTGGTAGCGAGCAGCCGCCAGGGCTCGGAATGCCCTCCAAAGCGCCTTTGCCGCCGGGCTCTTCTGCCCTTTGGATCGGTTCTTTCCCGCCGCCCGATCTGCGACCCAGGTCGTCAGGTCGTCATCGAGGCGGAGGGGTTCGACGGGCTCCCCCAATTCCTTCTTGAGAAGCCGGGCCAGTCCTTCATCGAACTTCTTCTTCACCTTCGGAACCACAAAGACACTAACTTCACCGGCTTCGAGCCATTGCTCAGACATTTGCTCACCGCCCTCCGTTTACAGGGCGGGCCAAATGGGCTCCCGCGCCTGGAGATTGTCTCAAACCACCAAGAATCGTGATCAAGATAATCTACATTCGTTGGTTCCAATCGAAACTTCCCTTTCGAAACTGCAGGTTTTCCTCCCCCCCCCGATCCCTTAGGTTAGAAGTGTCGCGAGCCTTTTCGCTTCAACCCCGGGAGTGATTTCGGTCACACAAACCCGACGGGGGAGACGGCCTTTCCAAAACCGTCTCCAGGAGTCATACAAGGCGCCTTCCCCGGGCGCTCCCGACTCCATCGCTTTCCCGATCCCCCCTCGGTCTTAGCCAACGCCTTTTCCGAATCAGGTGTTGTTCTCCTCAGGCCTGGGAGTGCCCATCGCCCATCGGCTGGTCACGCCCCTGACTTGAGTCGTGAATGACACGCCTTCAGCCAAATTCCCGAAAAGGGACCACTACTGGAAGTACCATGATTGCACCGAAGACGATATCGGCCGAGTCGGATCTCGAGGGAGGACTGCCCCACAAGGAAAACTCCCCCTGGAGAGATGTGCCCCTGGAAGACTGGCGAGACTGGCACTGGCAAATGCGAAACCGTGTGTCCACGGTTGAGGAACTGGCGGAGCTGGTCCCCCTGAAAGACAAAGAAAAAGACGGAATCCGGCGGGGTTTGGAGCTGTTCAAGTTCGCCATGCCCCCCTACTACGCCTCTCTCATCGACCCCGAGAATCCGGATTGTCCCATTCGCCGCCAAGCCGTCCCTGGCCTGGAGGAGTTGGTCTGGAGGGAGTTCGACATCGAAGACCCCCTCAATGAAGATGGGGACTCGGTTGCCCCCGGCATGACCCACCGCTATCCCGATCGGGTCCTCTGGGTGGTCATGCACGAGTGCGGCATGTTCTGCCGCCACTGCACCCGGAAGCGAAAGGTGGGAGAGCCGCTTCCCTCCGTCACCGACCAACAGCTGGACGAGGGGATCGCCTACCTGAACGCCCACTCCGAGGTGAGGGACGTCATCCTCTCCGGCGGGGACCCTCTCCTCCTTTCCGATGGCCGCTTGGACGAGATCCTCACCCGCATCCGATCGGAGGCGGAACATGTGGAGATGATCCGGATCGGGACTCGCCTTCCGGTCACCCTTCCCCAGCGGGTCACACCGGAGTTGGTGGAGGTTCTGAAGAAACACCACCCGCTCTATGTGAACGTTCATTTCAACGTCCCCAAAGAGTTCACGGTTGAGTCTCGCCTGGCCGTGGCCCGACTCGCCGATGCCGGGATCCCCCTGGGAAACCAGTCCGTCCTCCTGGCCGGCGTGAACGACTGCTGGGCCCTCATGCGAGAGCTCGTGCGGCGACTTACCGCCAACCGCATCCGTCCCTACTACATCTACCAATGTGACCTGGCTCAGGGGCTCGAACATTTTCGAACCCCCGTGGCCAAAGGGATCGAAATTCTGGAACACCTGCGTGGCCATGTGTCGGGGTTGGCTGTGCCGACTTTTGTGGTGGACGCGCCGGGCGGTGGTGGTAAGATCCCCGTAATGCCGAACTACGTTGTGTCCCAGCATGAGAACAAGGTCGTCCTGAGAAACTTCGAGGGCCGGATCGTGGCCTACGAAGAGCCCCAGGAATACACAGGGATGTGTATGGAGGACCAGCCGTGCCAGTTCTGCCGAAAGGCCATCAAGGACGACGATGCCCCCGGCGGTGTGGCCGGGCTCCTCAATGACGATCCGGAAAACATCACCCTGGTACCGCAGGAGAGGCCGCGAGAGGCGGACGAGAAACCGCCCCACATTCCTGAAGAAGTGGAGAAGGTCCCTGAGGAACAGGAGGACGAATCCATCCCCCAACCCTTGTTCATGAGGGAGACCCTATCGGACTGAGCCGCGATCCCGAGGCCTTATCCGACCTATGAGTCTCCTCGACTACGGAATCTTCGCCTTCTACATGTTGGCGGTGATAGGGGTAGGCTACTACTTCCACCGAAAGAACCGAACCGCCGAGGATTACTTCGTCGGCGGGCGGTCCATCTCCCCGGGACACGTCGGACTCTCGGTGGCGGCGACGGATGTCGGGGGAGGATTCTCCATCGGGCTGGGTGGTTTGGGTTATGCCATGGGCCTCTCCGGAAGCTGGCTTCTGTTTACCGGCCTGATCGGCGCTTGGATGGCCGCCGTCTTCCTGATTCCCCGCATCAAGAAGGTCGATGTGGAACAGGGGATGATGACCTACCCCGACTTTCTCCGATTCCGCTTCGGAAACCGGGTCGCCATGGTGGCGGCCGTCATCTCTGCCCTGGGGTACCTGGGGTTCACCAGCGGCCAGATCCTGGCCGGCGCCAAGCTCATGTCCGGATCCATGATCGAGTGGACCCCTCCCGGGATGGACGGGATGACCTTCGCGGTACTGATCATCGGGGTGGTCATCGTGGTGTACACGGTCCTGGGCGGACTGAAGGCGGTCATCTACACCGACACGATTCAGTGGATCGTCCTGATGGTGGGCCTGGTGGTCTTCGCCATCCCCTTCACTCTCAAGGAGGTGGGCGGGATCTCGGGTCTGAAGGAGGTTCTCCCGGCCAGCCATTTCGATCTCTTCAGTATCACTCCCCTCACCTTTATCAACTGGTTCGTGACCATCGCGCCCATCTGGGTGGTGGGGATGACCCTCTACCAACGCATGTTCGCGACCAAATCCACCCGGGACGCACAGAAAGCCTGGATCATCGCCGGTCTGTTCGAATACCCGGTGATGGCCTTTTCCGGTGTGATTCTGGGCTTGATGTCCCGGGTGCTGTTCCCGGGCATCGACTCGGAGCTCGGGGTGCCGATGCTCCTCACCGAAGTCCTTCCCATCGGCTTGGCAGGAATCGTGGTTGCCAGCTATTTCTCAGCCATCATGTCCACCGCCGATAGCTGTATCATCGCCTCATCGGGAAACGTGGTGGGTGATATCCTTCAAAGAAGCCCTTGGAGGTTTCAGGAGTCCGGGAGGCTGGTACGAGTCTCCCAGGTCGCCACGTTGGCTCTCGGCGCTGGGGCCATCCTCATCGCATCCCGGTTCTCCATGGTCCTGGACGCCATCCTCCAAGCCTATTCGTTCCTGGTTTCGGGGCTTTTCGTGCCGACCCTCGGCGCCTACTTCTGGCCTCGATCGACTCCCCAGGGGGCGTTCTGGGGCATGATCGCCGGCGGAAGCACGACCCTCGTGTTGCTCCTGAGCGGGCTGTCCTCGCCCTTGGGTCTGGATCCCAGTTTCTGGGGAATCCTCGTCTCAGCGGCCTTCTTCATCCCCATCTCCCTCGCCTACCCCGCATCACCAACCAGAAAGACGTATTCCCGTGGCTGACCACCTCCAGAAGCTCGGCAACTCGCACATCCAGCACGGACCCTCCAGCGACAGGGTGTATGCCCTGGAGTTGGCTCCAACCGACATGCCTGAGATACTGGATGAGATCGAAGACCTGGCCCAGAAGCACGACTACGGAAAGCTGGTGGCCAAAGCCCGGGAGTCGGACTTCGGGGCGTTCATGGCCCGTGGGTACAAGGTGGAAGCCAGGATCCCGGAGTTCTTCGGCGAGGACGAGCCCGGTCTCTTCGTCGGAAAATACCTGGACCCCGAGCGGGCAACGGAGAAGGAACCGGAAAAAGTGGCGGAGGTCCTCATGACAGCGCAGCTGGAGAGGACCTTGAATGGCCTGAAGGGGGAACCTGAACCAGTCAACACCGATGCGGGGCCGGCCCTGGAAATCCGGGAGGCGCTCCCGGAGGACGCCGAAGCCATCGCGGAATGCTACCAGTCGGTCTTCGAGAGCTACCCGTTCCCCATCCACGACCCTTCCCACATCAGGGAAGCCCAGGAGGAGGGCACCCGTTTCTTCACCGTGTGGGAAGGACAAGACCTGGTGGCCGCGTCGTCCATGGAGCCTGGAGGGGCCACCGGTACGGTGGAAATGACGGACTTCGCCACCCTTCCGTCTCATCGGGGCCGGGGCCTGGCCACAAAGCTCCTGGGCATCATGGACCGCCATGCGAAGGAATCCGGACTTCGAGTCGCCTACACCATCGCCCGAGCCGTTTCCTTCGGCATGAACATCACCTTCGCTCGACGCTCCTACCAGTACGCCGGCACTCTCATCAACAACACGCAGATCGCCGGATCCATCGAAAGTATGAACATCTGGTACAAGGCCCTCTAGGAGGGCCGGGCGCCGACCACCACGCCCAAGGCGGGCGACAGCGCGGCAAACCGGGCCCTCACAGCATCATGCCATCAGCCCCGGGACCGGGACCATGGGGTGGCCTTCATCATCGAATTCGATCCCCCGGGGAGGGCTGAACTCGGGATCCATGGTCCGGTAATCGTCCAGGTTATGGGTAAAGAGGCGGACTGAGGCCTCTCCGCTTTCCGGCGCACCAGTCACCTCGCAAGAGAGGGCGAAATCCACCTCTCCCAGGGGGGTGCGGATGATGTAGGCAGGCAGCTCACGCCCGCTTCCGTTCTCCCGAAGGTGGCTGGCCAGGTCGATGACCTGTCCCAGATGGACGGGGTGCTCCCGGTTCCACTCTGCCTGGAGAGGCATCCCTGCGAGGATGAGGTGGTGGACCTCGATCCCCATCCTTCGGCACCCGGCCGTCAGTCCCAGCATTTCCTCTCCGCTGTCGTTGATGAAGGGCAGAAGAGGGATGTTGGCATACACGGTGATGCCCCTTTGGCGTAGGAGGCGGACGATCCGGGCATGGGAGGTTTTCAACTCCGAGGGGTGGAGAAAGAGAACCTCCAGCTCGACCCGAAGCGGGTTCGTCACCCTGATCCGGTTGAGCCCTTGAAGCCTCCTGATCACGCCTTCGGTGAAAACCTCGGGCCGGGATCGGAAGAGCTGACTGCGCAACCGCACGGCGTTGAGGTGGGGGACGGATGCGAGCCGGTCCACGATGTTTGCTACCCGGGAAAGACCCCGGACGGGGTCCCGGGCGGAGAGAAGCACCGCATCGGTGATGGCTTCGGTTTCCGAGATGATCCTCAAACCCCGGACAAGCTCCTCCTCATCCGCCAGGCAGTCCAACTCGACCCGAGTCTCGTGGACACGATGGAGGGCTGGGGACCTGCTGGCGACAATGGGAGGTGCCGCCATGGACCTTTCGTCCGCCCTTTCCTGGAGGCGGGACAGGGCCGTGGCCTTCTCCTCCTCGGGAAATTGATCCCGGGAGATGAAGCTCCTTGGGAACGCGCTGGTCTCCCGGGGCCCCCGAATCCACCATTCGTCTCCGATTTCGGCCATGAACTTCGCGTCCAGGGTCCCTTCGGAGTTGTCCCGGGCGACTCGGGAGAGGTCCAGAATGGGAGCGAAGGACTCGTAATATTCTCTGGAATAAGGCGTTCTGATCCAGACGAATCGTGGATCTTCCTCGTCGGGCCCCACTACCCATCCGCTGGTTCCCCAATCGACCTTGCCGATGGAGGTGGCGGTGCAAATGTGGGGCACAGCCCGGTCGGAAAGATGGCTTCGGAGGTAGGCTGCCTTTTCCAGCCCCTCACTGAGGGTTGTCCGATAACGTCCGTTTCCCTGGATGGGACTGCAGGGAATGTAGATGTAGTGCATCTCGGCCCCGGCTCCCCGGAGCTGGGAAAAAAGGTGGGTGAGTGCACCCCCGTCGTCGTTGCAACCGCCCAGCAGGGGAGTCTGGACGTAGACCGGAATGCCATCGCCCACCAGGCTGGAAATCACGTCCAGCGCCTGTCGGGAGATCTCGTCGGGATGAACGAAGTGGGTGGCCACTTCCAGACGCTTGCCCCTCTGCTCCAGATCCAACTGCTTCCGGCGCAGAAAATTGATCCAGAAGGCGTCCCCCTTGGTGAAGAGCTCCGGGAAGTACGCGATGGACCGGGTGGCCAGACGAAGGGTCTCGACGTGGGGGATCTTCCCCAACCCCTCGACGGCCCAGGTCAGGGTGGCCCGGTTCATGAAGGGGTCCCCGCCCGTAAGGACCACCTCCTTGACGTCCGGGGATTCCTTGATGTAGGAAACCCCCTGGGAGACATGCTTCTGAGTAGGGGCCCGTTGCATCCGGCATTCCTTGTGCTTCCGGAAGCAGAAACGGCAGTAGACGGGGCAGGCCATGTGGAGTACGAAGATCACCCTGTTTCGGTACATCCGCTCCACGACCCCCCTGTGGAACTGACCCACCCAGGTATGGGTCAAGCCCTCCGGATCCAGTTCGTCCAGGGAAGGCTTGTACTGGTAGGCCACCGGCTGGGACAAACGCATCTGGCGGACGACGTGGCTCGAGAAACGAACCGGGTAGCGATCCAGGACCTTCTTGAGCCCCGCCTTCGCCTCCCCTGGCACCCGATGGTTGGTGAGGCGCTCGAGGGCCTTCAAGCTCTTCACGTCGAAGATTCGGTCCCCGGGAAGGACCTCTTCCATCATGGCCATTCCGAAGTGGTAGGGAAGCCGGACGTCATTGACCTGGAAAGCCGCCGGACTCTCGTCGTTCGCCGGCTCGAGCTGGCGAATCAGCTCCCGGAAAAAGCCGGAGGGATCCTCGTCGAATTGGGCGGCCTTCAGAAGGCGGCGGAAGCGGGCTTCGCCATCTCCATCCCCGACGAGGGACTGAAACTCCAGATCAACCAGGGGGGGCTCGGCGTAGAATTCCAGGAAGTCTACCACGGCGGCTTCCAGTCGCTCCAGATCCACCGTTGACTTCTCACCGGAGTGGATGAACTCCACCGGAAGCGTCACTGTTGCAGGCTCCATGCCAACCTCCCGTTATCCAAAGTTCTTGGCTACACTGAGGACATCCTCGAGCGGCTATGAACCCCTGATCACCGTTGCCAACTCCCTCTGTCCCCCGGCGTGTCCAGTCAGGAGAGCGCCGGCGGCCTGGGCTCCAGGAATTGGCTCCCGGTTCTCGAGGCGTTCGACGGCTTCGGGATCATGTGAGGGTAAATAAACCATGGGCTTGCTCGAAGCCAAGGCCAGGATCTGCCTGAGAGTCCGCTTCGCGGCGAAAGGTGCGGGACTCACCCCGTCTGGACGCTGATTCAGGAGCGCAACCTGGGAGTAGCTGGCGTCCCCCGCCAGCAGATACCGCATCTCTGGAGTACTCACAAGCACCGAGATGTGGTGCGGTGTGTGGCCCTCGGTGGGGAGAATTGCGATGGCCCCGTCCGTGGTGACGGAATGGCACGGATAGAATGGTCCGATCTTCCGGACCACGCCTTCGGCCGGGTCATCAGGACGGAACCATTCGGGCCAATGATCCGGTAGATATCCCCGTAGCTTCCCCAGGAATCCCCCGGCGCGACCGAGCTCGTCGGGAGACACCAGGAACCGACTTCCCGGGAAGTAACGGATACCTCCCGCGTGATCCGTGTGCAGGTGGGTCATGATCACCGTGTCGATCTCCTCCGGCTCGACACCGATGCTCCTCAACTGTGGGCCCACTTCTTCGTCCAGCTCCACCCGGGTCTTCATGGCCCACCTGAAATAGGGATGCCAGGAGGGAAAGTAATCAGCTTCCTTGGTCCGGGCCGTTTCTCCTGTATCGACGAGAAAGAGCCCTTCGGGATGCTCGATGAGCCAGGCGTAGATCGGCAACCATTCACTCCAGTCCTGATCGGTCAGAGTCCTCAGGAGCCCACCCAGCCTCCGTCTTTTCTGCGCTCGCTTGACCTGTACGACGCCGGTCTGGATTGGATGAATCTTGATCATGTATCACCTCTTACCCCAGAAACCTCCTTTTCAATCATGCGCCGGAGGAGAAACCGAAACACTTCCCTCTCCTCTGGGGATAGGGCCTCGATGACTCTCAGGTGAGTGGCCCTGATATCCTCGGACATCGCCTCCAAGAGAGCCAAGCCCTGGGGCGTGATCATCGTGATGGACCGACGCCTGTCGGACCCCGATCTGGTCCGAACCACCAGCTTCTTAGCCTCCAGACGATCAAGGAGCCTCGTCACGTCAGGCGCTCTGTTGAAGAGCTTTTCGGCAATCTCGAACCGTGGTAGCCCTGCCGGCCGCGAGCCCTGGAGAATTCTCAGGACGTTGTATTGATCGTCGGTAATCCCCCACTCCCGGCATGCTTCGTCCAACTGTTGGACCAAGCGCCCGGCCAGAAGCAGAAGCCCGGCGAAGAGTTCCTCCTCCTCGTCCTGGAACCGATCCAAGCCCGTTTCTGAAGCAAGCCCAGATTCCACGTGTCCTCCTCGGTACGCGAAAGGGGATTGAAAAATATGTGTGAACAACATATGTTGTTTAAAACACGTTGTCAAGTGATCAGAGAAATGCATCGCCCACAGGACTCCGAACCCCGTCGAAAGAGCCCGGCCGCCAAAGGAAAATAAGAAACATGCCCAGCCAGGAACCGACCGGAAAACCCGGAAAGAAAGTCGCGCTCGTTTGCTCCAACTTCACCATGCAGAGCGCTTTCGGCCTCCTCATCCTCGCCTTGAATTCAGCCAGGTTGGGGTTCGAAACCCTCATCTACTTCACCTTCGAGGGACTGCACATGATCCGCCCAGGACACCTGGAGGCCCTGCGTTACTATCCTACAGGAGCCGACACGGAGCTGGCCGAGAGAACGACGGAAGAGCTCCGGGAAGTCATGGACCGAAGGGACATCCACTACCCCGAGGACATGCTCTTGATGGCTCAGCTGGAGGGGGTTCGCTACCTGGCCTGCAAGACCTCGGCGGACCTCTTCGAGCTTGAGCAAGACGATTTCCTCGAAGGGGTGGAGATCATGTTGGCCGAGGAGTTCATGAAGCAGGCCGTGGGATCGGACTTACATCTGGTGTTCTGACGGAGCCGGAAACTCCGATGGGAGAAAGCCGGGACGGATAGCCGGGGGAGAGAGATCCCGGCTCAGATCTTCTCGATTCAGATTCTCTCGATGTTGTCCACGAGCTGCCCGACCTGAACGCCTAGACGGACGCATTCCCTGCCCTCCATGCAGGCCTCGGCCTCCGGCGGGTCCAGATGGGTGATCAACTCCTTTCCGTCCCTTCGCAGGATCACGATCCAGGCGTTCTTGGATTCGTCGAATCCCAACACGTCCACGTCCATACCGCACCTGCCGATATCCGGGTAGAGATCCCGAATCTTCTCACACAACTCAGACCTTTTCATGGACAGCTTCTTTTCCTTTCCGGGATTGCTTGCCGGGGTTTTCTCCCGAGGCCGGTGACATTCTCTCTCCGGATGGGCGCGGACAGCTCAAGTCTTGCCCTGAACCGCGCTTATGAAATCTCGACCCTACCCGTCAACCAAAAAACGGATCGGGATGGAACCCAGAGATAGAGATACCGATAGGAAAGCCGCTCCAGGCCCCTGTACCCGATCCCTGTGCCGGGGAATTGATGCAGCCAGGGCAACGGCTTCCCCCACCTACGAACAGTGATTAGACTCTTCAGGCAAAGAGGAATTCCCGATCCACCACCTGGTCTCCCGGTTCTTGCAGGGGCGTTACGTCCAATGGCACCGCACTCGCGTCGCTGCAAGCGTGGTGGGTAGGACCCTGGCGCAGAGGGCAAGCCGTGAAAGAGACAGACCCCAGAAACTCTGAATTCCTGGGCGTTGCCCGAAAAATGTTGGGGGAGAACGGGGCCGATCCCCTTTCCTTTGAGGCTACGTTCGAGGCCGCTCAGAAGGTCTTCCGGCGCTTCTACGACCACCTTCGCCCCCGGATTGGGGATGGAGCCTTCCGGTCCATGCTACAACTGGCTCACCGGAGGGCTATGAGGAGGAAACCCGTCCTGGGCCGCTTCATCGTCCAGTCGGAAGCCAATCCTTTTCTTGGAGAAGCCTCCTCCTCGGTCGAGGGTGCAGATGAGGCCGACCTCTGTGAAGGACTCACCCACCTGCTTGCTGAGTCCCTGGTGTCTTTGCGGGATCTGGGCAGGGACCAGGATTGGGGACTGGTGGAGCTGTGGCCCGGCTTGGATCTCCTGCACCGTCACGGTCTAACCTCCCGGCCAGAAGTGAGCCGGGAGAAGAAGCCGCCACCGGACGACTCCGGCGATTCCGAGCCCTAGGGATCCGGTTCACGAGAAGGGGGGACGAACATGGGAGACCTTTCGGAGAGATGGGACCTCCTCATCATGGATCGGGATCGAGCCACGTGTGAGGCGTTGGGAGCCACAATCGCCGAGGCCGAAGATTTCAGGATTCTCGGCTACGCCCTCACCGCCCGGGACGCCAAGGCGCTCATCGGCGACCGAGAGTTCGACTTCGTGGTGGCCAGCAGCCACCTCCCCACCGAAGAAATCCTCAACGTCTCCCGGTGGCTCCGGGAACGAGGTCCCCGGGAACGTCCTCACCTCCTGGTCACGGGCCTCCCGGAGGACGAAGCCATCATCCTTCGTTACCTGGAGAGTGGAGCCTCCGGGTTCACCCTCGGAGAGTTCACCGTAGAAGGCCTGCGTCTCTCCATGCGTCTCCTGGCCCGAGGAGAGGCCTTGGTGTCCATGAGGCTCGTTCACCTGCTGATGGTTAGGCTAGCCGAGCTCGCGGAGCTGGTGCGAGACCGAGGTCTGGATCCGGCCGCCGTCAGCGAGCTGACCAGCAGAGAACGAGACGTGCTGGAGTTGCTGAACGAGGGTCTCACCAACCGGGAGGCCGCAAAGAGGCTCTATGTCTCCGAGGGCACGGTGAAGAGCCACGTGCACCAGATCCTGCGAAAGTTGAAGGTGAAGGGCCGGAAGGATGCTGTTCGAGTCTTCCGGCTGCAGCAGGCCTCGCAGGGAACGTGAGTCAGGAGCGGAGGACTGTCGCCGAGCCCTCCTTTCCGTCCTCTTCCTCCCCGACCACCACGGCCAGTCTGAATCCTACCAGTACACGGGCCGGCCGTAGAAGTCGTAGAGCCGGGCTTCTTGGCCGCGGTTGATGGGGGCCCGGGGATCGTACTCCGGGCTGTTCCGAATCTGTCCCTGCTCCATGGCCACACTGGCTTCTTCCTCTTCCCAATCGAAATCTTCCACCCAGTCGGGAGAGATGAGGACCTTCCGCCCGGGAAGCCAGTTCCTGGTGTCCACCACCATATACCGGAGTGCCCACGCCTGGTCGTCGACGATGAACTCCTCAACGTGGCCGACCTCACCGTCCGCGGCGGAGATGTGGTACCCGGTCACGGCCTCCACGGAGCGGAGATGGGGATCCCCCTTCTCCACGGCTTCAGACCGGGCCTTCTCCTTCTCGATCCTCTTCTTCAGTTCGGCGGGAGTGGCCTCGGGGCCCCAGAGGGAATTGCCCACCCAGTAATAGGGATATCCGTAATATTGGGAGAGCGTCATCTCGTGCTGGCGGGAGACGGGCTCGTCTTCGGCGAGGGGAGGAGCCTTCTTCACTTCTTCTTTGGTGAGATGGACGGGAAAACGGTTGGAGGCCCAATCCGGATCGCCAAGAGAGATGGGAGAGATCAGAATCTTCTTTTCCGGAATCCATCTCCCGGTATCGGCAACCATATAGCGTACACCCCAATCCAGGTCGTCAAAGAGGAAGTCCTTGCACTCCCCTATGTCTCCGTCGGTGGCTCTGAGCGTATAGCCCTTCAGTTCCTTGGTGCTGCGAAGCATGGTGATTCCCTCCGTGCTGGGGGAAGAGGAGTCTTCAGCATCTTGGACTGTAAAGTTGTCGGACCACCCTGGCGGTTTTCCATGGATCTTGATGTAGGGCAATGGTAGAAATCTCGGGGGATTTTCCGCCGGAGCCGTTCCGCCAGGCCTGACAGAGCCCCCCCATCTCTGGCTTTTTCTCTAGCTCTGAAGCGGCCAAGGGACCGAGAGGCTCCAAAGATCCACGGTCTCGTCAACCCATGAGCCTTCGCATCTCCTGACCATGCTGCCCTTCGTCCGTCGCTCGCTCTTCCAGTTGAAGCTTCAGGTGAGCTAACCCCTCCTTCTCAACCAGGGCCGCCAGTTGTGTGTAGTGCTTCACCTCCTCCTTTTTCACCAGTAGACCGGCCGGCCATAGAAGTCATAGAGCGTGTTTTCGTAGTCCCGGTTGACGGGCGACCGGGGGTCGTACTCGGGGCTATTCCGAATCTGCTTCTGGATCAGGTCCACGAACACCTTTCTCTCGACCCAGTCGAAGTTTTCCGCCCAGAGGGGGGCGATGAGCACTTTGCGGCCCGGGAGCCAGTTCCGGGTATCCACCACCAGATAGCGGATGGTCCAGGCGTCATCGTCGATGATGAAATCCTCGACGTGCCCGATTTCCCCGTCCGTTGCTTCGATATGGTAGCCCGTCACCTCGTCGGCCGACCTGAGGTGGGGATCGCCTTCCGGCTCCGGCGGCACCGTCACCCGCTCTTCGGCTGCCGCCCTCAAGGCCCCGGGCGTGGCTTCAAAGCCCCAGAACCCGGTGCCGACCCAGTAGTACGGATACCCGTAGTAGCGATGGAGGGAAACTTCGTCCTGCCGGGAAACGGGCTCGTGGTCCTTCAGCAGGGGAGCCTTCTCGATCTGGAGTTTGGTGAGGTGAACCGGTAACCGCTTGGAGGTCCAATCCGGGTCCTCCAGGGAAATGGGGGAGATCAGGACCTTCCGGCCCGGTATCCACTTGCCTGTGTCGGCCACCATGTATCGGATCGTCCATTGCTCGTCGTCGAAAAGGAAGTCCTTGCACCGTCCGATCTCACCGTCTTTGGCTGCCAGCACGTATCCTTTCACTTCGTCCATGCTTCGAAGCATGATTCCCTCCGGAGGTCGTGAGTCTCAAGGTAGTCATCCATGTGAACCACGTAGAAAAGGTGACTGCCCGGGTCGAGAAGGCGCCATTCCACCCGATGTATGAGACCGATAGATATCTTGGGGGAGATCCGCAGAGATCTCGGGGAAATCCGTGATCGACCCCTCGCGGATATCAATCCAAACCAACCGACCCGTTCCAGGAACACATCGGAATCTCCACCCTTCTTTTGCTCCCCGGAGGATACCTCCTTCCCCGGTATCCCTTCTATCGTAGAGAGATTCAGTCCACGCGTACTCCAGAGGGAAGGAGATCTCATGGCCCGCCAGGTTGCGGACGGTTCGGGTCGGGCTGCTTCCCGCCGAACGGACGAAGGAGCCGCCGACGGACAGAATCACGAAGAGAAGGAAGGCCGCGAACACCGCGAGGACCACCGGAACCACGAGGACCACCAGAACCACCAGCACCACGAGGACCACAAGAACCACGAGAACCACGAGGGTCACCATGCCCGGATGGCAGGGGATTTCAAACGCCGATTCTGGCTTTCCTTGGGCCTCACGGTCCCCATCCTTCTCCTTTCTCCTCTCATCCAGGAATTCCTCGGACTGGAAGAGGCCCTCTCCTTCTCGGGCGATCTCTACCTTCTCTTCGGGCTGTCTGCGGCAGTGTTCCTTTATGGAGGCTGGCCCTTCCTGAAGGGGGCCGTGGACGAGCTTCGGGACACCTCGCCGGGAATGATGCTCCTGGTTGCAGTGGCCATTACCGTGGCTTTCGTCTACTCCGGTGCCGTGGTTCTGGGGTTTTCTGGCAAGATCTTCTTCTGGGAGCTGGCAAGCCTTGTGGACGTAATGCTTCTTGGGCATTGGATCGAAATGCGTTCGGTGATGGGGGCTTCCCAGGCCGTAGAGGAATTGGCCAGCCTTTTGCCTTCCCGGGCCCATCGGAAGGAGAGCGATGGTTCCCTGCAGGACATCCCCCTCGAAGAGCTCGAGCCTGGAGACCGGGTAGTGGTGAAGCCCGGCGAAAAGATCCCAGCCGACGGAGTCGTGCAGGAAGGCACATCCTCGGTGGACGAATCCATGGTGACGGGGGAGGCCCAGCCGGTGGCCAGAAGCCCTGGGGACCAGGTCATCGGCGGCAGTGTGAACGGTGACGGATCCCTGGAGGTGGAGGTCCAGAAGCTGTGGGCCGACTCCTTCCTCTCCCAGGTGACGGACCTGGTTAGGGAGGCCCAGGAGAGCCGATCCAAGACCCAGGACCTGGCCAATCGAGCGGCCATGTGGTTGACCTTCCTTGCCTTAGGCGGTGGTGTCGCCACAATGCTTCTGTGGACGTTCCTGGCCCAGGTCGAGTTCGCTTTTGCCATGGAACGGAGCGTCACCGTCATGGTCATCACCTGCCCTCACGCCCTGGGGCTCGCCATTCCCCTGGTTGTGGCCGTCTCCACCTCCCTCGGGGCCAAAAACGGTCTGCTGATCCGGGATCGAGCCGCCTTCGAATCGGCCCGGCACTTGGAGGCTATTCTCTTCGACAAGACGGGCACCCTGACCAGGGGCGAGTTCGGGGTTACGGACGTCATTTCCTTCGCGGACATGGGAGAGAACCGGATCCTGGCCCTGGCCGCCGCCATCGAATCCCATTCCGAGCATCCCATCGCCAGGGGCATCGCCGGGGAGGCCGAGGCCCCCGCCTCCGTGGAGGATTTCGAGTCAATCCCGGGGAAAGGGGCCCTCGGACGAGTGGACGGCCGAGACGTTCGGGTCGTGAGTCCCGGGTACCTGCGGGAGCAGGGGCTGGGAGAGGATCGGGTGGAGGATCGCCAGATCCAGACCCTCTCCGAGGAAGGAAAGACCGTGGTCTTCGTCCAGGTAGACGAGGAAGTGGTGGGCGCCATTGCCCTGGCCGATCTCCTCCGAGACGAATCCAGGGAGGCCATCAGACAGCTCAAAGAGATGGGAATCCGGCCCATGATGATCACGGGAGACAATGAACGGGCGGCTCGATGGGTAGCCCAGGAACTCGAGTTGGACGAGTACTTTGCCGAGGTGCTTCCGGAAGAGAAAGCCAGCAAGGTGAAGGAGGTTCAGGGGAGGGGCTGGAAGGTGGCCATGACCGGAGACGGGGTGAACGATGCCCCGGCCCTGGCTCAGGCAGACGTAGGTATCGCAGTAGGGGCCGGCACGGATGTGGCGCTGGAGGCGGCAGACATCGTCTTGGTTCGGTCCAATCCGGCAGACGTTCGGGCCGTGACGGAACTCTCCACGGCCACACACGGGAAGATGGTCCAGAACCTCTGGTGGGCAGCCGGCTACAACATCGTGGCCATCCCTCTCGCGGCAGGAGCTCTCCATTGGGCCGGGGTCGTCCTGGGCCCCGCAGTGGGGGCCGCGCTCATGTCGGCCAGCACCGTCATCGTGGCGCTGAACGCGCGGTTGCTGAGGATGGATGACAACTCGAGGACCACGGAACAGGCGGGCACGGAGAAACCGTAACGCTCATGCCGGGGCTCCCCGACACACAGGTCCTCGAGAGGTCTTCCCTCCCCTTTCCAGCAAGAGCCCATTTCATGAAACGGAGACGCCATACATCATGACCTTTCTTCAAACGACTTTCCTCGAAAACACGGCCCAGAGCTGGCTCATCGGTGTGGGAATGGCCCTGGCCGCCTTCCTGGTGCTGCGAGTAGCGGTTTCGATGGCAGGCGGGAGGTTCGCCCGCCTTTCCGAGCGTACCAAGAACAGGTGGGACGACATTCTCAGCGCCGCCTTTCAGAAAACCAAATCTCTGGTTCTGCTCGTGTTCGCCCTCCTCGTGGGCGCCATACCCCTCACACTCCCCAGCGACGTCATGGATGTCCTCAAGGCGGCAGCAGCCATCGCTTTCATCCTCCAGGTGGGCTTATGGCTGAACGGGGCGGTCGGAGCGTGGGTGGCCACGTATCGGGAAGAGCGCCTGGAGGAGGACGCGGCGGGAGTCATGTCCATGAACCTTCTGGCGATTCTCGCCCGCCTGGTGATCTGGTCTCTGGTCCTGCTCCTCTCCCTGGAGAACGTGGGCGTGGACGTCACGGCCCTGGTGGCAGGGCTTGGTATCGGAGGGATCGCCGTGGCGCTTGCCGCCCAGAACGTGCTGGGAGATGTGTTCGCCTCCTTGTCCATTGTCATCGACAAGCCGTTCGTTCTAGGAGATTTCCTCATCGTAGGTGAGCATCTCGGAAGCGTGGAGCAGATCGGGATAAAGACTACCCGGCTCAGGAGCCTGTCCGGTGAACAGCTGATCTTCTCCAACGGGGACCTCCTGGGAAGCAGGGTGCGGAACTACGGTCGGATGTACGAGCGGAGGGTCCCTTTCAAGATCGGTGTGACCTACCAGACACCCCGGGAGAAGCTGGCGAAGATTCCGGACCTCCTCCGGGAGGCGGTGGAGACTCTGGGCGAGGAGCAAGTTCGCTTCGATCGGGCCCACTTCCAGTCCTATGGCGACTTCGCCCTGACCTTCGAGACGGTCTACTACGTTCTGAGCCCGGACTACAACCAGTACATGGACTGCCAGCAGGCCATCAACCTGAAGATCCACGAGAGCTTCGAGGCCCGGGGCATCGAGTTCGCTTATCCCACCCAGACTCTCTTCCTGATGGGCGATGGGCACCGGGAGGCTTCGTAGGTCGTTCGGAAACGCAACTTCACCCGAGGAGGAAGGGACCATGCCTCGAATCGTGACAGTCACCATGAACCCTGCCGTGGACAAATCCACCGTCGCTCCTCGGGTCCTGCCGGAGCGGAAGCTCCGGTGCAGCCAACCCCGCCGGGAACCCGGAGGCGGTGGCCTCAACGTATCCAGGGCGCTGCGCCGCCTGGGGCAGGAGTCCCTGGCCGTTCTCATGGCCGGGGGACCCACGGGGGCCATGCTCGAGAGCCTCCTGGAGAGGGAGGGTGTGGAGTGCCGCACGCTGCCGACGGAGGAGTGGACCCGGGAAAACCTCATGGTCCGAGAGGAAGGCGAGGGGAGCCATCAGTTCCGATTCGACATGCCGGGGCCCGGGCTTTCGGAAGGGGAGTGGAAGAGCTGTCTTCACGAAATC
>JASFVN010000265.1:0-6345 GCA_050049805.1 Gemmatimonadota bacterium
CGAGATAGAAGCATTCGCTGGGCTTGACGAACCAGAGTTCAAGGGGTGGTCTCCCGACGGTAGGTGGCTCACCGTCAGTCAGACCGTGGGTTGGGATGAGTACTGGGTGCTTCCGGACCTGCTGGGGGGCGCTGCGCGATAGGGGACCGTGAAGTGTAGCTGAATTGTAGGCGCTCACCTGGTCAGAGGGCTACAAGGCCGGCTTAGCGCACGCCGGATAGGCGTGAGGCCGCCGATTCCGGATGAAGGTCGAAGGCCCGGTTCCCCTACGCACGCTGGGTAGGCCTGCGCAAGGGCTCCCGCGTTGGTTGCGACCAATCGGATCCAGAGATCTGATCAGCTATGGGCTCTGGCGACCAACCCCGCTGCCTCTTTTCCTGCTTGCTCATTCCTTAACCGTATCATCATTATGCTTCCTGGTGGCTGACTGGGCTGGCACGGGCAGTCGACTCTCACCGGAGCCATGAAGGTGGCGTCCAAGCTCTCGGTGTTTCTGGCTGAGTTGAAGCGGCGAAAGGTCACTCGCGTGGCCGTTGTGTACGCCGTCGTGGGGGCTGCGCTGGCTGGTGCCGCCAACGACATCCTCCCGAGGCTCTTACTGCCGGAGTGGACCGTCACATTCGTGGTGGTTCTGGCCCTGCTTGGCTTCCCTGTCGCCCTCCTCCTGGCCTGGTTCTTCGACATCACATCCGAGGGAATCCAACGGGCAGCTGGACCCCCGTCAGTGGAGGCTGCCGCCAACTGGCAGTCTATTCCCCGCGCTACCAAGATTCTGGCAGCGTTGGCAGTCCCCGGCGCCGTAGCGGTGGCCGTCGCGTTGACGCTCCGGCTTGCTTCCCCTCCGGACATGCCGCTGGACCCCCGCCGGGTTGTGGTTTACCCGTTGGAGGAATCCGGCAGGATGCAATCACCTGACGGCGAGGATGCGGCCACCTGGATCGGGTATGTGCTGGAGACATCAGCGAACATCCAATGGATAGATGGCTGGTATGCGCTGAACCGGGTACAGCAGGCGGGCCTAGGAAGTCTGGTTCCGGCTGACACCCGCCGTAATGCCATGGCCCAAGGAGCTGGGTTCCTCGTCCGAGGGAGGATCTCCCACGTCGCCGATTCGGTTCATATCCTCATCGATCTTCTCGACGTGGCGAGCGACTCAGTACTTGCCCGCGGAAGCGCGGGTGGCTTGGACGAAGATGGATGGACCAAGAAGGTAAGCGAGGACGCGGCCCGGGAAATCCTCAGGGTGCTTCCAGCGAATACCGACTCGGTCCATATCGTTTCTCCCAGTGACACTTCTGTGGCGGTCCGACACTTCCTCGAGGGGGAGCGCCTCTACCGAAGATCTCAGTTCGAAAATGCGTTGGAGCAGTATAGAAGCGCAGTGGGGGCAGATTCCGCCTTCGCGTTGGCGGGGATAAAGGGAATCTTGGCAGTGCAGTGGAAGGGGCAGACAGCGGAAGCTGAGGAATTCCTCAGCGTGATTCGAGAAAGATCAGCGCTGCTTTCCCCACGGTTCGTGCACTTGGCCGAAGGGCTGGACCACTATATGGAGGGTCGGGCCGACGAGGCAGTGGCCAGCATCGAGCGGGCCCTCTTCATCGCGCCGGAATGGCTAGAAGCAAGGGCGAAACTGGGCGAGGTGTACACGTATCTCCTTCCCGGTCGCTCGCCTCTGGATTCTTTGGCCGAAGCCGCGTTCCGAGAGGTCCATGAGCGGGACCCAGATTTCACGCCCGTCCTCTGGCAGCTCATTCAGTTTGCACTTCTCAAGGGGGAGATCGCCCAAGCCAAGGATTACTTGCAGCAGTACCGAGAGGCCCAGCCCGACTCCGGGCTCCTGGCATCGGCCGAGATGATGACCCGATGTGTCGAAGCGCCGAATTATGTGGACTGGGAGGGCGCCGTGCGAGAGGACGCCGATGCCGTGTACAGAGCGGCCGATTTCGCCGCTGTGGGCGCCCTTCAGTCCGATTGTGCCCGGGCGGCGTGGTGGGCGTTGATCAACCACGATACGGCTTCGCTCGATGAGAGCGTCGCTCGACGCTTCACGGCACACATCGGGCTACACAGCCTTCTGGTCGCGGAAGGACGGACCGAGGAGGCGTTCGGACTATTGAGGTCCAGCGACGAGTTCTCCGCTTATACCGGAGACTTCGCCCTCCTCGACGCCGCCGCAGGTGTGGATGTGGGCGAGCTGGCCGACAACGCCCTGCCTGCCTTCACTGAGCCGCTACGAAGAGGTGACCTCTTCTCCATCGGCATCTGGTTCCTGGGTTCCTTCCTGGCCGAACGCGGCGATGCGGCGCGTGCCCAGGCCCTCGCGGATACGCTGGCGTTGAGGGCCAGCATTTCGGGAGATCGGACCGAAAGGCTGCTGGCAGAGACGCTGGCGGCACGGTCCGCTTTGGCACGAGGGGATACCCTGCGCGCGTTGGCGCTGTTACGGCAGCTGGTGCCCACCAAGAGGTGGCGGGAACCGCCCTACGTCTGGGAGATGCTTGGGGGAGAGCACATCTTGCTTGCGGAGATCCTCTTCTCCCGGGGGGGATACGAGGAGGTCATCCGCCTCACCGCGAACTTCGATGCACCCGCACGAACAGAGACAGACCTGATCTTCCTACCTCGCGCGCTGGAACTCCGACTCCATGCTGCGGAAGCCCTCGGAGACACTCCGCTGGTAAGGAGGTGTCGGGAGCGGATTCGCCGGCTTGGGCGAGCTGACCTTTTGGAATCTCGGTAGACTAGAAACGCATGCCCCCTCCCTCCCTCCTCCAACGTCTGAAAGAGCGGAAGCTCGTGCAGTGGGCGCTCGCGTATTTGGCGGGTGCGTGGGTGATCTACGAAGGCACCGGCACGGCTCTGGAAGCTTGGGACATCCCGGTGGCCGCGGTACGGGCTGTGCACGTCCTCCTCGTCGTAGGCTTCCTCCTGACCCTCGTCCTGGCTTGGTACCATGGTGAGAAGGGGAGACAGAAGGTCGGCGGCGTCGAACTCCTACTGGTTGCGACGCTGCTCGTCGTTGCCGGAGTGGCCCTTACAAGGATCGGAGGGGAGGGGGACGGCACCGATTCCACGGCCGAAAGGGCAACAGCCCCGACAGAAGACAGTGGTCGCATCCGCATCGCCTTACTCCCGTTCGAGGATCTGAGTCCCAACTCGGGGGATGCCTTCTTCGCCGCCGGCGTCAATGCGGAATTGAGGGACAAGCTGGCTCAGATTTCGGCTTTGGAGGTGATCGCCGGCTCCTCGGTCGAGCGGTTTAGGGTCCGAAACGAGCGGCCCTCCATGCCGGAGATCAGTGAAGCCTTGGATGGCGTGGACTACATCGTTGATGGGAATGCCCGAGTGGGGGGTGGCCAGGTTCGAATCCTTGTGCAGATCATGGATGCTATGACCGGCCACGACATTTCGTCCAACTCTTTTGACAGCCCCTACAGACCTGAAGAAGTCATCTCCCTCCAGGCCGAGCTGGCCCGGCAGATAACCGCTGAGCTCGAAGTGGAGATTGCTCCCGATGAAGAAGTGCGCCTTGCTGCCCACCACACCGATGACGAGATAGCATTTCAGCTGTATCTACAGGCTAGAGCGGCCCAGGAACGCGGGTTGAGCCCTGGAATTGACTGGGGTGCCCTTACGGAGGCTGATAGGCTTCTCCAAGACGCAATTACGCTGGATCCGGACTTTGCCCTCGCACATGCCACGTTATCGGCGCTCCACGGAAGATTCTACTTTCTTGGGCGTGATAGATCGCAATCTCGATTGTCTGCCCAGCGGGAAGCCGCCGAAGAGGCAATCCGACTTCAGCCGAACCTCCCCCAGGCTCGGTTCGCCATGGGGTATGTCCACTACGTCAATAAGGATTACCAGAAGGCCCTGGAGGAGTTCGACCAGGGCTTGGAAGGGATGCCGAGTGAGGCCACGATTCAGATGTATGTCGCTGCGGCACAGCGGCGCCTCGGGCAGTGGACGGAAGCCGTGGCTTCTGCCAGGCGAGCCATTTCCCAGAGCCCCCTTCGGGCCGATTGGTATGGCGACATCCTGGGCCTGATCCTCTGGGCCAGTCGCAGGTATGCAGAGGCCTCCACTGCGCACGCCCGGGCCCTAACCTTGTCCCCCGGCTTGTGGAAGACGGCCTTCAACAAAGGAAGGATTCATCTGGCGTGGGAAGGAACGATTGACACCCTGCGGGCGGCGGTGACCCGCACCCCGGGTATGCCGTTGGAATAACAGGTCGAGTTTCACCTCCTCGATCGGGATCCGGATGCCGCTCTGGGCCTGCTCTGGGGGGAGGCGAACCAACTCTGGCTGGACGATATCTACTTTCTCTATGCTCGGTCCCAATTGTCGGGTTGGGCCCATCAGATGAAGGGTGCGAACGGCGCGACCAGGGCCGCCTTCGATTCGGCCAAGGTGATCCTAGAAGCCCACGCGGAGGGCCGTCCGGAGGATGAGCGAGTCCCGGCCGGTCTCGGCTTTGCCTATGCAGGGTTGGGAAGGACAGAAGATGCGATCCAGGCAGCCGACCGCCTTGCCGCACCCAACCGGGGCCATCCCTTCGAATGGGCTGAGGTGGGGCAGGTGGTTGCCCAGATCCTGGCCCAGGCGGGGGCGGTGGACCGAGTGATCGAAGTGCTCGAATCTCTACTTTCTGAGCCTTCCTACCTTAGCGTGAAGACAGTGGACGTGGACTGGAGGTACGACCCGGTTCGTGAGGATCCCCGCTTCCAGGCCCTGCTCGAAGAGTATGCCGACGAAGTGGAGCACTGAGGCGCCGCTGTAAGGCTTGTAAGCCCTCCGCCCAACCTCTAGCTCTCGAAGAAGGGGCTTCCAATTGGGAGTGTAATGGCCGACTTCGCTGTCGATTTGGGCCGGTTATTGTGTCGGTAAATCCCGACGTATTCCGGCATGATTCGGGGGCAACTACGGCAGATGGTGCGTCCTACCCGTGAAAGTACGGCAAAATGCCGGGATTTGGCCCATTAGAGAGGGGCCTGATAAGCGTGAGATTCTATGAAAAGGCCTGAAGAGATGGGGCGGTAACGGGCCGCCCCTGCGAAGCTCCTCGTTGCAAGATCACATCAACCAGGGAGGAGCCATGAACAAGGCAGAGACGGCCCGCAGTGGGGAAGATACCAGAGTTCTTTATCTGGCGCTTGAGTTGGGGCGGCGGGACTGGAAGCTGCGTTTTGCGACCGGCATGGGAAAGCGCCCGCGGGAGCGGACGGTGAAAGCCGGGAGCATCCACGGCCTGAAGGACGAAATCAGGCGGGCCCGGCGGCGGTTCGGTCTCAGGAAGGATGCCCAGGTCGTGTGCTGCTACAAGGCGGGACGGGACGGGTTCTGGATCCATCGGTTCCTGAAGTCCGTGGGTGTGGAAAGCCACGTGGTGGATTCGGCGAGCGTCGAGGTGAAGCGGAGAGTGAAGCGGCGGAAGACGGATCGACTGGACCTGGGAGCGCTCCTTCGCCTTTTGATCCGGTACTGGGGTGGAGAGAAGAAGGTGTGGAGTGTGGTCCACGTGCCAAGTCCGGAAGCGGAGGATGCACGGCACCTTCACCGGGAACTGGAGACGCTGAAGGCGGACCGGACCCGGATGACGAACCGGATCAAAGGCCACTTGGCCGGGCAAGGTGTGCTGGAGGTGGAGTTGCGGTCAGGCTTCGAGGCGGTCTTGGACTCGATGGAGATCTGGGACGGACAGCGGCTCGGGGGTCATCTCAGAGGCCGGTTGAAGCGAGATTGGGCGAAGGTTCAGTGGCTAAATGAGCAGATCCGAGAGGTGGAGGCGGAGCGCCGAGCCCTCCTCAAGAGTTCAAAAGACCCGGCGGTGGAGATGGTGCGGCAGCTTCAGGCGGTGCGGGGTATTGGTCACAACAGCAGTTGGCTCTTCGTGGCGGAGTTCTTCGGGTGGCGGAACTTCCGGAATCGGCGGGAGGTGGGAGGATTGGCGGGGCTTGCGCCGACACCGAACCAGAGCGGGGAGCAGAATCAGGAGCAGGGCATCGACAAGGCGGGCAACCGCCACGTGCGGGCCATGGCCATCGAGATCGCCTGGGGTTGGCTCCGGTATCAGCCGGGTAGTGCCCTGAGCCGATGGTACCAGGAGAAGTGGGGCGGGGGGAGTAGCCGATTGAGACGAATTGGGATCGTAGCGTTGGCCAGGAAGCTTCTGGTGGAGTTGTGGCGCTATTTGCAGACAGGAGCGTTACCAGAGGGAGCCGTCACCAAGAGTTGATCCGGCGGGGCCGGCAGGAAGATCGGGAAAAGAAGGTGCGGAGAGGGGGCGTGCGGTAAGCCGACCGGGTCACGAGGGAAGTCGCCTCGACCGAGCGTGAGATGGAGCCG